>JAYZDK010000053.1:0-21246 GCA_036337845.1 Myxococcota bacterium | reverse complement strand
GTAGAGACCCTGGCTGAGAACGTCGAGAGCCATCTGCTTTCTGCGGAAGAGGTCTCGGCCAAAAGCGCAGAGATGCGGTTTTACCTGCCCGAGCCTCCGGAAGACTTTGACTATCGTGCCGCATTGCGTAGCTCGATCGATATTGACGAGGCGTTGAGTCTCGATGAAGAAACCATGGCCGAGGGCATGGAGGTCGCGGCCTATGAAGGCTATCGGCCATGGGCCGGCTATTGGTGGCCCACCAAGAAAGGGGAGCTGATCTTTGGATACAACATCGATGGTCAGTCACGAGCCACGTTCTCGGAGCGGGTCCGCGAGGAGATCGATGTCTTCAAGCTGAAGATGGACGAGTTGTCAGAAGTCGTTCGAGACATGGAAGGCGACGAAGAGGACTACGACGAGAAAATCGAGGAATATCGTACGAATCAGAAGGACCTCGTTACCGCACTAAAGAAGTTCTACGACACTCTGCGTCAGGATTTCGATGGGGGTCGAATCACCATCAAGAATGGTGAGATGAAGCATGTGGATGGCTGGTCCTATGCCCTCAATGACCTCTCCCCCATGGACAAGTATGGGCTTGTGCTCTACCTCCAGGACAGCGACAGCAGCTGGAATCCTTTCTATACGTCGGCCTGGGAGATCCTGAACTCCTACAATCCAGGCGGTGAAGGCTGGTGGGGACACTGCAATGGTTGGGCGGCTGCTGCCATTCTGACCAATGAGCCTACTGAGTCGGTCATGGTTGAGGTGGGTGACTCCGAGATTGAGTTCCAGACTGGCGACATCAAGGGGCTGCTCTCCGAGGCGCACTACTCCACGGCCAGTCATTTCTACGGAGAGCGCTACAACGATGAGGACGACGATGTCAGCGATCTCAGCCCGGCAGCTTTTCACAAGTTGGTGAGCTTCTATCTGGGTGAGATGGGCGTCCCGATGGTGTTCGATACCACTGCGACGGAACAGGTTTGGAACTTTCCGGTCTGGGGTGCAAGCGTCGACATCAGCGAGGTCACGCCAGAAGGTGCCGAGGCGCTGATCAACATCAACACGGCGGACCTTGAGACCCTGGCGACGCTGCCAGACATTGGTGATGCGCGTGGTCGCGCCATCATTGAACACCGCGAAGCCAACGGGCCGTTTCAGGCCATCGAAGAAATCAAGAAGGTCCACGGTATCTCCGTTGGCGTGTTTTCCAGTGTGGAGAGCTTGATCTCGGTGACCCCATTCCGACGGACGTTTGAGGTCGATGCTACAGTGACCTTCACTACAGATGGAGTGTCGGCGACTTGGGTGGATACCGGAGATCCGAAAGGGTTCGACAAGACCTATGGCTATACGCTGGTCACGGATGCAGATGGACTTGTACTCGAAGGCACCTGGGACGATGAAAAGTCTCATCCTGATTTTGCCTGGATTCCCTACGATAACGCCATGATGGGAAGCTCAGGAAACAGTGAAAATCCGTTTGTGGAGTACGGCACTCTGCTGGATGTAATCGGTGATTCCTTTCAAAGGGAGTAGATGATGCGACACGCACTATTTGCGGCTCTAGCCGCGTTCTTGGCTGGCGGCTGCACAGGCGATGGCCTGGGCAAAGATGGTGGTGATGACACCGGCTTGCCGGGTGAACTCCTGGGGATCTATGTGACTCCTGAGGAAGTCGTTCTCAATGTGGGTGGAGAAGGACAGCTTCGCGCCACGGGGATGTTCGCGGATAGAAGCACAATGGAGTTGACCCACCTGGTTGCATGGCACAGCAGCAAGCGGGCCTTTGTCGAGGTGAGCAACAGCTTCGATCAGGAAGGCTCCATCAGCGGCGTGGCGGTGGGCCAGTCGGTTGTGACCGCAAGCCTGCAGGGAGTGACCTCGGTACCGACCAATGTTTTGGTGACCGATGCTCAACTGCTCGGAGTTACGGTGCGCCCAGAGTCGCTGGTAGTGGAGTTGGGACAGACGATTCAGCTGGAGGCAGAGGCGGCCTGGTCGGATGGTTCTCGGGGCGATGCGGCGGCGCAGGCACGCTGGATTACCGATGATGGCACGGTCGCCCAGATTGAAGCGGGTGGTCTGCTGACGGCTGCGGGAGTTGGAACCACCACCATTCATGCAGATCTGGAAGGTCTTTCCTCGGAAGACGTCACTGTGGAAGTTGTGGCCGGAGCGCAGCCCGACTTGTTGATCTCGGGGCTGACCGCAGAGGGGGGAGAGAGTGATTTCACGGTGACTGCCACCGTCAAGAACCGAGGGTCGGCCGGAGCTTCGAACTTCTGGGTGGACCTCTTTGTGGACCCGTTGAACAACCCGCAGGTGGGTGATTTGGGCGACACGTTTGCCTACGTCTCCTATGTGGGTCCCAACGAGACGGATACGGTCACCTTCACGCGCGATGCAAGTGAAGGCTCTCATACGGTGTGGGCGATCGCCGATACCGACGGTTTCGTCGAAGAGAGTGACACCACCAACAACACTGCAAATACCAGCGTGACCGTGGGTTCGAGTGCGGGCGGGCAGCCCAATCTTCAAGTCACCTATTTCAATGCGTTCGATATCGAGGGAGTCATCTACTACTGGATTGATGTCTACAACGCAGGCGGTGTAGATGCGGATGGTTTCTATGTGGATTTGTTCTACGATCGCACGACAGCACCCGCGATTTCAGAGAACGGAGACCAGTTCGAGCGGGTGGAGTCACTTGCGGCGGGCTCAACAGCCTATGTGGAGTTTGAGGTGGAGCAGGATTGCTACTACTGCTGGTCCTGGGCCACGCTCGATTCATTGACCGAGATTGATGAGAGCAATGAGGACGACAATATTGAGGGTCCGCTCACGGTTACCACTGGGGAATCGGGCAGCCCCTGAGGCCTCACCAAACCGGAGCGCAGTAGCCATTGTTCAGGCGCTCACAGTCGGTTTCGCTAATACACTGCATCCATAGTTCGGCCTGAGCACTGTTTTTCAGGTCGATACTCGCGGCTGAATGTTCTTTCTCGTAGGGGTAGTAGCTGCCAACCTCCCCAGGCATGGCCAATGCCTCCATGCACTCGGCTTTGCAGTACTCAAACAGGTCGGTGGAACTCTGACCTGGCCGCTGCAGATAGCACTGGTCTTCCTCGGCGCCATAGAGTGTTGAGCAGGGTTCCGAGCAGCGAGAACTGTCACTGCATGCAACCCAAAAGATTGCGCACAGGATGACAAGCGCTGCCTTCAAGCTTGCGTTCATACTTGAACTCTACCCGAATAGAGCATCGTCCATGGGAGTCTCGTCGCCCGACCGAATGGTCTTTGAGAGGGCGATTGCGCCGGGAAGAACGTTCGCGGCGTAGAACTTCAGGTTGAGCACCTTTCCTTGGTAGAAGCGCCGGTCGGACTCGGAGAGGTCGTTGTTCGCGGTCATGGCTTGGGTCGCGACTCGGGCCTGCTGCAGGCTGTGCTGTCCCAGAACGACAGTACCGAACAGGGTGAGGAACGATGTGGCGTATACCAGGGCGCCGTCGAGGTTCCCCGCCATACCCAGCCCGCCCAAGTGCATTGCAGCAGCGGCCAGGGCGTCTCTTGCCTTCTCCAGAGTTGCGATCTCGTCATCGAATCCCAAGCCCCGTGCCTTTTCGATTTCTTTGTTGATGTCCTCCATCCAGTGCATGAAGATCTGGCCGCCCTCCAGGCGCATCTTTCGTCCCAAGAGGTCCATGGCCTGCACGCCGTTGGTTCCCTCGTAGATGGAGGCGATCTTGTTGTCTCTGAGGTGCTGCTCGACGGGGTACTCGCGGATGTAGCCCGCTCCTCCAAAGGTCTGGAGAGCGGTGACCGTGACTTGGAATCCAGTGTCTGTGCAGTGCGCTTTGCAGATGGGTGTGAGCAGCTCCAACAAGCGGGTGTTGTGTGCCGCTCGCTCCTCGTCATCGGCGTACTCGGAGAGGTCGTAGCGGGCCGCCATGGTGTAGAGCAGCGAGCGCATTGCCTCGGTGTGGGACTTCATCCAGAGCAGCATGCGCCTCACATCGGGGTGCTCCACAATGGCTCCCCGGGGTGCATTGGCGTCCTTCCAGTTTTCGACCTTGGCTCCTTGGATGCGGTCTTTGGCGTAGGACAAGGCGTTTAGATAGGCGGCCGATGCATTGGCCAGCCCCTGAATGCCGACGCCGATTCGGGCTTCGTTCATCAGGGTGAACATGATCTGCATGCCATCGCCTTCATTGGCGATGAGGTGAGCTCGACAAGGACCGTCCGCTCCCAGGGACAGCGTGCAGGTGGGGCTGGCGTGAATGCCCATCTTCTCTTCGATGCCCACGACGAATGCCCCGTTTCTTGAGCCGTCCTCAAAGTTGAACTTTGGCGCCAGAAAGAGAGAGAGCCCCTTGGTTCCCTTGGGAGCATCAGGAGTGCGAGCCAGCACCAGGTGCAGGATGTTCTCGGTGAAGTCGTGATCGGCACAGGTGATGAAGATCTTTTCTCCCTCGAGGTGGTACACCCCGGGCTCATCTGTGCGAGTGGCTTTGCAGCGGTTCTCGCCGACATCGGTGCCTGCACCGGACTCCGTCAGGCACATGGTCCCGCCCCACTGGCCGCTGTACAGTTTTTCGACGGCCAACTCTTTGAGCGCATCGCTGCCGAACCTTACGAGTAGATTGGCGACTCCCCGGGTGAGGCCGGAGAACATGGTTAGTGCGCTGTTCGCACCGAGCATCAGCTCGCCCAAGCAGACCCCGATTGCAGCCGGAGCGCCGGTGCCGCCATGTTCAGGACTGGCGGTGAGCCCGATCCATCCGCCTTCTCCGAGAGCATGGAAGGCTTCTCTGAACCCTTCGGGAGCGGTGACGTTTCCCGCATCATCGAGGGTGCAGCCGGTCTCGTCACCCAGCTTGTTGAGGGGAGCGTAGACATCGGTGGCCAGCTTTCCGGCTTCATCGACGAGGGTCTGGTAGAGCTCCTGGTCGAACTCCTGGAATCGTTCGATGTCCTTGAACTCCTCTTGAATACAGAGTTGCTCAAACAGGACAAATGAAATGTCACGGTGGTCGATAGTGAATTCGGTTGCGCTCATGTGGGGTGCTCCGGCGTCTTTCTACACAATCCATAACGTGACACCTTGTGCTCACAAGGCCTGATCAGCAATGTCTTTCTGAGGCGCCGCGATAGGATGCCAACGTGATTGTGACCGTGACCGTAAATCCGATGATTGAGCAGTTCCACGAGGTGCCAGGATTCGCCGCGGGAGAGACCCATCGCCCGGAGTCTGCGGCTTCCGTAGTTGCGTCTGGAAAACCCTTGAATGTGGCTCGTGCACTGCGGGATTTGGGAGAAGAGGTTGTGGCAGTGGTGGCCACGGGGGGCAGCACTGGTCAGGAAATCCTGGAGCGATTGGAAGCGGAGCACCTGGAGTCACGGCATGTTCGGCTGTCTCAGGAATCTCGCCGGGGGTTCACGGTCTTCGGCGGTGGGCGCACGTCGACTGTTTATGGGCCGGCACCGGCCATTTCAGACGCGGAGGCCGACGCCATTGTGGCGCTTGTGAAGTCTCTTCTTCCCGCCCGTTTTTTGGTCGTGGGTGGGAGCACATCACGCACGGATCTGTACCCGAGGCTTTGTGGTCTGGATGCCCAGGTGGTTCTGGATTCCCATGGGCATGCGCTCTTGGACTCACTGGCTGGAGGAGGCGTGCATCTCGCGAAACCCAATCTCAAGGAGTGCCGCTTCACTTTGGGAACGGAAGATGTAGAGCACGCGGTTCAAGACCTGGTGGGTCGAGGTGCTCAAGAAGCTGTGGTGACCGACGAGGGGGGGGCGGCTGCGTTTTCCATGGGAGGGCGGCAGGTGATGGCTCTCCCACCTGCAGTGGATGTCGTGCACACGGTGGGTTGCGGTGACGCACTCTGTGCAGGCCTGCTGCATATGCACGAGCGGCCGATGGATGAGGCCGTGGCGTTCGCCATGGCCTGTGGGGCTCATGCTGCTTCGCGGCCGGAGGTGGCCCGATTGGACAAGGCAGCTTGCATTGAGCTTGCCGGAAGGGTGGAGTTGTCGTGACCCGGTTGCTGCGATGGGGGCGTTCCGCCTACGAAACCGATGCTTCATTGGCCCTGGAGCAGAGAGCGCTCTCGGAGCTTGGAGTCGTGATGCTGCGTCACGAGGGACAGGCGCCCGAGCTGGAAGGAGTTGAGGTACTTGTGGTCACCTCGGGAGTCCGTGTGGACGAGCCGCTCCTGCAAAGTGCTCGGTCCCTAAGGCTGGTGGTGACGACGACCTCTGGCCACGACCACGTGGATGTGGGAGCGGCCCGGGCGCGAGATATTCTTGTCGCTCGTTGCCCACGGGCGCGTGCGGATGCGGTGGTGGACACCTCGGTAGGGATGGGCCTTGCGCTGCTCAGAGACCTGCCCGACCTCCACCGGCAGGCCGTAGCGGGAGTCTGGGCCCGCGGGGAGCTGCCGGCTCGGGCCTCGGCCATCGTGCGAGGCATGGGGGTGGGCATTGTGGGCCTAGGCGTCATTGGGAGTCGAGCGGCGAAGGTCTGGGAGGCACTCGGAGCGGAGGTCGTGGTGTGTGATCCGGCGCGGCCGGCCACGGTGTCCTTTGAAGAGCTGGTGGCCTCCAGCGACCTCATTACGCTGCATTGTTCCTTGAACGAGTCTTCCCGGAACCTGGTCGATGCCGATGTGTTGGCGGAGATGGCCGAGGGTTCCATCTTGATCAACACGGCCCGAGGGGCTTGTGTCGATATGGAGGCGTTGATGGAGACAACGCACCTCGGAGGTGTGGCGCTGGATGTGTTTCCTCGAGAGCCATGGCCCCGGTTGGCGGAACTCGCAGCAAGGCCGCGCGTGCTCCTCACGCCCCATTCGGCTGGCTATCACCGCTCGTTGGGGATGGCGGTTGCCGGAGAAGTCACCCAAGCGGTAGCGGCCTATCTGGAGGGTCGCCCGATGGAGCACATGGTGCTGAGTTGATTGACCTATTGGGGGCAGCAGCAATTATTGAAGGGCGCTAAACCTGGGGACATGGTGCGCGGATGAAATTGCTTCAAACTATGTTGATTGTCCCGTTTTTTCTTGCCTTTGGCTGCGAACGGACGGCTGTTCCCGACAAGAACACAGAATCTCTGGAGTCTGGATGGTCTGGGAGAGATACAGCCGGCACTCAGAATGGGCCCCCAATCGAGGTTTCCAGTGCGTTGATTCTGGAGCAGGGCAGGCGCCCGAAGAACATGCTGTGGATTACCGTGGATACCCTCCGCTGGGATTACTACAACGCAGTCGGCTACACAAACGCCGTCATCACACCCAACATCGATCGGATCTTGGAGGGTGGTGTCCTGCTCAGCAAGAACAGGGCGTGTGCGGGGTGGACCATGCCGTCCTTCTTGTGCTCACTCTCAGGTCAGAGTCAGGCCGCATTGCAAACCTGGCCCTACGTCAACATGGACGGAGAGGTGGATGGGCTGTTCCAGGGAGAGTTTCCCGGAATGGCTTCTTATCTCAAAGCTGAAGGCTTCAATACAGGCCTGGTGACGGCCCAGTGGTACATCAGTGAAGCCTTTGGGCTGGCTACGGGGCATGATGTAGAGTACAAATACGGCGCCGTGAGTCCAGACAACACGAAAGAGCTCACGGACAAGGTGCTGGAGTTGATGGGTGCACAGTCGGGGGACACGCCCTGGTTTTTCCATGTGCACTATTTCGATCCGCACATGCCTTATTTCAACAATGATTCGTTTGAGATGGAGGGTTGCCCATCAGAGTTTGTGTCCAGCCTGGATAATCGAGATCAAACCTACGTCATGATCAACAACAGCTACTACGACTACTCGGAACCCCAACGAGAAGCGTGCATGGCGCATATCAAAGCTCGATACGAAAGCGAGATCCGTCATGTGGACCAAGAGATTGGGCGCCTTCTGGATGCCTTGGAGGCCGGGCCGGGTCGGGACACCCTGGTAGTGTTCTTTACCGACCATGGTGAAGCGTTCGATCAGCGTCGTGGAGATTACTCGTTTGGATGGGGCCATGGCAGTTCGTTGTACGACGAGATGATCGGGGCGGTTGCGGCCTTCTACCAGCCGGGCAACCTCAAGCCGGCAAAGGTGGAGACGGCGACCTCACTGCTCGATGTGGTGCCGACATCGTTGGCCTTGATGGGAATAGAAACCGAACAGCAGTTCACGGGAAGAGTGGTAGACCTGGAATCAGACCTGCCCCAGTTCCATACGGTCTATCGTCGGCCGGCGACTATCCAGTCAGTCACGACCACGACGGACAAGCTGATCTTTCCATGGGGATGTATGTCCCCGCAGTACTTTGATCTTGAGGCTGACCCCCAGGAGCTCAACAATCTCTACGACCTGCAGAACCCAAGAGTGGCGGAACTCTGGGGGCTGCTGCGTCCCAAGGTGGTGGAACTGGATGCGGCACAGCCAGATTGGAGTCCCTGCAACCCCTATTGAATCGTAGGGCGGCGCGTGACGGCTTTCTACAATGCCATCAAAGAGTCGCAGGCGATTGAGCCACCTACTTTTCGGAACTCCGCAGTCCAGCGTGAGCCGTCTTGCATGGAGGACCACTTGTCTTCCTCGTACTCACAGGCGTGTTTTTCCCCATCGTCGTCGGCCAGCCCCACGGTGTAGGTCGCTCGTCTTGCGCCCGTGCGCTTGCAGCCACGGCTTTCGATGGCGCACTCCTCGATCTGAATGATTGGCCAGGCGGGCTCCAGGTCGTTGCTCTGGGTCGTTGGGGTAGAGGTAACCACCCACTTTTCGATGCTGTAGCGGCAGTATTCACCATAGACAGGCACTTCTTTGTAGCGGGTGGTGCATTCCTCTCTTTCGGTGAAGGTGCCATCGCCCTTGTCTTGCTTGACCATCTTGCAGTCTTGTCCGTCTTCTACCTTCTTCTTGCTTTTCTCCTTTTGGGCGCACTGGAGGTTGTAGGCCTTTCGGGGAACCTGTTCTTTCCAGGCCCCATCCTGAACGGTCTTGTACTCTTCAATCTCGATGCTGCGCTCCCAGCTGTGGCTGACGACCTCGACTCCCTTCTGCTCCGTCCAGAGAAAGAACACGGCCAGAAAGCCTACGGCCAGCACAGCCACAGCGAGGCCGATGAGCTTCCATGGGGTCGAACTTTCGGGTTCTTCCGCTGGCGCCGCCGGCGCTTGTGGGGGGGAGTCGGACTGGAGGTTGACCTGGGCGTTGCCGTCTTTGGGGCTGCCACAGGAACCGCAGAACTCGGCCACTGTTGCGTTGGGGCGCTCGCAGGCTCCGCACTTCCAGTCGGCACCTACGAACTCGTGGTCTTCTACGGCGACTCGGTCGGCATCGTCTTCTGGAAAGTAGCGAGCATCGGCATCTTGAGGTGCTCCGCAGGAAGGGCAGTGCCGATGGCTCTTTCCGAGCCACTTGGTGGCTCCGCAGAACCCACAGTCCCACAGCATCTCGTATGTCTTCTCGCTCATGGCTTCTCCTTCAAGTCTCTGTTCAACCGGGTGTATGCCTCAGTAGAGGAATGCGTCGTCGCCGTCGGTCACGGTGACCATTAGCAGGGTATCTCGGACCAGCTCGGAGTCGGTGCTCACGCTCTGGTTGTAGGCTTGGGATAGCGAGTCGCCATGGCCTGCGGAAAACGCGATCACGTGGAGGATCTGCTTGGCCCAGGCGTCGGCGTTGGTCACATTGGCGCTGCTGTCTTGGATGTCCTGGAACTTGTCTTCCAAGAGCTCCAGGGCTTGGCCCGGGGTCCAAGGGTCTTCTTGAGGCCACCCCACAGCGCGGGTGACTGAGACACCGATGGGTACGTTGTCTATGCTCACGATCAGGTCGGTCTTCTTTCCATTGGGGTCTTGGTAGTTGATCTCGTTCTCGGTCTTTACCAGCTCTGCAAACTCGCAGCGGGCCAGAACCTCGTAGGCAAAGATTTCGGAGTAGATGGATGAGCCCCCCGCGTTGCCGTCTGAGAGAATCTCCTGGCCACCGGCCGTGAGGTCACTGGGGTCCGGCTCGCCGGATTCTAGGTCCAGGATGTTACCGAACATGGCGGGCTCAGCACCGACAAGCTCCTGTTCTCCCAGCACATCACAGTCGCCGTTGATGGCGCCCCAACCGGGAAGAGGGGTGCTGTTGGGGTCTCCGGTTTCTTCGACAGGGGTGCCGGTATCCGCCGTGTCGCCGGGCAGTGTGTCGAGCCCTCGATTGCAGCCGAGTAGAAACAGCAAGGGGAGGGTGCGCAGCATCAGGTCTCCTGGGCCAGGTTTGCGACGTGGGCGTCGAGGTCAGCTAACTCTTCGGTGAATGGAGCTTGAACGGCGGGAAAGCGGAAGCCGGTCTTGGGGTCGAGATCGAATGCGCTGACCCGGAAGCTGATAGCGAAGCGCTCCCGCTTCCATTGGGCCCCACAGAGCATCTTGACGAATCGCTTGATGTCGCTGGCGAAGGCGTCTGGTCGATGATTGTACCGGTCCTGCATGGAGGGCCAGAGGGCCTCGAAGATAGCCACGGGGTCTTGGCCTTTCTCGACAAAGTGGTAGAGCAGGGTGTCGAGCACCTCGAAGGGCATCAGGTCGTCTTCGTCGGTCTGGGACTGTTCTGGAGGCCGCAGTTCGGCTGTGGGCTCCAGGGCTTCGATGGGGTCGAGGCAGCTGTAGTTGTGGAAGTCTCGCGCCCAGCTCAGCCACAACATCACCAGTGATTTGGGCACATCGGCAATCGGTGAGAGTCCACCGGAGGTGTCCCCGTCCATGGTGGTGTAGCCCACCGCTGCTTCTGATTTGTTGGATGTGGATAAGAGGAGGGCCTGGTCCAAGTTGGCCAGCATCCAGATCATCGAACCCCGAAGTCGGGCCTGTACATTCTGCAATGCCAGGTCTTCGACGGTGTTTTCCCAGGACAGCTCCCGCCCAATCGAGCCCTCTAAAAGCTCGCGATGCAGCGACACAGCACTCTGGATGTTGATCTCATGGTGGGTGGCTCCGATTGCCTCGGCGAGGCCGGCAGCGGCGAGCCGGGTGGCCTCGCCCGAGTGATCCGTCGGCAGGTATGCAGTGACCAGAGCTTGGTTCACCACAGCATCGAGGGCGGGGAGGTCGAGTTCCGGGTGTTCGTAGCGAAACATGCGGTGCACCAAGAGGGCGACCATCGCGGAATCTCGTCCTCCAGAGAGCGCAATCGCGAGCTTTCGGATGCCACTTTTAGAGGTGTAGTCTCTGAGGGCGAGCGCCAGGGCCAGCTCAAGCTCCAGGTGAGGGACGTCGGGATGCGTGATGGAGCGGGTGATGCCCATCGTCTCCAGCCAGGCAAGGCTGGGGTCGGGGTGAGGGGTGTCACTGGGGGCCCACCAGTTTCCTTCCTGGGCATCCACAGGCTCCGAAGAGCTGAAGTCGCCTGCAACTCGAATCATCTCTGGCATGGGACCGAGTTCTCCCTCGGCAGCCTGACCGACCTGTTGTCGCCAGGAACCTTCTTCTCGCCGGGCCAGGCGCAGAGCATCGAGGTCCAGTACGCAGTCCACAATCTCGACCTGTGCATCAAACACGAAACGCCGCCCCTCGCCCAAGGTCTTGCCGTCTGCGGCGATGAGGGTGCTTCCATCGAAGATTAGCCGGGTGGCGTCACATCCTAAAAGGGAGGTGTAGAGGTACGCACAGTGGTCTTCGAGGCTCGCCTGTTCTACAAGGCGCTTGCGAGCCGCATGCTTGCCCAGGGTGAACCAGCTTGCGGAGGGATTGCAGATGATTTCGGCTCCAGCGAGCGCATAGCGGGAGCCGGGCCGGATACCTTTCCAGCCGTCTTCGCAGATCTCCAGGGCAAATCGGCCCAGGCCTGAAGCTTCGAACACCAGGCTTCCGATGGGGATTTCCTGGCCGCTGGGGCTGGAGAATGACTCAATGCGACCATGGGGCCAGCCGGAGTACCAGCGGCTTTCGTACTCCACATCGCCTGTGGCCAGGTGCTCCTTGGCTACGAGGCCCACAATCTGAGTGTTCGCCACAACCGCCATGGCATTGAACAGCACTCCCCGGTGCGAGATGGGCAGCCCCACACAGACAATGAGGTCTGCGGTGTGTACCTTGATTTGCTCCAAGGCCTGCCAGGAGCGCTCCAGCGTGCCACGCCGTGGCAGCCTGTCACCCAGGCTGTAGCCGGGGATACACATTTCTGGAAGCACCAGCAAGCGGGCTCCCAGGGCGCTGGCAGCACGAGCTGCCTCCACAATCCGGGCGGTGTTTCCCTT
Organism: Myxococcota bacterium; assembly: GCA_036337845.1. Classification (GTDB taxonomy): domain Bacteria; phylum Myxococcota_A; class UBA796; order UBA796; family CAJQPC01; genus JAYZDK01. Next base: position 9,031 of record JAYZDK010000053.1, on the reverse strand, counting down.
CCAATCGCCCACCGTCTGGTTGAGGGCAGCGGTGGCCACGTGCGCTGTGGAGGGGTGAAGATGAGGGTCCGACATCGTTATCGGGCCTCGAGCAGTGCCTGCACGCCTTCAGCGAACCCGGCTCCCCCACAGGAGGGGGTGATCCAGGCCGGCTGAGCGCTCATTCGGTCCAGAAAGCGCTCTACGTTGGCTACGCCAAAGGAGAGAGGAAAGAACCCGAACATGGGCTCGTCGTTCGCCGAGTCTCCGAAGAATGCATACGAGTCGGCGACCTCGTCGAGGTTTTCTCCCCAGAGCTCCTGGACGATGGCACGGCATCCGGACAGCTTGTCGAACGCCCCAAACCACCCGTTGACATGAATGGAGGAAACCTTGCAGGTTGCTCCATGGCTGGTGAATGCTGCCACGATCTGGTCGATGGCTGAGTCCGGTAGGGCCGGGACGTCTTCGCAGAAGTCAATGGCCAGGTCGAGGTCTCGATAAGGCTGGTCAGAAGCCAATGCAGTTCCAGGAACGGCTTGCAGGACTTCGCTGGCAATGGCGTCGAGTCGGGCTCGGTTTTCTTGGCGGGTGGTTTCATCCTGCGCGAACCGTCGCTCAAGCCGGCCCCCTTGTAGGTAGAACCAGAGGCCGCCGTTTTCTCCGACCACGCCATCGACAGGCCAAGCACGTGCAATGTGGTCCACCCATCCCCCCGGGCGGCCTGTGATGGGTACGACGCGTAGGCCTTCCTGCTGGAGGCGATGCAGCGCCATAAAGGCCTCGGGCACCAGGCGCCCGTCCTCGGTCAGGGTGTCGTCAATGTCGCAGAACACACCACGGAGCCCGCGAGCGGCGCTACCAGGTAGCTCCGAGAGAGGGCGAGGCCTCAAGCTATTCGACCTTCCAGGTGTGGCCACCGTAGATCAGCTTCTCCAGGCTGGGTTCGCCCTGCTTCTCGACGGCCAGGTCAACTTGTGCGTTGAACACATCGTCGTAGGTGGAGCGCTCCACGCGGCGAATGACGCCCATGGGGACCGGGTAGTCCGGATAGTCCATTTCCACCAGAATCTGAGCGAGTACCGGGTCGGTTTCGTCGTGCACAAGGCAGTCAGATTCATTGTATGTATCGCCGAGCTCGATGACCTCCGGGCGGGTCCCATTGAGGCGAATACCCTTGGGGGATTCGTCTGTGCCAAATGTCATTGGCTCTCCATGGGAGAGGAACAACACGCGCTCATCGCGCACTTTCCGATTGACCACATCGTCGAATGCCAGGTCGTTGAAGATGTTGCAGTTCTGGTAGATCTCTACCAGTGAGGTTCCCTGGTGGCTATGGGCTTCCTGGAGCGCTGCTCTGAGGTCTTTGGCGTATACGTCGACACTTCGAGCGACAAAGGAGGCTCCAGCGCCCAGAGCAAACTTCAAGGGATTGAACGGGTGGTCCAGTGAGCCTAGCGGTGTCGACTTGGTCACCTTGCCTACTTCCGAGGTGGGGGAGTATTGGCCCTTGGTGAGTCCGTAAATCCGGTTGTTGAACAGCATGTAGACCATGTCCACGTTGCGTCGGAGCACGTGTGCGAAGTGGTTTCCACCGATGGACAGGCCATCTCCGTCGCCCGTGATGACCCACAGGTCGAGCTCGGGGTTCACGCACTTGGCGCCTGATGCAAACGCCGGGGCTCGCCCGTGAATGGTATGGAACCCGAACGTGTCCATGTAGTAGGGGAATCGACTGGAACAGCCAATGCCGCTGACCACAGCAAACTTCTCTCGAGGAACGCCCAGCTTGGACATGACCGTCTGGGTTTGGGAGAGGATGGAGTAATCTCCACACCCCGGACACCAGCGAATGGTCTGGTCGGACATGAAGTCCTTTTTGGTGTAGGACACCTCTTCGTCTTCGCTGGACTCCACTTGGTTTTCGTTCACGTCATGCATGTCATGCTTCCTTAGGCCTGCGTTTCCGTGTTTTGGCGAATGGCATCAACAATTTCCTGGACCTTGAAGGGGAGTCCTTGGATCTTGGGCACCGAAACCGCATCGATGAGGTATTCCATTCGAACGAGCTTCACGAGCTGCCCGAGATTGATCTCTGGAATGATGACCTTATCGTAGCGAGACAGGATTTCTCCCAGATTTTTCGGGAAGGGGTTGAGGTGGCGCAGGTGTGCATGTGCCACATCCAGTCCCTCGGACTGGGCTTTCCGAACCGCTTGTCGAATCGAACCGTAGGTCGAACCCCACCCGAGAACCAGGGTTCCGCTCTCGGGACCGAACACTTCCTGTTCCGGAAGGTTGTTGGCAATACGGGCCACCTTCTCCGCACGCATCTTGCACATGTATTCGTGGTTCTGCGGGTCGTAGGAGACGTTGCCTGTCCCTTCTTCCTTCTCCAGTCCACCAATGCGGTGTTCTACCCCTGGAGTTCCGGGAACGGCCCATGGGCGAGCCAGGGTCTCGGGGTCTCTCTTGTAGGGGAGGAAGTTGCCGCCTGGGTTGTTGTTCTCCGAGATCTTCCGGTTGGAGATGGGCAGCAGGGAGTCGACCTCGGGAAGTCGCCAGGGCTCAGACCCATTGGCGATATAGCCATCGGTCAGTAGCAACACCGGCACCATGTACTCCAGAGAGATTCTCACCGCTTCGATAGCGGTGTTGAAACAGTCTGAGGGGGTGCACGCTGCCAGAATCACCATGGGGGATTCACCATTGCGTCCGAACTGAGACATCAGCAGGTCGGATTGCTCTGTCTTGGTGGGGAGTCCGGTGGAAGGTCCGCCGCGCTGCACGTTGATGATGATGAGCGGAAGCTCTGTGATCATCGCAAGGCCTAAGGCCTCGCCTTTGAGAGCCAGTCCCGGGCCGGAAGTTCCGGTCACTCCAATCGCACCTGCCCAGGAGGCACCGATGGCGGAGCATACCGCCGCGATTTCGTCTTCTGCCTGGAATGTGGTCACACCATAGGACTTGTACTTGGCCAGTGAGTGAAGCACATCCGAGGCGGGGGTGATGGGGTAGGAGCCGTAGAAGAGCTTGGTTTTGGCGAGCTGGGCGGCTGCAGCCATTCCCATTGCCAGAGCGGCATTTCCATTGATGTTGCGGTAGGTGCCCGGTTCCAGCTTGGCTGGGGGAACCTCGTAGGAGCTCTCAAAGAGTTCCACGGTGTCCGCATAGTTGATGCCCGCCTGCAATGCCGCGATGTTCGCTGCCTGGTAGGGGTCTTTGAACTTGCCCTTGATCCAGTTCTCGGTGAACTCGGGGTCGCGACCGAACATCCAGTAGGTCATGCCCAGTGCGAAGAAGTTCTTGCACCGGTCGACTTCTTTGGCGCCCAGCCCGAGTCCGTCTACCGCTCCCTTGGTCAGAGACGAGAGTTGAACCTCGATGACGCGAAACCCATCGAGCGTGTTGTCCTCAAGAGGGTTTTCTTCCAGGTCGGCCTTGGCCAGGTCTCGCTCACCAAACTTGTCGGTATTGATGATGACGATTCCCTGGTCTCTCAAACGATGAACACTGGCCACGAGTGCGGCGGGGTTCATTGCCACGAGGACATCGGCTTCATCTCCAGGGGTGAAGATGTCCTGTGAGGAGAACTGGAGTTGGAATCCAGACACGCCTGCACGGGTACCTGCAGGTGCGCGAATCTCCGCCGGGAAATCTGGTAGGGTCGCCAGGTCATTTCCGGCCAACGCGGAAGTATTGGTGAACTGGTTTCCGGTAAGCTGCATTCCGTCGCCGGAGTCGCCGGCGAATAGGATGGTAGCGCTTGTGGCCTGTTCTACGGGCTTGGACATATCTCTTATCCTTCTTCGCTGAGCACACGCATGCTCTTGCGTGGTTCCGTTAACATGGCAGGAGGCAGACGACGGGCCAGTTATGACCCTTACTGACTGACTGCTCTATCAAGGTGGTAGAAGAGTTGAAGTATCGATTGTTGGAATGGCTGGCTTGTCCGGTGTGTCGAGGCGTGGATCTTGCCCTGCAAACCACGGGAATTCGAAATTCGGAGACCTACCATGGGTCTTGGGAATCTGAGGAGGCTGCGCTTCCTGGGTTGGATTTTGAGGGGCGCACAATCACTGATATTCACGAGGGTTCTTTGACTTGTCGGGATTGTCTCGCGGTGTATCCCATTTTGGATGGGATTCCACGCATGTTGCCGGAAGGGGCCACCGAAGGTCCTGCCAGCGGCCATCGCTGGACGGAATTCCAGGGTGAAGCCCCCGAGTATGAACAGAACTTTCAGGACATGACCGCACCGCTGGATTCCAAGGATTACCTCGGCAAGCTGGTGTTGGATGCAGGCTGTGGGTTTGGACGTCACGCCTATTATGCGGCTCACTATGGCGCCGAAGTACTGGCGTTGGATTCCTCCTTGGATGCAGTGGCGTCTGCCCAGAAGAATTGCGACGCGCTCTCTCGAGTGCATGTGGTTCAGGGAGACTTGAGGCACCCACCCTTTCGAGACGAGATCTGCGACATGGTGTTTTGTTTCGGGGTGCTCCACCATTTGCGGGATGCGCGGTCCGCATTTGGCACGCTTCGGACTTGTCTCAAGCATGGGGGCAAGCTGCAGGTATGGGTGTATGGGCCACGCCAGGGGAGTGTTGCTCTCGTTTCCAGCAGTCTCCACGGGGCTTCAGCTGCGATGGATGATGAAACCCTCCACAAATCCAGTCGATGGATTGCAAGAGGGCTGCGCCTGTTCTCTCACACCCCCTATCGCTTGATGCGGGGAACACCGCTCTTAGGCAGTGTGGTCAGTCACTTGCCCGCTCACGACCACCACAAGTGGCCCTTTGATGTGGTGGTGGCTGATGTGTTTGATCGGCTGCGGGTACCGGTGCGGGCCTACATCACCGGAGAAGAGCTGGAGCAGTGGTTTGGGGACCAGGGGTATGCAGATACCCAGGTCACCCGACGAGTCCGAAACAACGAGAGCTTTCGAGGGATTGGAACCCGCCGGTAAAGGGCTGGGCCCGGTGTTCAGAAGTTTTCTGGGGGCTTCTTTTGAAACGCTCTCGTTCCCACTGCGACCCCTGGGACGATCCAAAATACGGGGTGTATTTCGAGGCCGAACAACAGATCTATGCTCGCCCCGACTGCAGCGCACACGGCGGCAACGAGGCACCCTTTTAGCACTTGGGGTTTCATGCCTTCTTGCTCCGGGTTGGCCTGCTTGTCTGCTTGATTAGAACCGGGACCGCAGCATCAGGTTGAACCCGAGGGCCGAGGTGACCTCGGATGGTTCGGATACGCGAACCAGGTCGCCTGACTCGTTGGCTTGTACGCGAGAGAGATTGTTGTCCATCGTGTAGAGCAGTTCTCCCACGGCCACGGTGGACTTGGACAGGTCGACTTGCACACCAGCGATGCCGGCAAGAATATTGGAGGCGCCATCCTGGTTGGTGGGCACGCCCTCTTTGTCTCGCTCGGTGTATTGCACGAACGTGCCGCCATCTTCTGTGGTGTAGGTGGCGGGTTGCATCATGCCGGCGCCGAGTGTCCAAGCGAAGTGTTGCTTGGGCAGGTAGTGCGAGAAGCGCAGGCGACCATAGAGCTGAGGCGTGGTGGTGAGGTCCTGTGGCAGTGAAGTTCCCGAGGTCAGTCCGGGAATGTTGAACAGGATGTAGGCCAAGTCTTTGTAGACGGCATCTACATTCAAGGCCATGTCCCCGAACGCGATTACGGTCTGCAAGTCCGCGGACATCGCGTTCTCCAGGATGGTCTCGTCAGACTTGTCTGCATTCAGGAGGTTGTGTACCAGGTAGTTGGCTTCTGCCTGTACCAGCACATCCACACCCTCGGAGGTGGTGTGGGAAATGTAGGAGTCCCGCATGTGTTCGGGTGCGTTGCGGTACAGACGCAGTTCGGCGGACTGAATGAAGTCGATGTTCTCCGAGGTTCGCCAGCCGGCCTGGGCAGAGACGCCCATGGCTTGGATTATCTCTCCGTACAATGGAGAGCCGGCATCCGGTACGTTTTCCAACTGCCCCTGTTGAAAGAGGCCAGCGCCTGCTTCCAGAAGCAGGGTGTCGCCAATACGAGTTCCTGCGCCGGCGAGGAATCCGTAGTAGCTGGAGTTTCGGTCTCCCTCCCACTCCAACTCCGTACGAGGGCCGATGGCGCTCTTGGCGCCGGCAAAGGCGTAGGTGTTGCCGTGCTGCCATTGCAGCCGGGCTCCCGGCATGGCCCAGACAGGCCGTGCCATAATTTCTCGCCCTCCGTAGGAGAGGTCGTAGGAATACCCCAAGCGGAATCGCGAAGCGTCGATGGCGTAGCCGGTCAGAGACACGGTGTGGTCGTCTCCGGGTAGTTCTCGCACCAGGCGCACATAGGAACCGTCGTCGGTGAGGTTGACGCCATCGGTGGACTGGTCTGGGTCGAGGTAAGGCCGAAACTGGAGCACCATCGCGGTCTCGGTGTACCAGTTCTCAAAGAAGCCGTCGTCTTTTCGATAGAGCACTAGATGGGACTGGGAGATGTCGTCGGAGTACCGGGCCTCGTAGTCTTCGAAGAACGTGCGGTTGCCTCGAGACACGAAGTTGGCGGTCGGCGAGTAGTGCTCGGGACCGGCCCGGAGATTGTCATCCTCCAAGGCGGTAGTCACCCAGACGTCCATGAAGTCACCGGCTACGGCCGTGGAAACGAAAAGCGGAAGGAGGAAGGTCATTTGGACCTCCGAGTAAAGGAAGGACGTTTTCTGGGAGTCAGGCGAGGTGGTGGGCCACCGGCCTTGTCCTCACAGAATCCGGCAGGTAGATCGTCGGAAGAGCGGATCACGAGAATCCACTTGTCCCAGACCTGGTTCAGCATGCCGTCGATGGCGGGGAGGTCCTGGCCGGCGACGGGTTTGAAGTGGGGGCAGGCGGCAGAACTCGACACGTAGAATGTGCAGGAGGCGCCTTCGACTTGAACGGGCCACTGGCCATAGTTCTCGTAGTCGCTGTAGTCCTCGTTTCCTGGGGCAAAGCCCGTGGGGACCGTGGCGTTGTTCAGGGTCACCAGTGCAGACTCCATCGGTTCCAGTCCGGTGGCATCTGCTCTCCAACCGTCGCAGTGCTCAGCGGTGATTTCCAGCGCGGCTGGCGTTGCAACAATGGGGTCGTCGGTGACCTCATAGGTGGGAAAGGAGAACTGGGTGGTGCCGAGGTATTCCTGGTCGTTTCCGGTGAGGAGGTTCAGCCGGGCGCCGGTCACGATGGAGGGGTCTGGCTTGGAGAAGGTGTAGATATAGAGGTTGTTGTAAGAGGAAGGCTCGTCGGCCATATCGGTGATCCAGTAGCCGTTGGAACCGACCGCGCTGACGCGCACATCCCGGTCTTCACAGCGGATCTCCGCAAACTCGCCGTCGAGTTGATTGGTCTCGGGGTCGTCGATGGTGTTGAGCTCCGAGAGCGTGGGAATCTCGAAATGAATGGGCTCGGTGACACCTGCAGCAAAAGACGGCGTGCGGGTGGAGTCCACATCCAAGTCTCCCTCGTCGGAAACCCAGATGCGGGTCGGTCCAAACCCGTTCTTGATGGACACGGTGCCTTCCCAGGTGCTGCCGTTCATTTCTACCCATGGCAGCCCCACCAGCTCGCCTGGGCGTACGTTGAGCGTAAGGGTGCCCGTAAAGTCCACCGGGTCAGCGTTGCTGTCGAGTGCACTCACCGAGATGGAGATCTCACTGGCTTCAGAAGAGAAGGGCAGGGGCGCTTCAGGGCTGCCCGTCGACACGTCTTCACCCAAGGTGATCTCGATAAACGTGGGCTCCACGTGAGGGGTGTCAGACTCCGTGTGGAAACAGCCAGCAGATAGTATCAACAGCCAGTTCATGGGTTGGGGTCCTCTTCGCCTGTCGCGGTTTCTTCTTCATCGAAGAGGTTGTATTCGGCTTGTATACGGCCATCTTCGTGGCAGTGACAGTGGCGTTCCCCAGGCTCGCACTCCCCGTTGTTGTTGTCGTCTTGGGGAAGCTCGTAGTAGTGGGTGATCGCGGCTCGAACCACGTCTCGGATGGAGATGCCCGTGTCGACCTGCGTGGTGTTGCGCTCCAGCATGGAAAAGCCAGAACCACCATGGGCAATGTAGTTGTTTGTGGCGAGTTCATAAGTGCCGTTGGGGTCGAGCACCTGGCCATTGATGAAGATGTCACGGGCTTGCTGCTCGACACAGTCCATAGTGAACTCAATGCCTGCCACCTGCGCCTGTGAGTTGCAGCCACGCTCGGAGGAGCGGGACGACACGTAGTCCAGAACTTCTTGGACCTCCCGGCCCGACAGAAACATGGTGGTAATGGTGTTGTCGAATGGCATGGAGTTGAAGAGGTCGTCCAAGGTGATCTTCCACACCTCGGTGTCATCGCCCGGACAGGCGTCGTTGGGGTTCCGTCCAATGTCGGACCGGATGCCCAGCGTGTTCGTGATGGCGATGTCGGTTTCTACACCTGGGTAGGAACGCATGGCCTCGGCCGCGAAGTTTCCGAGCATGGAATCGCCACCGGTGCTGCCGTAGCGGGTGAGCTTCTGGGTGGCGACGCCAATGACTTGCTGCGTGTTGTAGCGCGTGTCGAGGGCCAGGTCGTATTCCTCAAGGATTTCTGCCACCGCGGGATCTCTTGGGACGGACCGGTCAATGGGAAAGAGCTGGTAGTCGTGAGAGAGGATGTTTCCATCTCGGATGACCAGGTCTACTCGACCGACAAACTTGGCGAAGGCACCGGAGTGCACCACGGGAATGCGCTTCTGGTTGTGGCGATTGGTCACCACGATAGGCGGGTCGATGGCCACGTGGTGGTGACCGCCGATAATCAGGTCCAAAGCGTTCGGGTCGATGTCCCGAGCCCGCTCCAGGTCGTCGTCCAAGCCCATGTGGGAAAGGCCAATGACGATGTCCGCGCCTTGAGCACGCAACTTGGAGGATTCCTCTACCACCACCTGGTCGGCGTCTTTGACGCGGATGCCCATTGAGTTGTCTTCGTTGTGGATTGAGTTGAGGCTGGAGAGGTTTGCCAGTCCAATCACGCCAACTCGAAGGCCATCGGTTTCGTAGAGTGCAGACGGAAGCG
>JAYZDK010000052.1:0-12995 GCA_036337845.1 Myxococcota bacterium | reverse complement strand
CATCGAATTGAGCGATCTCCATGAGCCGCTCCAGGTGTTGAAGCCCACCGTGTACCCCTAGGTCACGCAGCGCTTCCGAACGTTCATGGACGCTGGAACTCTCCAGTGCTTCGAGGTCGATCTCACTCACAGACTTTCTCCAATGCAGCGCATAGGGTAGCGGTAGAACAGGTCCGGGGGAAGCCCCCATAAGCCGCATCAGGTCCCACGCAGGGTATCCTCCTCCTGTAGGACCCAATGTTCGGAACTCTTCTCTTGTGGATGACTGGCTGTGCACCACCTATTCATGGTGCATACGCAGACGCACGCCTGGATGCTCTCGGTGATGCACCCGCCCTCAGGGAAGATTGGGGTGCCGAGTCCGTGGTCTATCTCGAAGGGAAGCTGGTTCAGTCCGTGGTGCGTCGCCTGCTGGACAAGGCGCTCACAGAGAAGGGAATGAGCTTTCAAAGGCAACTCCCACTGGGAGCCACGGCCAAACTCCGCCCCGAACTTTCCGTGGACCGACTCAAGTTTTCCTCCAATAGCCGTTGTCCTACTTGCTTTTCGGTGGACGCTAGCCTTTCGGGACTGCTCTGGTGGTCCGTTGGGAAAAACCGCGGCCGCATCCCAGCCAACCTTGTGGTCAACACCGATTTCTTCATTCGAACTTCCTGGGAGGAAGATGGCAGTCGACTGGAATTGGTCTTGGCGGAAATACGACATATCGAGGCCGGCTCGGGGCAGTTCCGTGGAATTTCCCCCCAAGGCGAGGTGGCTCAGTGGGCGCACGCACGCATGGTGGAAGCCGCGAAGCCCGTCTATTTAGGTACAGTCGGAGGCCCCAATCTACCGCTTTCAGACATTCGAGTACTTCCGGCCAAAGCCGGAACGCGTATCGAACTAGCTACCAACGCCTCGGCGCGCACACCGATCCTGACCCCCTCCCCCCCAATGACAGGAGATTGGATCGGAGGTGTTTCAACACCCACAATTCTTTCGTTGATTCGTCGAGCCGCTTTTGAGGCCGGTGAGATCATGCTGGAAGTCCACGCGGATCCAACCGCACTTCATGTCGAAGGCAACACCTTCACGTTGGACCTTCGCCTATGGCGACTTGCCGGCCGAGGATGGTGGCGTGACTATCAGGTAACCGGGCAGATCGTGGCCCACGCAAACCGCGTTCGATTCAAAGCGGAGAATGCGGTAGAGATCGCCCACTCCCGACGGGCTGGCGTCGTCGACCCCTTGGCGCTGTTGGCAAAAGGTCAACTACTGGAAGCCATTGAGTCCGGCTGCAACCAAATCATCCCGATTCCTAAGAAGGCCTCTATCGGAGACGAAAAACTCTCTCTGAAAGTCACATCAATCGAAGGTATCGATAATGTGATCTGGCTCAGCGGTACCGCACAACTCACCCATGAACAGAGCGCAACCCCTGCCAATACGCCGACCGTAGGTCCACCTCCGAAACCCAGCAAGCCCACTGTGGGTCCACCCCCGAAGTGAGCCCATTGAGCACCCCGAGTTGGCTCAAAAGGCTGGGAGTGGCCGGGGTCGCCAGCCTGGTCAGTTTCGCTCTCTTGGAGGGCCTGGCCCGTGTCACTCTGGAAGATGTGCTGGCCGAATCCTCAGCGCCTCCCCCCTCCCCCACGCCCTGGGGTGCCACATTGAAGGGCAATCCGTATCTACTCTGGGAATACACACCCGGAATCCGGGAGGAGGCTGGCCAAAGCGTGCACATCAACCTCCTCGGACTTCGAGGTCAACAAATCCCAACCGACAAGCCCAGTGGAGAGCGTCGGGTCATGGCCATTGGAGATTCGAGTATCTATGGATTCGGTGTGGCCGATGACGCCGTATTCTTAGAACAGGCCCTATCGCTCTTGACCGAAGACGCTGGAAACGTCCAATCCATCAACGCAGCAATCCCCGGATATTCCACCTACCAGAGCATCAACCTTCTGGAAATGAGAGCCCTAACCCTCCAACCGGATGTCCTGATCATCGGAAGCCTTTGGAGCGACAACAACTTTGATACCTTCCGAGACAGAGACCTTCTGGATGCCTACAGTCGGTTCGAATCAGGGCTGCCCGCACGCATACACCGTGCATTGTCACCCTCAGCGGTCTACCGTGTGCTGGACTACTCATTGCGGGTTCGCCGAGGCCCTGAAGCCAAAGCACGCGAGGTGGGCTGGACCGTAGGGAACGAAGGCGGCACCGACGGCATGCGACGCGTGGGAATCAACGAGTACGCCCGAAACCTCGACCGTCTGGTAGAGATGGCTCACGGCATCCAATGCGAGGTCATGTTTCTGTTGCTGGCCCATCCCATGGACCTGGAAGTTACCTCCGGGGGTAGTGCGGCCTGGGAAATCTACCGCACAGCCATGCGCGATACCGCCAGGCGTCACGGCCTACCACTCGTGGATGTTCCCCAGCTGTTCTCCGCATCCAATATGAGCGCCTCAGAGTTGTTCTCCGACGCCCTGCACCCATCTGAACTTGGGCATGCGTTGATTGGCCAGGCTGTGGCTGAAACCCTCCGAAACTGGTCTTTCGGCACCCCACTGGAAAGCCTGCCATTGGGCGAACCCAGGCCTGTCTACAACGACACCTTTGCAACTACGCGGACTGCTCACTGAAACGAGGCTGCACAGCCCAGCCCTGCTCTTGTGCCAGCGCCACCATCTCAGTCCTATGGGTACCAATGAGTACTGCATGCTGAGCAGACATCATCATTTCCTTGTCCGTCAGAGCATCCCCTAAAGCCAGATCTGGATATCGCCCGATGTGTTCCATGATGGCCTGTACTTTGCCCGGACCATAGAGGATTGGTCCGTCAAACTGCGCCAAGAAACGCCCCTCTTCTTCCATGAGCCGGATTCCCAATACACGCTCTGGCGGCACCTCATAGGACGCTGCCGCCACCCGCACCATCGGCTCCGCGGATGCGCTGACCACCCAAACCTCCCAACCGGCCTGGCGCAGTGCCGCCATCAAGCTCACCTGTTCTTCCACCCGAGTGATGGATTCCGCTGCAATTCCCTCTTCATACACCCGCTGACACAATGCCTGCGCTTCTGCGCGAGTCCGGCCAGACAAGACACACACCGCATCTCCGTACGCCTCCGCCACCCTGCCTGCCGCAATTTTCTCTTCATATGCAGACCACAACGACTGGTCTGGACCATCGACCGCCCACAGCAACGCATCGCCAATGTCGCCCTCAATGCACGTGTTGTCCCAATCAAAACATGCGAGCCCAGGCGGGCCATCCAACAGCCCCTGCAGGCGATTGTGGACTTCCGGTGCCCACCTCCCCTGCGCCAGCAGCACCCGCGGCTCCCCAAGACTCTGGCGGGTCTTCCACACCAACGCGCCCAGAGGTATCAACCCCAGATAGAGTTCAGCCATCGGAGCCTCAACCGCAAACCCAAGCTCCAGAAACCCCAAAGTGGCCAGAAAATTGTTGAGGACATGCGCCAGAATACATGGCCATACCGAACCAGTAGAAGCCCGAAGCCACCCTAGGAACAGGCCCAATGGAACAGTCGCCGCGCTGTGATGAGGGTCCATGTGAAAACACATAAACGCTACCGTCGTACACAGAATCGTACGCGCCGGGCCCAGTCGATGAACCAAGCCGCTGTAGAGCCAACCTCGAAACACCAATTCCTCTACGAAGGGCGCCAGCAACAGGATGGACACAAGCGAGAGCGCACTGGCGACTCCCCCACCCTGCACACTTTCACGAATCATTTCGATCGAGCCGGTCTCCCACCCCGGCCACACCGCCTGCGCGGTGCGGTAGAACATCTCCGCAAGTGAGCCAGCGGACACTACGAACACCGCGAACCACCACTTCCGTGGAGTGCGCCAACCCAACAAGAAATCGGAATTTCCAATTGTGCTACGGCACAGAAACCAGAGCCCAAACAACATGCCAAGGATTCCGGCCAATGATCCCCAAGAATTCGTGGCCGTCTCGGCAGCCACTTCTGCAGCCTGGCCGGAAGCCAGTTTAGTGAAGCCAATTTCCAGGAACAACGCCACAAATGCGGCCAACAACATGACCACAAGCAACAAGGCCAGGCCGTAGAGCGCCCGGGTTGGGCCATGTGTAGACAAAATGGGTTGCCCGCGTTTCATGTCCACAAGGATATATCGGGCCCATGCCTCGGCTGACGACAAGAGCCCTTCTCGCGCTGGCCATTCCCAGCGTGGTCTTCGCCCTGCTGACCAATGCATATCGGTCTGTGGACCAGTATTGGATCCAAGGAGTATCTACCCCTGCCCAAGCGGCCATTGGCTCTTCCACGTTTGTACTGATCACCTTTTACGCTGTGTTTCACCTGGTTGCTGGTGGTGCAGGCCCCCTGGTCGCGAGGTTTACGGGGGCGAACGAACCACAAATCCGTGCACGGATCATTGGAAATGGAATCGTGGCAGCGGTGGGAATCGCTATCGTTGTGGGCGCTCTCGGGGCTGCCTTCTCCGATCCGCTCGCCGGAGCACTCGGGCTTGAAGGAGAAACCCGCGCCGAATGCGCAGTCTATCTGCGGGTCATTTCTCTGACCATTCTGCCGCTTGTGCTGACGCCGCTGGTGGACCAATCCTTTATCAATATGGGCAACGCCCGCATTCCAATGTGGCTTCACGGGTTCTCGCTGGCGCTCAACATCTTTCTGACTCCCGCTTTGATCTTTGGGGCGACCCTGGGCATCGCCGGTGCCGCGCTGGCCTCCAATGGCTCAAGAGCCGTCACCACTGGCATCGGGCTGCTGCTGCTGTGGAAACAAGCCGGTTTGAGTGTTGACTGCCTGCGTCTTGGATCCGAGGTGTGGCGTATCTTTCGCATCGGATGGCCCATCACCATGGGGATCGCCACCTACAGCCTAGTCTACTGGGGCATGCTGACCACCTCTATTTCTCCACTGGGCCCCCATGTGAACGCGGCCTTGGGAATCGGGTTTTCCGCACTGGAAGGTTTTACCTGGCCGGCCTTCCATGGTGTGTCCATGGCGCTGGCCGCGTTTGTCGGTAGATATCTGGGGGCAGGTCAGCCCGAGATGGCCCGGCTCGCCCTCAAGAAGTCTCTGCCCATCGTCACTGCGCTGGGGTTCTTGGCTACGGTCACCTTCTTCTTTGGAGGTGCATTTCTCACATCGCTCTTTACAGACGACCCGCTCGTGCACCGGGCAGCCACCGAATACGCCATGATTCTAGCGGCTTCCCAGCTCTTTGTTTCCTGGGAGAGTATCTACGAGGGCGTGCTCACCGGCGCTGGGGCCACCAAGACTGTCTTTTGGCTGTCTGCCCCCGGCAACGTGGCCCGAATCCCTCTCGCCTGGTGGATGGCCTATCCCCTGGGAATGGGCGCAGCGGGAATCTGGTGGGCCATCAACATCACCACAATGCTCAAAGCGGCGGCCAAGGCCTGGGTTGTGTATCGAGGAAACTGGTTGGAGGTAGAGGTCTAGACGGCCCAGTGTCTCGGAACCGGGTAAGCCATGGCCATGGACGACATCTGCATTCGCGGCGCCCGTGAAAACAACCTGGCCAACATTGACCTGGATGTAGCCCGCGGGAGTTTTACCGTATTCACCGGCCCGAGTGGTTCCGGTAAGTCTTCGCTGGCATTCGATACCCTGCATGCAGAGGCCCAACGCCGCTATGCGGAAGCCATTTCCCCACAACTCCGTACCGCGCTGGGTCAGCGACCCCGGGTCCAAGTCGATACGCTGACCGGACTCCCCCCGACCCTCGCCGTGTCCCAGCATGGCAGCGCCAATACACATCCTCGCTCCACGCTCGCAACGTTGACCGACATCGCTGACTTGCTGGCCGTGCTCTACGCCCGAGCCGGGAAACAACACTGCCCAAGCTGTGATTCCCCTCTGGAGCGTCGCTCCGCGGGTGAAATCGTCAGCGAGCTTTGTGCACTCACACCCGGCACCAAGCTCATCGTCCTCGCACCCGTGTTGGAGCAAGGAAACCCCAAGGACCTGTTTGAAGACCTGCAAAGCTCCGGCTTCGTGCGAATCCGTCTCAATGAAACCATTTGTCGTCTCGATGATTTGCCTGCGGTCGATTTCAACGCTTTGCACACCGTAGAGGTCGTCATCGATCGAATCCGCACTGGCCCCGACAAAGCCGAACGAATCTCCGATGCCGTTCGACTGGCGCTCACCGCTGGTCGGGGTCGACTAGTGGCTGAGATCGATGGTGACGTGCAGGCCTACTCCGAAACCGGATGGTGCGTTCATTGCCAAGAGTCCGCCCTGACTCCCACACCACAGCGGCTCTCATTCAACACCGTCGCCGGGGCTTGTCCCGCGTGTGAAGGCCTGGGCACGGTCCCCACCGAGGACACCAACGCCGTCAGCCGCCCATCCTGCCTGGCGTGTAACGGGACCCGCTTAGGTCCTATCGGGCGTAGTGTACGCCTTCTGGGCATGGGGCTTCCTGAGCTTCAGGCCGCCACGGTCACGGAGGCCGCCACCACCCGACAAGCCCTACCGCCAGGCCAGGTCACCAGCATTCTCAAGGAGGAACTCTCCAGGCGCCTGGGGGTTCTCAAAGAACTGGGCCTGGCCTATCTCACGCTGGACAGGCCCGCCCACACGCTATCCACCGGGGAGCTTCAGCGGGTGCGCATCGCCGCTATCTGTGGCGCCCGACTCTGCGGCGTGGTGTACGTGTTTGACGAACCCAGCGCTGGCCTACACCCAAGCGACCTGCCTCGTCTGATCGAAGTACTCCAACGGCTTAAATCCGAAGGAAATACCTTGGTGGTGGTAGACCATGATCCAGCCCTGGTTCAAGCCGCTGAGCGGGTCGTCGATTTCGGGCCGGGGGCGGGAGAAGGTGGCGGAAACATTGTGTATCAGGGCCCCCCGAACGGGCTCCTGAAGAGCGACACAGAAACGGGCCTATGGCTCTCGGGCACCAAGAGCCTCACGCCTCACACCCCCCCGGTCCACCCACCGACTGGTGAAGCTCACCAAAGCCAGCGGTCACAACCTCCAATCCGTAGAACTCAAGTTCCCACTGCGTGCGCTAACGGTGGTTTCCGGCCCCAGCGGTGCAGGTAAATCCAGTCTTGTTTTCGATACACTGCTGCCCGCTTTGACCGATTCCCCCGGGCTGCCATTCGCCACACTCAGCGGCCATGAGTCCTTGAGACGAATCGCAGCGGTCAACGCTCGCCCCATCGGCCGCACCTCGCGCTCTATGCCTGCCACCTACACCGGCCTCTGGACCGCCTTGCGCAACCTCTATGCCGCAACCAAAGAAGCGCGCATCCGAGGATTTGAGGCCGGACATTTCTCCTTGGCAAACAAGGGCGGTCGCTGTGAGGCCTGCCGCGGCTTGGGAGTCCGCCGAGTGGAGCTCGCCTGGCTGCCCGAGGTTCACCTTCCCTGTGAGGTCTGCGATGGCCGCCGGTATGACGAATCGACGCTGGCGGTGCGCTTCAGGGACAAGAATCTATCTCAAGTGCTCGAGCTCACGGTGGGACAAGCACGAGCTCATTTCGCGGGTTTGAGACAAGCAGAACCGGCTTTGAAGGCAATGGACGATATTGGGCTCGCCTACCTTCCACTCGGCAGGCCTACCGCTTCACTCTCCGGAGGTGAAGCGCAGCGCCTGAAGCTGGCAAGGGAAGTTTGCAGAGGCAGCGCAGAGGACACGCTCTTTGTACTGGACGAGCCCTGTGTCGGGGCTCACCCTAGGGATGTCGCCCGACTATGCAATGTTCTACATGACCTTGTGGATCAGGGCGCTACCGTACTCGTCATCGAACACGATCCGATGATGCTGGAACAAGCGGACCGAGTAATCACCATGGGGCCCGGTGCTGGGCCCAACGGTGGAAGAATCATCGACTAACGCAAGCGCGTCTCTACCCTCAGGAGGTGACAGCCGCGCTCACCAGTGCTTCCAAATCTCCATCGGAGTGAAGCTGCGCCAGGATGTCACTACCCCCTACAAACTCCCCACCGATGTAGATCTGGGGAATGGTAGGCCACCCTGAATATTCCTTGATCGCCTCTCGCACATCGGGGTCCAACAACACATCCACGGCGTGAGGGACAGCATCATAAGCTGCCAGAATACCCGCAGCATTGGCTGAAAAACCACACTGCGGAGACGATGGTGTTCCCTTCATGAAGATGGTGACAGGATGCTCCCCCACGACCGCTTCAATGTACTCGGTCGGGTCTACTTCCCCTCTCGGGCTTTCCGGTTCCGGCGGCCGCTCTCTCTGCGGGGGTGGTTCCTGCGCCACATCACGCGGGCTCGCTGCGGGTGCCTGCTCAGTAGGCCCCACTGCCATATCAATCACCTTTCTTCCGATTTTTCGAATCAAACCCATCGAACACCTCCTAGCCCATCCCTTGTATCCTCCCCTTCCTTAGACTCAACCCCTGGTCCATACTCAACTTCATGGTCATCCTACTGACGCTAGCATCCTTTGCGGCTGCCTACGTTCCGATTCTTGGGTTCGTGTGGCTGGTGTGGTGGATGGATCGATACGATCGAGAGCCCCTGTGGGCCATAGCAGTCTGCTTTCTCTGGGGTGCATTCGGTGCCACCACTTTAGGAGGCACCGCCAACTTCTTGATAGGCGCCACGTTGGGGCTGGAATTCGACGGATTCTTTTTGCCTGTAATTGTGGCCCCGCTCACAGAGGAGCCGGCCAAGGCCCTGGTACTGCTCGGAATCATGTCCGCGCGTCCATTCGACAATACGACCGACGGTTTTGTATACGGTGCAGTCACAGGCCTAGGCTTTGCCGCAGCCGAAAACCTCCAGTACTTCCAGGCATTTGCGCTGGAAGGGAATGCTGGCGAATGGCTACAACTCACCGTAGTACGTACCGGCTGGACCGCCATGGTTCACGCCACAGCCACCTCGATTGTGGGTGCTGCTGTGGGTTCGTTGCGTTTTCGGCCCGATCGCAGCAAAGCGCGTATACGAAACGCCTTCATCGCCGCCATTGCGATTCATTCCGCCTGGAACCTCTCGGCCACCTGGAACCTGGAATCGGTAAGCGCTCTGGCATTCGCGGGCATTCCACTACTCGTGCTTGGACTGCTACTGACGCTTCAGGCTTGTCTTTGGGGAGAACACAAACTCCTCAAACACGAACTCCAAGAGGAAGCCAGCCGAGGTTCCATCCCTCCCAGCCATGTCACGCCGCTTTGTTCCTGGTGGGCCCGTCATCGTGGCAACTGGCTTGCGGAATCGATTCCCCGAGAGCAGTACATCAAGACTGCAACCCGCCTGGCTTTTCGTCTGCACCAACTGCGTTTCGACCCGGAAAATGGGTTTCTGAAAAAGGAAGTCAAACAGGCCCGCATCGACTTGCGAATGCTCCTGAAGAATCAACCCTCAGCCACCCGTTCGTAGAGCCTGTCCAGACGCTCGCCCAGGCTATCGGGTGAAAACCGCTCTCGAACGAGTTCCCAGCCCCGGAAGCCCAGCTCCCTCATCCTCAGGGGTTCCTTCCAGACTTCCCTCAGATTGCTGGCCATCGCTTCCACATCGCCGAGGCCACTCAATACACACCCTCCATCGGAAAACTCCTCCAACCCTCCGCTCTCCATCGCGATTACCGGAGTCCCTTGGGCGAGCGCTTCGATCGCCAACAAACCAAAGGGCTCTTGCCAGCGTCCAGGAAACAACAACACCCCTGCACGACGGAGTTCCGCCAACAGGGCCTTGCGGGGAAGCCAACCCAATAGGGTCGCCCCTTCCATCTGGTCGGCCATGGGACCCTCTCCTGCCACGTGCAGGGGCGCATCAATCCCACTTTCGCGCCAGGCCTGCACTCCCAGAAGAACCCCCTTGTGGGGCACAAGCCGCCCCCCCATGAAAACGATGTCCCCTCCCAAGGACGGCTCGTCGGCTGCCGCCACCCATGGCGGCAACACTTCCGCACCTAAGAGGCCCACTGCTTCCAACTCGCGTTGCATATACCGAGACAGAACATGAAGGGTGGCTCCCTGGATTGCATCGCGCCTCGAGCAGGTCAACTCCAGCATGCGGGCCGCATACGCAGAGTCTTCAAAACAGTCCCCACAGGCTTGGTGGCTCATGGCTTGCTCGCACACCACATTCGAACGAGTCACCTTGCCAGCCCCTGGGCAAAAACCGCGATGGTCCTGAACACTGACCAGACATCGCCCGGTGTCCACGGCCATGCTCAATGCGATCGGGTTCATTACCGTGTGCACATGAACCAGGTCAGCCTCACTCAGGAGAGATTGAAGGCCCGACAAACCGCCTGTGGTCTCCATGCGGCTGCCCAGGCCCTTCACGCGGGCGACCTCCACTCCCGCCGGAAGCTTCAAGCCCTGCTCTTGGCCACCACAGGCCACCACAACTCTATGCCGAGATGCCTGACGCTCCACCATGTCCAGTAGGATGCACGGGGCTCCACCCCGCGTAGACAAGCGGTCCACCAAGTGCAGGACACGCATCGGTCTCTATCTTCTCTTGTTCTTGGCCAACACCGGTGGTGCTACCACCTCAAGTACGGGCTGGTTCGCTTCGACCCGAAATGGCCGGCCATTGATCGTATAGGCACCCGTGGGCAACAACCCCACAAAGTTTTCGCCGTTCTTGACCACCGCCGATGCAGCCACCACCGATAGACGCATGTCCGGAACAATCGGCATCACTTCAGCGACCAATACCGCCGGCTTACCCTCGGGCACTTTCAAGGCCACGTGACCAAAACCATTATCAATGGCCCATAGCCACTCGATCACGTTTCGTGTCCCCTTGATGGGCGCAGCGAGTTTCAAGTAGCGCTGAGTCGCCAATACGTTGCCGTCCATCCGTGCCAGCTGGGCCCCGATCAGCAGGTCATCGTACTCCAAGGGCACTTCCAAAGCCTCGAGCTCTACGAAGTTCTTGCGCACACCCTGCCAAATCCCACGTTCCGCCAGGCGTTGCACCTCATCGGAAAGCCGATGGTATTCCGCCATGACACGAGGGTCTCGCACCTCTTGTGGCTGCTCGCCAACGCCATAGTCATCGCCTGCAAACGCAGCGAAACACAATAAAAAAAGGCTCGGGACGAGGAACATCAACGTTCCACTATCCCGAGCCTGGAGGCTTAGCCTCCTGGGAGGTCAGGGCTGCCCGCTGCCCGCCTCCGTAGCCGACACGGATGCCACCGACTCCAACTCCGGGACATCAACAGGGTCTTCCGTGCCCGGCATATCCAGGAGACTGCCCACAACCGGCACATAGACCTCATCTCCAATCCCAAGTCTGTCGAGGTCCCGTCCGCGATTGAAAGCCGCCACCACCCAGATGGGCAAGCTCCCATTGTCCTTGGCCATACTCGACACGGTCTCTCCCGTACCTACCGACACGGGGGTGACTGCCAGCAAGCCACCGTGGCGTTCAAGCCAGCGGTCCAGGCGCCTGTCTTCGAACTGATTCCGTGAGGACTCGAAACTGCTAGCAGACTCCTCACTCAGGGGAATCAGGAGCTCCTGTCCCGCATACAGTACATCTTGAACATGCACACTCGAGTACAGCGCGATTTCCTCAGCGGGTACACCCGTCCAGCCCGCAAGCAACGACAGGTTTTCTCCATGCCGAATCGTCACAGTGGCAAGCTCCGGCCCGCAGTTGGACTCCATACCATCCTGATCGATTTGATCCTCAGGACCCTCCGTTGAGAGCAGGGCCTCCCCGTCCCCCTCGATTTCCACCGGCTTGGCTTCACCGGATGCAGTGGTGTCATCCAGCCTGGCCAGTGCCTCCTCAAATGAGGGCGTATCCGGCGAACCCAGGGTGGCCGACGGTACAGGCGAGTCCAGGGTGGGTTCGGACGAAATGTCGCCCTGAGTACAGCCTGTGAAAAGTGAAATGAGAATGATTGTGTTGCGCATGTCCCGCTCCTTGCGTCCGCTCCATTGCGGTGTCCACTTAGAAAGCAACGGTCATGCCAATCCCAATTTCTCTGTGATTACTGTACCTTAGCCTGATTACAAACAATACCCCCCTCGGCTCTGCGTAGAATCCGAGAGGGGTATATTGGATTTTAAGAAACTGGCTTTACCAGCGCGAATAGCCACCATCCGCGCACGGGTCGACCCCAGAGAACGCCACCGACGCCAACAGTGTGTCGGGTTCCTCGATATCCGCCACAACGATGCCCACGTTCGACTGCGCATAGACGTAGTACGGTGTGTCCAGCTCGGGCTCTCCCATAATGACGGACCGCCTGAAGCCTGTGCAGTAGGGGTAGTACCAGTCCTCCGCCATGCTGCTATCCAGCAACAAATCCTGGGAGATCGAACCAAGCTCTTCAAGCGGTTCGTCTGGGTTGACATGCACCACATGCATCCGAGACTCACCACTACTCATCGAGGTCGCCGGTACCACAAGAGCCTCGGCCGCCGCGAAATAGTTGAACGCGTGATGCTGATTCTGTGCCTCGGACCAGGAAGTATCCTCCAAGGTCAGCTTGGCCGACCGGGTTGGGTTGTCCAGGTCCGAGACATCGAACAAGGAAATCTGCACCCCATAGGATTCCCACCCGTTCACATCGATGTCCTGACCAATCCCCAGCACATGTGAGTCATCCACCATGTGCAGGTAGTTGGAAAAACCCGGAATCTTGAGTTCACCACGAGCCCTGGGGTTCGTGGGGTCACTCAGGTCCACCGTGTAGAGCGGATCGATCTGTCGGAACGTCACCACATATGCGGCATCTTCTACAAACCGGACCGAATAGATCTGCTCGCCTACACCCAATCCCTCCACCTGGCCCACCACTGCCAGTTCCCCATCGGAAGGCTCAAGCACGTAAATCCCCGATACGTCTTCGCCGCCCCCCCAAATCGTGATGGTCGTCGCGATCCGTAAGCGACCGTCCGACTCATCCAAAGAGAACTGATTGAGTACCCAGCCTGGAACCTCTCCGGAGGCCGAATAGCTGGGGTTCAACGGTCCATCGGTAATGTCAAACTGATGCACAAAGG
>JAYZDK010000051.1:0-10062 GCA_036337845.1 Myxococcota bacterium | reverse complement strand
ACGGGACAAGTTCCATGGATGGCCATGACAGCCAGCACTGGATGAACACATCCACGGTGCATCACGTGAATGGTCCATGGAAATGGCTGGTCAAACCCGCTGGAGTCCCTGTATTTCCACCGCATGCCGATCCAGACGGTCCCTGTGTGTTGTCCTGGTTGCGGTCCAATCATCCCGCAGTGGCCAAGGAATTCCCATCCGGGTTTGAAGACGGCATAGCGCACCGCCTCGATGTGTCCACGTCCGGTCTCATCGTGGTGGCAGACACCCCGGCCTCGCTGCAGTCTCTGAGAGATTCTTTTGCGAACGGCCTGCTGACCAAGAGGTATCTCTTTGTATCGTCCAAAGAAGTGCCTTGGTCCGAACACCACGTCACCACCCCGATCGCGCACCACAAGACCCAAAGACGGGCCATGACCGTGCAACGAGGCAAGAACACCCCTCACCGGGGCAAGTGGTACCCGGCCGACACCAGGTTTCGCAGGATCAAGGGCGACCTATGGGAAGCCATCATCACCACGGGCGTCATGCACCAGATTCGTGTCCACGCCGCTTCGGTGGGCTTGGCGCTGGCCGGGGATCGCTTGTATGGAGGCGGCACCCTCAACAATCCGAGCGCCCCGCCAAATACTCAGTTTCAACTCCACCACACCGAAATTCGAGGCCCTGTTACGGGGCTGCCAGATCTGGCCTGCCCCCCACTTGCACCGCCGGCGTGGTGGGAGCTTCAGTAGCGATAGGACATGAAATCCGCAAGTGAACCCGCTACCACCTGAGCAGCCTCCAGGTGCCATTCCCGAAAACCCTCTCTCGGGTTCAACAACTCCAAGGCCCCATAGGTCTGTCCCGTACCGTCACGAATCGCAACAGCCAAAAGCGCGTTTGTGACATAGCCTGTGGACTGGTCCACGCTCTTGTCGTGGCGCTCATCCTGAGAAGCATCCGCGACCAACAAGCCCACACCATATTGGTGAACGAACCCGGCAATCCCCGCATCACAGGGAATCGAGCGCCCCCTCAGATCGTCAGCTTTTGGACCCTGTACGGATTCGAATCGCATCTCCTGATCATTCGGGCCTGCATAAAGCACAGCACCGGACTCACAAGAAATCCGATTGCGCAGAATCGCAAGAGCCTGGGTGCTCGCCATACCGATATCCGCAGCGGAGGCAATCTCAAAGCAAGCGTCAAAGAGCTCGTCTACGAGGTCTTCAGGCCGATCGGACTCCGCCTCGGCTGGTGGAGGAGGAATGGTAGCGGCGCCTCTCTCACCCCCACGCTCCGACGTTTGCTGTGGCGAACCCGTGTCGGCTGCTTGCGAGGTTTCATACGCCCCATGCCCAAGACCTACGTCGCTCGTATCTTCAAGAGCCTTGAGTACAAAAAGACTGCCTGACACCGGGTCTTTGACCTGAACCACACCATCGGCTCCTACGTCCACAATGAGACGCCCAAGCACAGCGGAGTCCAAACCGAACTCACTCAAGCTTGCTCCAAGCGCTTCAAGCCAGTTGTTACCCGGCACTCGAAGAGTTCTGCCATCGGTCGAGATTTCAAAAAGCATCAATGCCTCCATGGGAGGCATACTCTACAGCAAACCAAGATTCAGCGCACGGTTCTCAACAGGCCATTCAGAAATAGAGCCGGGTGTCGTGCCCTAGCCCACCCCAACGCCACACCGCACCGTTCGCGAACACCTTGAGTTCGAACCCCCGCCCAAAGCACGCATTCCTATCACTGAGGACCAGGAAGCCAGGCTGGAAGCTCTGTGGCCTCTCCGGTAAACGGAAGCTTCTCTTGCGCATCCGAAAGAAGATCAAAGCCCTGGTCCAGGCCCGTCTGACTCACGACCCTTTTGAATCGCTCCCCCACCACCGCACCGGTGCGAGCCAACTCCAAACTGTAGTCACGGCCTGGGTGGGCGAGCCTCCAACCCGCAGTGGTGACCTCTGTTCGCCAGTGTTCAGCCCGAATCCATGAGCTTGAACCGGTGCCACCCAACAGGTCGCGACCCGGAAGCCCCCTGGGCTCCAAGCCCGCATAGGACAACAACGTAGGAGCCACATCCAATAGAGACACCGGGCTGGACTCCACTCCGCCTACCGGCACCCCCGGACCAGCCATAATCAGCGGCACCCTCAGTACCGTTTCACGTAAGCCCGTGTTGTGACCATAACGGCCGTGCTCGCCCACCTCGTCCCCATGATCTGAGGTCACAATCACCAAGGTGTCTTCGTCGAACAACGCCAGAACCTCCCCAAGCCGAGCGTCTGCCGCCTGGGACGCACCATCGAGCAGACTCATGCAGACAGCCCTGTCCGCCTCACTCACACGCGTGTCAAAAGACTGCGCCCTGTGACAGGCGATTCCCGCTCGCTCCAGCCTCCCAGAAGATTCAGCCGAAAAGCCCCTGCGGTTCTCGAGTGGAACATCCTGATAGGGCGAATGAGCCTCCATCAGATTGACAAACAAAAACATCGGACGGCCCGGCTCACGGCCCGCAACAAAAGAGCGCACATCAGCGACGATGTTGCGACCACCCTTGTCTCGATCTGAGCCTGTTAGCCGTGTCCATACACGCCAACCGAAGGTCGACTGACGAACCGTAAACGCCGGCCAATAATCCGAAAAGCGGTGAAACCCGCGAGCTGTACCAGGGCCCGTGCCCGCATATGGGCTCGCAGAGAATCCCACAGTCTCATACCCAGCCTCTCCGAGGCTCTCGGCAAGTGTGGGCCACGATGAATCAAAGCGCATCCGCTCATTGTGAGCGCCATGGTCACCGGGCATCCGGCCTGTAAACAGCGAAGCGTGAGAGGGAAGAGACCAAGGTGCAGCCGCATACGCGCGCTCGAATCGTTGTCCCTGGGCCGCCAAAGACTCCATGTGCGGAGTGGTGGGACGTTCATAGCCGTAGGCAGAGCTGTGGTCCCAACGCAAGGAGTCCAAGACGACCAGTACGATATCTCCACCCACGGAGGCGGTATCCGAGAGCGCTGGCGCATCCAGTCGCTGTCCATGGGTCATGGGAACAAGCACCCACACCAGAGACGCAGCCCCCAACCAGCGCACCTTCAAAGCCGCCCAGGCCCAGAACATCATGAAGCACAACTGCACTCCAAACAGGGAAGGTAGCTGCCCAATCACCATCCCCAACACCGCAACCAACGCAGTCGCAACCCCACCGAGTACCCAACCCGGCGCATCCAACCCTCGGACCAACCAAAGACACTGCACCCCCAGGTCCACCCCGCTTCCCACCAAGGCATAGCCCAACAACACCGGCAGATAGCCCATCAGGATGCCGCCACCACCGAACTGCTCCAACATCGGATGAAGCACGAATACCGACTCCACAAACCCCAACCCCAACCCAACAGAAAGACCCACAGCGGGGAAACACCAGCCCGCTTCTGGAGTGTGCGGCGCATGGCTCGTAGACGAGCCCGGCAGAGAACGGCGAAAGTCCGAATCCTGTGTGCTTTTCTGGTCCTGTTTCATTCGTGTCACCAACAAGCGGTCCGTTGACGGTTATCCTACAGCGCCTGATGAAACTCGATCGATACCCAGGTGCTGCACTCGTCACAGGAGCCTCTTCCGGATTGGGAGAGGTCTTCGCTCATCGTTTTGCCGAGGCCGGCAAAGACCTGGTCATCGTGGCTCGCCGGCGAGAAAAGCTCGAAACCCTGGCGGCCACCCTCCAAGAGACACATGGCGTGCGTGTTCTGGTGGTGGCTGAAGACCTCTCCAAGCCTGGAGCCAGACAACGCATCCGCTCCGCTGTCGATGCCGCTGGCCTGTCCATCGGACTCTTGAACAACAACGCCGGGTTTGGCCGGTTTGAGCCATTCGAGGCGGCGCCCGCGGGCGTCAACGGCGACATGGTTCGCGTCAACTGTGTCGCCCCGGTGGAGTTGACCCAGGCTTTTGTCCCAGACATGCTCGCCCGAGGCAGCGGCTCCCTGGTCTTCGTCGCCAGCACCGCTTCGTTTCTACCCACCCCGTGGATGTCTGTCTACGGGGCCACCAAAGCCTTTGATCTGCTGTTGGCCGAGGCACTCTATGCGGAGTACCAAGGCCGGGGCATAGACGTGTTGGCGGTGTGTCCAGGAGTCACAGAGACCGGGTTTCAAGATGCTGCCGGTGTGGATGCCACTCCCCCAGGACCTATGGTGGCCACCGCAGAAGACGTAGTAGATGCCGCCTTGCTGAGGCTGCACAAAGGACCGAGCTTTGTCCACGGCTGGGCCAATCAACCGACCGCTCTCTTCCCACGCCTCTTTCCCAGAAAGCTCGTTGCCCGTATTGCTGGCAACGCCATCCGCCGCGTCAGTGACAAGCTAAAGGAGCTTCCCGAGCCGTCTGAGCCCAGTTCATGATTGGACTCCTTCTGGCCTGGAGCCAATTAGGCTGGGCCGGCTCACCCTCGGGGCTCGGGCTTCCGTTTCTTGGTGGAGCGATGTCGTCGCCCGTTGAACCCGGTGCTGCGGGCCTGGTGCTCAACCCCGCCGCCGCTCTATCCGAAGGCGTGGAACTGCTGCTGGACGCACAGCGGATTGGCTACACCTACGAATACACCCTCTATGAGCCCCTGGACGAGAGTTCACCAGAAGCATTTGAGGACAGCGCTTCCTTTCCTGCCCCCTACCTGGCGTTCTCAGTCCCCCTCTCCGACCGAGTGGGAATCGGCCTCTCCGCGAAACTTCCGTACGCGCGGATTGGAGAAGGCCCCCCCGACGGCACTGCACGCTTCCACAGCATCAGTGGCAAGCTCCTGATGGGCGAACTTGAGAGCGCCATCGCCGTCGAAGTGACCCCAAGCCTGGTGATCGGTGCTGGCTTCCGCTCGGGCTTGGCCTCCTATTCGTCTGTCAACGCCATCGATACCGGCATCCTGATGTACGAAATACTGGGAGAAGAAGCTGAGGATCTCATTGGGGACCCATTCTTCGAGGGAACCAGATCGGTTCGAGACGGCACCAGCAGACCCAAATCGGTCAGCGTCGGGTTCTTGGCAAATTTCCCGAGAGCGACACTGGCTGGAGGCTGGAGGAGTTCATCGACCGCACGTTTTGAGGGCGAGGTCGAGATGGTTCCCAGCAATGATCTCAACATGTCTCTGAAGGGCGAGCTTGCCGGTGAGTTCGTCTTCCCCTCAGAGTGGTTTATCGCTGTCGAGGCCCCGATCGGTCCCGTACAAGCCGGAGCCGAACTGGGCTTGATTCGGTGGGGCCAAAGCTCTGAGACCCTCATTGCGATCGTGAACACCTCACTGACCACCGACGACCCGACCCTTTCGGGGTTTATGTCCGGCTACGGTCTCGACGACCCCACCCTCATCGGAGACATTCAGTCCATGGGTAAGTTCGGCCTGAGAGACATCCTGGCCGGCGGAGGTTGGGTCAAGGGCTCCATAAACGAGGACTGGGCAGGCACGCTGGGCGTGTGGGTTTCACCACCATCGGTGGGGGAGGCCTTCGTTCACCCTGGGAATGCCGACTATTGGATGGCCGATCTGAGAGCAGCACTGGCCTGGAACCCCCTGGGGCCTGTAAAGATCGGCCTATCCGCCGACTGGCTGGCATCGAAGGAGCGGGTCATTGAACAATCCGGGCTCGACCTGAAAAACACGGATCCCGAATCTGCGGGCGCACTCCCTTCAGGGAACGGCTCCTACGACCTGGACATGTCGAGCGTAGGGCTCAGCCTACTTTTCCAATTCTAGTGCCTGGGCGCCGTAATTGATGTGGCGATCCGACAAATCCCAGGGTACTTTCGCGGCGCTCCGGACAACTCGGAATCCCAACCATGCTTTTCGTTCATTTACTCGCAATGACGGCCACAGCCGCGCCCGTAGAAGAGGGCGTTCAACTGGCGGTATTCCCAGACGGTGCGGATTTCGCAGGCCACTTCATGGAAGGGCAGGTCTTTGACGTCGCTCTAGACGAGGTGGCACTGGAATACGGCTGCTACGACACCCTCGGAGTCTTGGACTTCAACTTGAATGTGCCTGTCGAGTCCATGTCCATTGATCTCCTATCCCAAGAAATCAGTGTGACCGTGACCTTTGGAACCATTCTTGGCGAAGACATGGTGTTGTTCGGTGAAGATGAAGACTGGTTTGATGTGTGCCCTGCCTTCACAACAAACTTCCGCTACGCACAAGTCGATGACCTCGTCATCAAACTGGCGCTTCTACCTTCCATCGAGGATGGCGACCTGAGCTTGTCGCTCGCTCGAGACGTGATCGCAACGGGCAGCCTACACACCGATATCGAGTGGGTACCCGATGCCCTGATCCTCCCACTGGTCGAAGACATGATCTGGGAGACGTTGGAGCAAACCGCCACAGAGATGATCCCCGACATGGTTGCCAGCTACTGGGACAAGGACATGATCTCCGGTTCGGTCTTCGATTTCGACCTGTCCGCTCGACTGGACAACGCCAACATCAGCGCCCAGGCTTTGCAGATGGGCGCCACATTGGAAGCGAACTGGACCGGCTCTTCCCAATGCTCCATCGCGAATCACGAACCCGAAGACCACGGCCGAAGCCCCAGCCTGGACTTTGGAAACGGAAACGGCGCAGACCTGGGGATTGGCATCACCGAAGGTCAACTCAATCAGTTGTTCCGCCAGGCCTGGAGCGATGGGTTCCTGTGTTTTCCGGAAGACCGAATGGACCTGGTTTTCGAGATGGTCCGTCCCCTGATCGACCCCGAAGTTGGCGGCCTGGCACCCTCGGCAATCTTCAGTGAAATCCCTGTCCTCAGCATCGATTCTGGACGCGCCACAGCCATGTTTCCCAGTCTGAAGCTGGAGATTCGAGGCGAGATTGACGGTAGAGAAGTCGAACTGGTTGCCCTAGACGCCGATCTCAACACCACTGTAGAGATTGGGTTGGAACCGGCGCTCACAGCTCTGACGATGACCGTCCACGATCTCGATCTGAGCTTCAAATACTTGAGAGCGGACTACCTGCTGAGCGACACCGAGGAGGCCACCGAGCACCTCAAGGCGTTCCTTCGCAACTGGGTGGCAGACTGGGTCAGCAGCCAGGTCCAAGGCCTGGCGCTTTTTGCAACGCAATTCCACTTCTTGGACACCACCATCCGGCTGGACGACATCTCCTATGAAGACGGCGCGATGAAGATGTTCATCAAGCTCTACGATGAGGACGATCCGGACGTCGACCGACTCCCACCCGACACCAGCGTCGAGCTCCTGTATACCAATCCTCAAACCAGACAGGCGATTATCGGGCTTGGTGGTGTGGACGACCGAGAGGGGCCGCTGGCCTACGCCGTCCAGCTCAATGGAGAGGGATGGTCCAGTTGGCAGCTGGAAGACTCATTTGTCATCGAAGACTCCTGGCATTCCGACGTGCTGGTCGAAGTCATCGCAAGGGACAACTGGCTGAATGTAGACCCGTCTCCCGCATCCTTTATCGTGAACCTCAACGACCCATTCGATGGGACAGGTGAAGAACTACGAGGCTGCGGGTGCAGTGGCAGCCCAAGCCCCAGGAATGGATTCATGGGGCTATTCGTCGCGCTCACTGCGCTGGCGTATCGGCGACGTTAGCGCAGGTCGCGGGCACCCTCTGAAAAGGGCCTCGGAACCACACCCGTGGCTTCCATCAGTGGAACCGGGTCGACGATGTCATCGCAGGAAAAAGCCTCCAAGAGTTCCGGTTCGAACCCGCCGGTAAACCGAGCGCCGAGCTGAAACAACGCAGTCGGTACATGGAGTCGCTGAACATCCCGACTCACCGCCCGCGCAACGACGTCCACCAAATGGTCCATGCGTATGGCCCGCGGGCCCCCGGCATCGAACGCAAGATTACTCAGGCCTTGTTCGATAAGAGCCAGAGCGGCCCGGCAGAAATCCACCACATGAACAGGCTGCCGGAGTGTCGAGCCATCACCAATTACCGGAACACACGGCCAGCGGACAATCCAGTCCGCGAGTCGCTGAAAACAATCCGGATGCCTCGGCTTGTGTTCCTTCAAACGTGGTCCATAGGGCGCACAGGGACGCAGTATGGCGTGCGGGAGACCGCTATCGGCCAAGCGCTCTTCATCCTCACGCCGACTCCGTGCATAGGCCGTATCCGCATCCCAGTGGACCATCGTGCTTGATGCATAGAGAACGGGAACACCAAGCCCCAACACGACGTCCATCATACGGCGATTGACCGTCTCAATACCGTTCCCCATGACCTTGCACGCCATGTGCACCACCACATCAGGCTCGACCGACCCAAGCCTGTCGATCGCGGCTGGATGTCGGAGGTCACACCTCAGAGGCGTCACTCCGGAGAGCGACAAAGGCGTCTGATGGAACACGCCGTACACCGCATGGCGCAGCGCAGCCTCTCGGCAGAAATGTGCCCCTACAAAACTCGACGCGCCAGTAACCAGGAGCCGCAAACCCTTCTCCATCTTGAGGAGTCAAGTGTACCCCGTCGCGCAGACGAAGCCGGGCACACAAGCAGACTCTGGGATAAATGGCGGCCATGCTATCCATGCTTCAAGACGTAATTCGAGACTACGACGGGTTTGTAGAGCTTCGCTTTCATGCGAAGACCTTCCAAACCCTGAGCGTGGCCCAAGGCAAACTAGACAGCAGTACCGTACGGCACCGCAACGGGGTCGGGGTGCGCGTGCTCGAAGGGGGTACGTGGGGCTTCGCCTCCACCGGTGACTGCACACCGAGTGCTGTCCGAGCCGCTGTGGAACAAGCGCGCTTAGGAGCGCTCGCCAGCGCTGCTTCCCGTTCCCTGAGAATCGACAGCCTACCCGAGGTCACACTCGCTCGAGGTGAGTTCATCGCTCCGGGTGTAGAAGAAGTGCTCAGCCGCAGCCTGGAAGAAAAACTCCAAATCGCCATCGAGACAGAAGCCCGTGCCCGCTCCGCCTCTCAGCATGTACCCACAGCCAGCTGTCGCTACAGCGAGATCTTCGAAGAGAAGGCGATTGTGACCACAGACGGTGCAGCCGCCTCCTTCAAGCTGGTGAGGCCCGAGTTCCGAGTGTCGGTCGTGGCCGAACGAAACGGGGAACGAAGCAGCTCCATGGAATCTATCGGAGTCACTGGAGGATGGGACTGCTTGTTCCGAACCACTCCCGAGGTGATGGTGGACAAAGCCGTCGGAGACGCAGTGGATTTGCTATCGGCAAAGTTTCCCGAAGGTGGCCGCTCCTCGGTGATTCTCTCCCCATCGGTGGTAGGGCTGCTTGTACACGAGGCGGTCGGGCACACGGTAGAAGCCGACTTCGTTATGGCGGGTTCCGTCGCCGCCAACAAGATTGGGCATCGCGTTGCCAGCGATCTGGTGACCCTTTGCGACTCCGGTAAATCAATCTACATGGACGGAGCCGGTGGCACGATACCCGTGGACGATGAAGGGGTACCGGCTGAAGAAACCGTGGTCATCGACCAGGGAATCCTCTCGAGCTACCTGCACAACCGAGAGACTGCCGCCCACTTCGGTGTCGCCCCCACGGGTAACGCCCGAGCCTGGGAATATTCTGATGAGCCGCTGGTCAGAATGCGCAACACCTACATTCGTCCAGGCGAACAGTCTCTCGAAGAGTTGATCGCCACTACCCCCGACGGCTACCTGCTCGATGGCCCCAGAAACGGCCAAGCCGATGCCACAGGCGAGTTCACCTTTGGGGTGCAAAAAGCCTACCGAATCCAAGACGGTAAACTCGGTGAACTCGTTCGGGGCGTCACCATGACCGGCAAGGCCTTTGACGTGCTGCAGACCGTTGACGGTGTGACCCGGGAATTTCATTGGGACTTGGGCTCTGGCCATTGTGGAAAAGGCCAACCTGCAAAGGTGGATGCCGGAGGCCCTTACATTCGCTGCCAAGCTGTTCTTGGCGGCCACCAGTCGGAGTAATCCATGAACACTGGAGTCCAAGACGAGGCACTGCTCCTCTCCCTGTGTGAAGAGGGCGTTCAACATGCTCTGGCTGCCGGAGCCCAAGAAGCAGAAGTCTACGCCACGACCAATCAAGAGTTGACCGTAGGTCTTGAAAAAAACGACCTACA
>JAYZDK010000050.1:0-3285 GCA_036337845.1 Myxococcota bacterium | reverse complement strand
AACACCGATTGATAGACTCCAAGCTCCAGAAGCCCGCTGCCGTCTCTAAGGCAGGTGAGCCAGCGATCTGCGTCTTCACTCCCAATCATGTTCTGGGTGCCCAGCACGGCCCCGAATCGCTCGGGCGTCATGAAGTCCGCGAGCAACAAACCTTGATTTTTGGACTTTTGGGGTGTGGAGTTCAGCACGGCTTCCAAGCCCATACTGTTTTCCAGTTCGACACCGCTTTGGGCCAGGAGATCACGTCGGGTGGGCCAGAGGTTTCTGGCCACTGCTTGGGCCACCAGCTTTCCCTTCCTGGGGGTGACCACGTAGGTCGCAGCTTCCCCGGCGGCACCGGGTTCAAAATAGGAAGCTCCGGCTTTGTCCAGGTCGACAAACAACTCGGCGACCTTGGGATCCGCGGAGAACAGCACGCCCTTTTCAATCGGGGCTTGGAGGCGATTGTTGGCAATGAGGCTTGCGGCCTCTTCCCGTGACATGCCGGCGTTGAGGACCAGGTGATTGCCGAGCGCTTGGGCCTCGTGTGGCTTGAGCTGAACCTGCATGCGCCCCTCGCCTACAAATACAGCGCCTACGGGGGTGTCGGGGCTCTTCTTGCTGTGAATGGGTACGAAGAGACCCTCATCAAAGAAGTAGCTGCAGTTGCCATCCTGGAGTTCGGTGCCGTTTGCGAAATACGCATGGGGGCTCACGATAGTCGTGCCCATGCCCTCCACGTACTCCTGCAAGCCCTTGTCTTGAGCCTGTGCGGAGCCGGACAGGCCCAGTGTGAGAATGAGTAGGTTCAGATTCATCGCACCAATCTATTCAATGAATTTGGGGCTCGCTGGCGGCATTCAAAAGAAAGCGCCCCCAGGCGATTGCCAGGGGGCGCTTGAGATGGCACGCCCTGAGGGATTCGAACCCCCGACCTTCTGGTCCGTAGCCAGACGCTCTATCCAGCTGAGCTAAGGGCGCTTATGGGAACTGATGGGCGGAGACGGAGGGATTCGAACCCTCGGTGGAGCTTTTGGCCCCACACACGATTAGCAATCGCGCACCTTCAGCCACTCGGTCACGTCTCCAGATTCAAAAAGAACAACTTCCAAGATTAGGGCGGAGGCGGTGGGATTCGAACCCACGGACCCTTGCAGGTCTACGGTTTTCAAGACCGTTGCCTTCGACCACTCGGCCACACCTCCAAACGGTGTAATCGGCACGCATCTATAGCTCGGAGGTGATGCGGTCAAGCCCTCCCATGTATGGACGCAGCACATCGGGGATGACAACACTCCCATCTTCTTGCTGATGGTTCTCTAGAATTGCCACCAGAGTGCGGCCCACAGCGAGGCCTGAGCCGTTGATTGTGTGCACGAGTGCGGGCTTCTTTTTGTCCTCACCCGGAGCGGAGCTGGGGCGGTACCGGAGCTTCATTCTGCGGGCCTGAAAGTCCCCGTAGGTGGAGCAGGAGGAGATTTCCCGGTATGCACCCTGCCCAGGGAGCCAGACTTCAAGGTCGTAGCAGTAGGCGGCCCCGAACCCGATGTCACTGTCACAGAGCGACATGACCCGGTAGGGGAGCTCCAGGGCTTGTAGGCAGGCCTCGGCGTGGCTGGTCAAAGCCTCGTGTTCCATTCGTGAATTCTCTGGAGTTGTGATTTTGACCATCTCCACTTTGTGAAACTGGTGCTGCCGAATCAGTCCTCGGGTGTCCTTTCCGTAGCTGCCAGCCTCCGAGCGAAAGCACGGGGTGAAGCAAACAAAGGACATGGGCAGGTCGGACTCGTCCAGAATCTGACCCCGGTAGAGATTGCTGACCGGAACTTCTGCCGTGGGAATCAAGAAGGCATCTTGACCATTGAGTGGTTCGGCGAGCTTGAACGCGTCTTGCTCGAACTTGGGCAGCTGACCGGTTCCTTCCATCGAGTCGCGCCAGACCACGTAGGGCACCATGACTTCTCGATACCCGTGGTTTGCAGTGTGGGTATCGAGAAAGAAATTGATGAGCGCTCTTTCCAGGCGTGCTCCTGCGCCGAGAAGTACCGAGAAGCGAGATCCGGAAATCCGGGCGCTGGCCTCGGTATCGAGAATACCCAGTCGCGTGGCGAGTTCATCGTGTTCCAAGGGTTCAAAAGAAAAGGTGCCCGGTTCACCCCAGCTACGAGCTTCCTGATTGTCTTCCTCGCCTCCTCCGGCGGGCACGCGGGAGTCCAAAAGGTTCGGTAATGACAGGAGCAGGCCCTTTCGCTCGCTCTCGACCTCTTCGATCCGGGCTTCTGCTTGTTTGGCCGACTCGGAGGCGGTTCGCACCTGGGACTTGAGGGATTCGGCGCCTTCACGGTCGCCTGCTTTCATCATGGCGCCGATCTTTGGAGAGAGCTCGTTGCGCAGGGCGCGGTCGGCCTCGGCTTGCTGAAGCAAACGAATTCGCTCTTCCTGCAGTTCCTGGATCCGGCTGGGGATGGTCAGGGTGTCGTCGTCGCAACGACGGCGTTGGAGATGCTCAACTACGAGCTCTGGGTTCTCGGCAACGAATCGTGGGTCCAGCATTAGGCCTCCGGGGGCGCCTTCTAACTCTGGGAGAGAACAGCGGCGAGGTTGGACACGAGGGCTTCCTGGACAACCCAGAGATCCAAGGGCTCTCCCAGCTCGGCCTCCATGCTGGTGATGAGCTGAGCTTGGAGGCCGCAGGGATTGATGCGGTGGAAGAAGGAAAGGTCGGTGCAGACGTTCAGAGCGAGCCCGTGCCAGGTGACCCATTTCCGGCACGCGATTCCCACCGAACAGATTTTGCGCTCTCTGACCCAGGCTCCGGTGTTTCTATCGTCACGGGTAGCGGACAGTCCGAACTGAGCACAGGTGAGGATGGCCGCCTCCTCGAGATTGTGGAGATGTTTATGGAGATCGCGGTTTCCCTCGGTGAGCTCGATGATGGGATAGGCCACCACCTGGCCGGGACCGTGAAAGGTGACGTCGCCACCGCGCTCCACTTCGATGATTGGGACTTCACCGGGAGCGAGCAGGTTGTCTGTAGCGTTTCGATTGCGCCCCACTGTGAAGACCGGTTCGTGCTCTACGACGATCAGGGTATCGGGGGCCTCGCCTCGAATGCGGGCCTCCAAGACTTCTACCTGTCTGTTCCAGGCAGCCTGGTAGTCCTGGCGGCCTAGCCGCTCTACGACAAGCAAGGCTCGACAGCCTCCATGATGCGAGCGTGGACCTCGTCTACAGATACGCTGGCGTCTACATGAACGATGTGCTCGCCGCGCCCCGCCAAGAGGGCCAGGGCTGCGCCATAGGCCG
>JAYZDK010000049.1:0-20614 GCA_036337845.1 Myxococcota bacterium | reverse complement strand
GGCTTGGCGGTGCGACCTGCGCCCCAGACGGCCAGGTGTCGTGGGTGGCTCAGCAGGGTTTCCTGGAGGTGGTTCTGTTTCGCTCGGCGGAAGGCCGACTGGGAATACCGTGTGTCTGTCCGAGTGAGTCGTGCTTCATGGTCCCGTATGGACACCACGTCCTGGGGGATGTTTTCAAGGGTCCAGCCAGCAGCAACCAGGCGTAGCCACAAGTCATAGTCCTCGGGGAACTCTCCGTGCCGATAGCCTCCCACAGCCTCAACAGCGCTGGCCCTGAGCGTGACGGCGGGATGAAACAGAGGGCTCTCGATCAGCCTGTGTGTATGAAGGTCTTCAAGACCGTTGATCCAATCGACATAGCGTTGCATACCCGTGGATACCGGGCCGCCTTCACGGTGTATGCGTGCTCGGCCACCCACGGCGGCGATTTTCGGGTTCGCAGCCAACAGACGCCGTTGACTTTGGATACGGCCGGGCAACACGACATCATCGGAGTCGAGGCGGGCGATCAGCTCGCCTCGGGCTTGCCTGCGGCCGTGTTCGAGTGCGGCGACAATCCCTTTCGGAGGCTGTTGGAGACAGCGAACTCTAGAATCTCTCACCAGCGCCTCGACGGCTCCATCGGTGCTGCCGTCGTCTACCACCAGCACCTCATCACCGGCCCCGCATTCCTCCAGGGCGGAGGTGACGGCGGATTGCAACAAGGGGCCGCCGTTGCGCACGGGTATCAGCCAGGAAACCCGCAAATTCTATTCTCCGCCACGTCGAAGGAAGTACTGAGTGTCCAGTAGTTCGACAACAACCGGATTTTGCTCATTTCCGGACTGAAAGTCCACGAGGAGGTCTGAGCGGCTGGGTTCACCTTCTGTTGCGATGGGTAGGTCTACGCCGGAACGCCTGAGATAGGGGCCCACGTGATTGCCCCAGCCAAAGGTGGTCTGTATTTCACAGGGAATCTCGGGTGCGCCGAGGATCAACAAGCGTTCGGGTTGGTGGGTCTTGACTGCAGACACAAGCGCATTGAGGCCTGGGTCGCGAGCGTCCGGGGGCCGCAGCCATACCTGTGGACAGCCCGGTTGGAACTCTGTGGAGGGTGTGTGCACGACGGAGCCGGGGGCCCAGGAGAACCAGGTGGTCCAGGCCACGGGAACGAGCACGAAAGGAGAAAGGCGTGGTCGTGCTGCCACGCCGGCTGCAATTACCACTGCTGCCCCGGGAAGAAGGGGCGCGAGCAAACGGTCGTATTTTTTGGGCACCATCGTCAGAAGGACGAGTGTTCCGAGTACCCACACGCAGCCCAGAAGGACCAGGCGGCGGTATCGAGAGCGCCAGGCGATGGCTGCAGCGCCGAGCACAAGGCCACACCATGCCCACCCGAGGCCGCTGGAGGCCAGGACACGTGGATAGAACAGGAGATGGTCAAGCAGGGTTACGGACCCGCCTTGGGTGACCGAGGCTGCGCTGTATGCCCACTGGTCACTGGCGTTGTTGAGTATCCAAGGAAGCGCCAAGGCTGCGCAGGGTAGGGCCAATAGAAGAGAAGGTTTCCATTGTACGAGCCACAGGACGGGGAGCAGATAGAAGATGAAGGTCTGTTTGGTCAACAGGCCAAGGCCGATGGCCAGACCCAGAATCATCGCTGAGCGGGGGTTGGGGCGTCGTCGTTGTTGGCTGGCAGCAGCTACGGCGAGAGCAACTGCGGCAACGAGCGCTCCCTCGGGCATGAAGTGTCGCGAGAGGCCGGCCACCAGGGGAAGGTGAAGGACGCAGGCACCTGCGAGGAGAGCGGGGCCTCGGCCCGCATCGCGTGCAATGACAAGGAGAGCCAGGCCTGCGAGAAGAGGGAACAACAGGTTGATGGATCGGATGCGCGGGTCACTGGGCAAGCCGCTTCCGTTTGTGTACCACCAGGTGCCTACCAGGGCTGGATAGAGCGAAGGGTAATCGCCCATATCTGCGATGAATAGGCGGTGTGCAGCTTTTGGGAAATCTCCTTCATGAAAATCCTGAAGAAACAGCTCGGCCGCCCCAACATGTCCTTCCTCGTCTCCATCCCGAAGAAGCTGGTCATTTTGGATCCAAGAAAGCGTAAGTGCCAGAAATCCCAGGACGAGAGCGATCCCAAGTCGTTGTGGAAGCTTTGTGATCAACTTATGGAAAACCCTATGGATAAGTGAATGTGAAGATGATTTCCCAATCGGAAACCCGCTTCCAGAGCGGTTCTACACGGAACCGCCCATTATGAACAACCCTGCTAGAAATAGGGCAGCCAAGGGCAGGATTACGCGCAAGAATCGATGATTCAGCCCGGTTGCGTTGGCTGCGATGGCGGCGGCGGTCATGGCGACAAGGGGAAGAAAGTAGTGGGTGGTGAGGTGATCGATGGTGCAGAGCATCAGGGAATAAGCCACCGCGCATCCTGTCAGCCACCGGCTCGGTCGGGAGGCCAGGGGGAGCACAAGCATCAATGCGCCACCGGTGTATGCGAACCAGGTCTTATAGAAGGGCCATGGCCGGTCCCAGAACGCTGGAGCTTCGGGGTTGTTGGCGTAATGTTCGGGTATGGTCTCAAAGTAGAGAATATCCAGCCATTCTCCCAGTTGTCCTGTGAGTGCCGCCGAAACTGCGAGCACGGCGGAGAGACCCAAGACGGAACCCCAGAGCGTGGCGAGAGAACGCCACGGGGTACGTCGTCCCAGAAAGAGTGCCCAGAGTGTGATGGTGATGGTCCCCGGATATCGCAACAGCCCTGCGCACAGCCCTAGGAGGGTCACTCGGGCGGAACCGTCTCGGGACAGGAGTGAGGCGGCTCCACCGAGCAGGGCGGCGGTATAGAGCGAGTCCGGAAAGTTGATGGAGCCGGGTTGTAGCATCAGTTGTAAATGGACCGCAGCAAAGCATCCCGGAAGCAGCCACGCCGACCACGGGGCGTTGGGGGCGGATAGCTCAATCAAGAGCAGTCCGGTGGCGGCGATGAGCACCAGCACCCAAAGAAGGAGAAGGCTCGATGCGGGAAGTTCTGGGCCCACCAGTAGCGTGGGCACGGCCAGTACATAGCTCCATAGCGGGGGTTGGTTGATGGTGAGATGCCGGGTCTCAAGGACTTCGGCGGCCCAGCGTTGATTTTCGACGATATTGAGAATTTGGTAGTAGTGGGCAAATCTTGCCTCGCCGGATTGGTCCAGCGAATCCACCGCAAGTCTTCCGGGCAGGACGTAGACTCGAGTGGGGCCTTGAGCCTCGACTTCCACGGTGACCAGGCCGGGCTTGACCGGGAGTACAACGGCTACCGAGCCTCGCTCCAGATAGCGAGCCACAGGGCCTTCCTCCTCGGACTCCGTCACATCCCGTTGCACGGTTCCGGAGCGTTGGACGCCATCCTGGGAGATCGAGAGAGTGGATCCAATAGCGGCTTGCAATAGGACGGCGAACGCGCCCGTTCCTTGAACTTCAAGAGTACCGCCACCTCCGCCGGCGTCCTCCAACACGGCTCCTTGGAGCGTCACCTGGTCCTCGGGCCAACCGAACCGCCTTTCCACTCCCCAACCCTCGGTAGCCGACCAGGGAATGGATTCTCCAAGCGATTGGTCGACGTCGGAGCTGTACCACCAGCAGTCCAGCCCGCGTGAAAGGCGGTGAGACTGGGCTCCCGCTGTGGCGCAGAGCAGGAGTGCGGTGCAGGCCAGGCCGGCTATGGCGGATTGGCTCGGTTTCAATGCAGAGTGGTTCCGGTTCTTCCATGTGCCCAGTGCCAACCAGGCTCCACTGAGCCCGAGCAATAGAGCACCCCCACCGCCCAGAGTTCGCACGGCGGTCACGTCCACTACAGCGAACACAATGGAGATCCAGGCGGCGTCGACGCCCATCTGTAGCGCTGTCTTGCTCCCGAGGATCGGTCGGGCCCATGGAACACCGGGTGCCCAGAGTACTGCAGGAATGCATGTGAATCCCTGGACCCACCAGGGCGCCCCCAAGAACCAGGCAAGGCATCCGACCAGCCAGATAGCCACCGGCATCATGGGGCAGGCACCTCGTGGGGATGGGCATCGTCTGGATCGTACGCGGCATCTGCTAAGGCCAGCACCCAGAGTTCGGTCTCGCCGACGTTGAAAATCGCATGAGCCCAACCCGCAGGAACATAGACCCTCACGCCTTCCAAGGGCACTTCCTCTACCACCTGGGTCTCGGGACAAATCGCTCGCAGCAGTCCTTGGCCGGAGATTGAGACAAACCATTCTCCACAGTTGTGATGTACATGGTGGCCGCGAGACGCTCCGGGGCGAGCTTTTACGAGGTAGACCTCCCCAGAAACTGCTCTCGGAAGCAGCTTGAGAAGCTCGCCACGTTCGTCGCCATGACGCGCAACGGGCTCAATCCGCAGTGTGGCCACGCTTCCTCCAGAACCAGATGGTGTCATGTAGTCTGGGTGACCTCCTACCGCCTTCCGGGTAAAGCCACCGAAAATGGTGACGAGAATCTGACGTTCCTTCCAGTTCGATGTCTAGCTTTCTGGGGTTAGACTACCCCAATGCGATGCCTAATCTCTCTTTTGCTGTTGTCCTCCTGCGGTTTCGAATCCGGAGGCACCATTGTGGACGTAGACCCGGGAAAGGATTCTGCCGAAGATACGCAGACTGTGGACACCGGAATGGATCTCGATCAGGATAATGATGGAGACGGCTACACGGAAAACGAAGGCGACTGTGACGATACCGATGCAGATGTACGTCCCGGGGTGACGGATGAGTGCAATGGCGTGGACGATGACTGTGACGGACAGGCCGATGAAGACTCCGCCCTCGATGATGCGTACGAGCCCAATGACACGAATGCGAGTGACCTGGGTGAACTGGTCGAGGGAACACCATTCTCAGTGACTGCCATTCTCTACAACGATGAGGATGTAGATCGCTATGGCTTCTACATTGACGATTTGACGCTGGAGGACTGGAGTTGGGAAGTGTTTACCGTGACGGTGAACCTCTCCGGCATTCCAGACACGGCCACCTACTTGCTGAGTGTAGAGCGGCTTACCAGTGATACCGGTGAAGTCGAGGTGGGGTTGGTGGGCTCCGAGTTCGGAAGCGGCTCCATTACCATTGAGATTGAAGATGGCTCGGGCGTGGATGACTCGGGGTTCTTTGAGTTGCGCGTTGAGGGGGTCGAGGGGGCGGACTGCTCGAACGCCTACCTGTTGTCGGTGGAGCGTAGCTCCTGATTTGCCAGGTTGGGTCTACCAGCGTGCGCGAATGGTGCTGGTAACTAGATGTACGGTGTCCACCCGCTGTCCGGCGAGGTCTTGTGCCAGGAATGCGTGCCCCCCCTGAAAACGAGCATCCAGAACCAGTTCTTCTCCGAGCACCGTGAGTGATGGAGCTTTGATCAGGACAGCCCAGTTGAGTTCCTTGCCCAACTCGTAGCCTCCAGCGGGTTGGTTGTGGTGGTTGTAGGGAACGCCTCCAGCTCGGTGGGAGTAGAAGGCCTGTCGGACAGGGCTCGTCGACCAGGCAAGGACTGCTCCCGCACGGAGTTCCACCATCTTGAGGGGTTCGAACTCAATCGCGGGCTGGGCATAGAGCGCTGAGCGTATCGCTCCTTCTCCCAACAGGGTATCCACGCCATCGGGCGGGCTGCCCGAGTGGTCGGGGTCTGAGAGGAGCGCGTGGGTGGCGGCGTCCACGGAACCCAGAACCTCCTTGAACAGCACCATGCCGGCATCGAAATCCCGGTCCATGGTGAAGGTAGTGGAGAGCCCGTCATCCGGGTCGGCATCGCCCGATGCAAAGCCGCCTCGCAGGTGCAGGCGGGTGTGCTCCCCGGGGGGTTCGAGTTGCAGTCTTCCAGCAGCGCCTCCGGAGTTGATTCGGACCCGGTCGGGAGAGGTGACGGTTGTGGCCCTGTTTGTGTTGCCGACGATACCGGCGAGTTCGGTCTCCAGCTTCAGCCGCCACCCTTCGGAACCAATCGCGAGGGGGATGGAGACATAGCCATCGAGTAGTGTGGCGTGTGTGATCCGGTCGAGTTCTCCTTCCTCTACGGGCTCCCGTTGGTTGCGGTACACCATGTAGGTACCGGTGGAAAACTCGTCCACAGCGTACATGGCGGAGAGTATGCCTTGCCATGCGACCTGTCCGGCGCTCATACGGGCCATGTCATCCGCGAATACACGGTCCACGGCTGCTGTGAGGTACACCGGCATCAGAACCCCATCTCCATCAAATGGCTGGGTGGTGTTGCGAAGGCGTATGACGCGATCTCCGAAGTCCGCTCTACCAAATAGGGGGTCTTCGGTGCCATCGTTGGCGACCATGCCCATTCCGAACTGGGAGTTGACCAGCCCCGCCTCCCACTGTCCAAGAGGGCTCACGCCCTGTACGGAGGCGCTTCTTGGGCTGATGCCCTGCAAACTCAGGGCGTTCAGTGCGTCTCGGCGTCGCTCGTCCTCCGTGGTGTCGATCGCCCAGGTGTCTCCGGCTATCTGTCCTGTCAGTACGTCCCATTCGGTTGAGAATTTCAGCTGTTTCCAGGTATAGGCGGCACCGGTTCGGATTCTCTGGTGGACCGAAAAGGGCTGTCCAACGGTCGTTCCTTCCGCGTCTACAGG
The DNA here is from genome assembly GCA_036337845.1 of Myxococcota bacterium. Classification (GTDB taxonomy): domain Bacteria; phylum Myxococcota_A; class UBA796; order UBA796; family CAJQPC01; genus JAYZDK01. The sequence continues at coordinate 14,010 of JAYZDK010000049.1, read as the reverse complement.
GTAATCCGAGAGCCCCGAAAGCAGAGTGCGAGACTCTCCCCAGGTTTGAAAGTCGGCGGCGTCGGGCTCGGATTCCTGGCCTTGGGCGATCGAAATGGCGAATAGGTAAAGAATCATTGTGCACCCAGGGGCCGCATGAACTCACAGTCCCAAGTGGCCAGGCAGGGGTCGTCTATGAGTTCTTGCCCCCGCGTTTGGAAGTAGCGAGCGACCTGGTTGATGGAGAAGCTGTTGATATCGAAATCAAGGGAGGGGTTGGGGAGGCTGAACCCGTGTGCGCCGGCCGTGGACACATAGGGCAGGCGCAGGCCGCTGACTCCGCTGGTGGTTTCGAGAACAATACGTAGCGGGGCATCGGAAGGAGCCCCCAGGCCGTCGGTACCGTTGTCCAAATCATCAGCATCGAACAGCACCGGGGTGCCGGCGTCATTGGTCCAGGGGCCATGCTCTTCGAGCCCACGGACCACCTCAGTATCGATCAGCCAGCGATCCACTGTGGTGCCATAGAGTGGGTCGGGTTCATGGCGTTCCACCAGGCCTGCGGCTCGGGCCAGTGCAATGCCCGAGTTGATTGCCACAATCATGTCGCCAGGAGTGGGCATCACGATGTGATTTGCCGGCTGTCCACCGAGGGCTTCAAAGGGGTCCTCGTAGAGGTGGGGAGCATAGGCTATCGGGTCGCCGGGTTCTGTCACCAGCGCGATGGCCATGACGAGCCGGCGATAATCCGGTGTGGCTCGGACATGTCCCAGTCCTTCCGACAGCGCTACGAGGGGGCTGCCTTCCTCGTACGTGACCGCTTCATGAACGACGGCGGCACCAAAGGTGTTGAGTACAGCGACCCGGCCTCCGTGCTGGTCCCAGATCGTGATTTCCAAGAGGTCCCCAAGCTCCTGATTGTCTTCGGAGCCATAGGTAGCACTGAGGTCTGGCCCTTCAAGTGGCATGCCGGTGATCTCACGCTTCTCAAAGGCACTAGGAGCGTCTGCTGGAATGCCGACCCGGAAGGTGCCATCGTCAAGAATCAGGCCTTCACGCATTTCGCCGTTGTCGAGGTTCTCGACACGAACCCGGCCGCCTGCAGGCAGAGTGGGTAGCGTTTGAATGGTGTATTCGGCCATGTCCATGACCTGGGTGACCATCTGGGTAATCCGGAGCCCACCGTCCTCTGCGGGGTAGCCTAGGATCAGGGGAGACATCAGGCGCCCGGGTACGGCTTCTACGACGCCGCTGAGTGGTGATCGTGCAGCGACATCCATCAAGCCACCACCTGGCACGATGGAAACGGATGCGCTGAGTTCAGGTTCTACAGCGGCTGAAACCGCTGTGTTGATACCACCGAGAGAGCCGCCCACCAGGAAGTAGTCTGCGTCAGGGCCGCCGAGATCGTGGCTACCATCCCCGTCCCAGTCACAGGACACAGCCGTGGAGCCGTCGCTTGTGTTCATGCTCCCGTCTCCGCAGGCTTGCAGCGTGCGGATGAACTGTGCAGTGTCTACAGCCGCCTGTCGCACCATGTCTCGGGTGTGAAATCCGTCTGCTATCCACTGGTCTCCTCCGGACTCTCCTCGGCCGTCGTTGTCCAGATCGCGCATTCGTGAGTCGAGCAGGTGATCTACAAAGGGAAGCAGCCCCAACGGCCGAAGGACGCTATCGAACTCTTCCATGTCATCCGGAGAGATGCTCGGGCCGTGGCCGGGGTAGTCCATGGTGCATGCGGCAAAGCCCGCCTGTAGCAGCGCGGGCATGAACGAAAATGCTTCGAATCGACTGCTTCCATATCCATGGCCGAGAATGACGACCGAAAATGGTGCCTCGTATTCGGGCGTGGGCTTGGGGGAGACACAGGTGAATGGAATCCGTTGGGGGGCAGCACTGTAGGTTCCTGTGACCGAGTCGACCTGCCACCATTCATCGGAATCATCGAACCCGTTGTCATCCCGATCCGCCAGGAAGTACGGCGTCTCAAAAGAACCGCCAACCACGTGTTCTCCCCACTCGGTGAAGGTGTCTTGGAGAATCTCAGCGGAATCGTCGCTGAACAGATCCATGCTTGCCAACACATTGATCAGGGTGCTGACTGGAAGCCTGTGTGGATCTTCGACGGTGAGCATGTCGTGCAATGCAAGCGCTTCGTTGACGCCGGCAGGGAACTCGTCCTGGAGGCTCTTGAATGGGCCTTCACCGTCGAGGCCGAGTCGGATGTCCACCAGATCACCGGTGATGCGTCCAGTGGTGAAAGTCCAGGCAAAGGCGATGTCTTCCAAGGCGAGACCGAGCTCGGGCAGCAAATCTACAAGGGGTTCAAGCGCCCGGGTTTGCCGGGTGTGGTTCACCCAATCCCAGGGTGAAAGAACGGGGTTTCCATCTTCTCCGATCAGTCGGTTGGTCAAGACCACGGCATAGGTGGTTTCTTCTCGAAGCGGCATGACGGGCCGGAAAATCAATGTGTTCGTAAGACGCTCGTACCAGGTGAGCAGGTCCTCCCGGGGATCCCCATCAATGGGCAGGACGTTCGGGACGTCCAACCATCCATCGCCGTCGATGTCTTCGCGCTCATCCAACAGTCCGTTGCCGTTTACGTCCTCATCTCGCGTATCGAACAAGAGGCTGGGGGTGTCGGAGAGCGGATCGTTTGGGAAGTAGCGATCGGTTTGTTCCACATCCAGTGGAAAGCGCCCGTGGCCCACATCGAGTTCGGCGAGCTGACCGAAGGTGGGCGATCCGACTGTCACGTCGATCAGGTAGAAGGCATCATCTTCAGTGTGGTTGTCGTCTCGGTGACGTGAAACGATCTCATCCAAGTCCAGGGGCGCCTCGAAGGCTACCGAGATGGGTGCGTAGAGGCCAAAGCCGGTGGTCTCATTGATCTTGCGCCGGGCTCGACGCTCGACCTCGGTGGGTGCCAGCTCCGATAAGTTCAGTCTCAGTCCGGTTGGGGAATGGGGGTCCGGCCGTGAGGCCAGGTCATTTGGAAAGGGGATCTCGGGCAGTGGCCGAGCGTCCCAGTCAATCTTTACTCGGGGACCGTCTCCATCTGGGGTTGCCAGCAGACCGGTGGGAGCTGTCCCACACGCGCTGGACCAACAGATCACAAAAGGAAGGATGGCGCGTAGCATCTTGGCGAATTCCTAGGGTGAGGTGTGGGACTCAGAGCAATCGATAACCGCTGAATCCAATCCAGGCCCTGTTCGGGATGGGGTGATCACGGTGGAGGGCTACGGCCACCCAATGTCTATCTTTGGGAGATCTCAAGCAGGCGACGTGTGGCACGCAGGCGAGATTGGGCAGAAAGCCATCGACAGATCTGGCTGGCCAAGGCGTCGGTGCCTCCCAGTTCTTTCTGGATCCGGGCCCTGCGCTCCTCGTCGCCTCCGGTCCGGGTGGCAAATGCTCTAAGTACAACGCGACTTGCAGCGGCGTCCAGGCCGTTCTCGGGCGTCCAGATAACAGGTAGGTGTCGCGCTGGGAGACCGGCGACTGGGCCCCCCTCGACTTGGACGCCATTGCTTTGGGCCACGACCATCAGTGCGTCGAGTCCAGCCCGCACGCACACCTTGCCCACTGGAGGCGGGATGGTCTGGGCCAGTCGGCTTACGGCCCGCAGTAGCCGGGCCTCGCCATCTCGTACGTGGACTTGTCGGGATCGAAGCAGGATTCGGTGCCTGGTCTCGACCAGAAGAGAAGCCAGGCATCTCAACAGCATACTTCTGGCCATTTCCACGTTGGGGGGAGGGGATTCGGCGAACCCCCTGGCGAGATCACCAACCGGGTCTTCTTCCAGAGGATCCAGCTGGCAAACGGCAGCTCCGAGTTGTGCAATATCTTGGGCGGGGCTTCCAGCATCACGCAGTGAAGGGTCAAACCAAGCTAGCTGTGGACCTTGTGGTCCATGGATGAGGTGGGAGGCGCACACAGACCCGTGCACAAGTCCCCGGCTGTGGAGAGAGTCCAGTCCCAATAGGCCGCGTGCCAGGTAGCCTGCGATCTGAGTGGTGTCTGGGGGGTCCTCTGCGGGAAGTAGGTCGGACAGCGAGGGGCCATTGAGTTGTACACGCAGATGAGGCCACTCACTGTCTTGTTGCCAGGACACCGAAGCAATGTGTGGCAGGCCAGTAGCCAGGCGGGCACCGCGTGCGAGGCGCCGTCGGAGCACAGGGTCTCGGCGCCAGGTGGGTCTCAGTAGACGAATGGCTACCCGACAACCTGTAGAGAGTTCCCAACACTCCCAGGTGGTAGAGATGGGGTCCTGCACCAGGAGGCGAAGTCTTCGAAGCCCGGCGATGGTGCTCGGAAGCTCGTGGTGGGCGACCTCTTCTTCTCTGGCTTTCAAGAGATGGGGGTCGAGATCTTGCATCCATTCCGGGTGTTTCTCTGCCAATTCCTCCAAAGCGATTCTTCGCTGGGTAGCGTCCTGTGGCAGGTCATCGATGAGGGAATCAGAAAAGATCATTTCCCCACTTAGCCTGCTTCCAGCGCCTGTACAGCAAGGGAATTTTCACGAACTGACCAGACTTGTGGAAAACCGAGTTGACATGGAACAGTCACAACGCTACGCCCTGAAACTGCCAGGAAGAAAATCCAATAAAAACAGGTACTTGAACGAAACTACTATAGTTTACAGGTTGTCCATCAACCCTATGGATAACTTATGCATGAATAGGGGGATGAAGGCCACAAGTATAGAAGATCCGGGGGTATGTCCGGGTGTGCTCAAATTTTGAGCACAGTCCTATCTTCGGGCGAATCGATCCATCGCGTTGGGTAGTGCGAGAGACAGTGCGTATTGGCTTTCTCGTCGAAATTCTCCGTCCCGCAGACTTCGGGCCAGTCTCCGCGCGACATACTTGGGCCGCCCGTAGAATGTTCGGTAGGCCGAGCGGGTGTATCTCTCGAGTTCGGGCCAGCTGAAATCAGGATGATCATAGAAGCGCTGGCCGCTGCGGTGAATGGAGAAGTCGTAAGCCTGCTGGTCGCGAATTCGAGGCTCCCATGAGTCATAGAGTGGGGTGCCGGGCAGAGGCATGGTGATGGAGAACTTGGCAAAGTCGATGTCCAAGGAAGCCGCGAAGGACGCGGTCTCAGAGATGGTCTGACGCGTCTCGCCGGGCAAGCCCACCATGAAGTATCCGAGGATGACGAATCCATGTTTGCGTGCCCAGCGTACGGCCCGCTCGGCTTGTCGGACCGTGGCGCCTTTCCGAATGCGTTTAAGTACTTCATCTGAGCCAGATTCAAATCCAAAGGCCACGAGCCAGCATCCGGCTCTCTTGGCGAGCCGAAAGAACTCCTCATCTACATTGCCCACACGCAGGCCGTTGGTGCAGGTCCAGGGCATTTGAATGTTTCGATCGAGAATTTCCTCGCAGATTGCATGTGCCCGAGAGGTTCGGGTCGTAAACGAGTCGTCTACGAGATTGAAGGCCCGGAAGCCTGCGGCCTGGGCATGTTGGATCTCGTCGACGAACCGGGTAGGCGATTTCATGCGGTATTCGCTGCCGAACACCCCTTTGGTGCAGTAGATACACTGGGCGAGGCACCCTCGGGACGATTCCAGATCTGCCACGGGTGTGGTTCGGGCCACCAGGCTCTTCTGCTGATAGCGGCTGAGATCGAAGAGTTCCCAGGCTGGCATGGGTAGATCATCGATATTTTGAATGACAGGGCTTGGAGAGCCGGCTTCCCCTCGGCTCGAGATTCCAGGACCCCGTGTGGCACCGTTCGCGATGGCTCGGAGTACCTCGTCGCCCTCTCCTTGAACGACCAGATCGAATGGGGCTCTGGCCAGGGTCTCCTCGGGCCGGGTGGAGGCATGTACGCCTCCGGCCACTACCAGTGCGTTCGGGCAGTGTTTCTTGGCCATCCCAGCGAGTTCGGCGGCCTGGGGAAACAAGGGAGTTCGGAAGGTGATGCCCACCAGGTCGGGTTGGAAGGCTTTGAGGGCTGCTGGAATATCCATGGGTTCCAGTTCAAGGTCCCAGATTTCCACCGTGTGTCCATCCGCTAAGAGGCCCCCGGCAAGTACCGCGAGGTTCAGGGGAGGCGACAAGGTGATGGCGGCACGAACCGCAGACCCCTCGTAGTAGGTTCCCATCGTCGGATTGACTAGAACGATGCGCATCAAGCTCGGCCTTGCACTCGGAGAGAGGGATTGGAGAACACGCGTCGGTACCAAGCCCAGGTGTGCGCGAGGCCCTCATCCAAAGACACTTGAGGAGTCCAGCCGAGTTCGTGAATGCGGCTGCTGTCCAGAGACTGATGAGTGATTTCACCAGGCGGATCGGTGTCGGAGGTCCGTGGGACCAGAGAACGGCCGGATTCGGAAATCAGTCGAGCGGCGATGTCATTCGCGGTCGCAGTCTCACCGCCTCCGATGTTGAAGGCCTGCCCATGGTGTGCTGCGGCTTGTTCAGCCAGAAGCAGTGTCGCTCGAGCGGCATCCTCGACGTAGAGCCACTCGCGGCTCATGGTGCCCGTAGAGCGGAGGGTGGGGGGCTCTCCTCGTGAGAGAGAAAGACAGACACCCGGCACGAGCCTGGCTTCGTTGAGGTCGCCGGGGCCATAGATGTTGCCGCAGCGGGTCACGACGACTGGGAGTCCGAAGTGGAGTCCGTAGGAGCGGGCGACCAAATCCGTGGCAGCTTTGGATACGTCGTAAGGCGCCTCGGCCTTCAACGGGCTGTCTTCGGTATAGGGAAGTGTGCCCGTTCCATAGGCTTTGTCCGAGGAGGCAACCACCACGGCACTTGGCGACTTGGCGTTGGTCCGGCAGGCCTCAAGCAGCAACCAGGTGCCCCGGACGTTGGATTCGAAGGTGGACAGGGGATCGGTGTTGGCCACCGGTACCTGAGTCTGGGCGGCGAGGTGTAGGACCACATCGGGGCGGTACTCCGCGAGGAGTCGAGATGCGCTTGCAAGAGTCTCACGCACCTCCGTGCAATGTTCGATAAGGCCGTCTCTGAAAAATCGCGAGCGTCGATCGGCATCGCGGACCACGGCGATCACTTCACTGCCTTGTTTCAGGAGCAAATCGATGCATGCGGAGCCGAGAAGCCCATCAGCACCGGTGACCAACACGGTTTCGCTCACAGGAATTTTCTCCTTTGGCTGCCCGGACCTGGGCCATAGAACTACAGCATAGCCGAGCAAGGCTCGGATCACCCTCGCAACCAGCTATCACCTGCGATAGGATTCTGAAGGTTCTTCTTGGTACTTGGGAGAATGCTGGAGTTACAACCATGAATACTCGGCTTGATCGTGTTCGAAAGGGACAGAATGACCAGGCGGTCCATGTTTGGGGGCCGGACTATGAACGGTGCGCTTTGGCGTGCGAGGTGGCCGGTGCGCCGGTCGTGCGTTTGGAGTCGGGTGGGTTCTTCGCCGAATACGGGAACGATTTGAAACAACTTCTTGAGTCGGATCGCTTCAATGTTCAGCACGAGGCGCTTGGTTGGGATGTGATTGAGTGGCGAGAACGTGGACGTGTATTGTTTCGCGCGGTTGTTGTGGACTTGGAAGAAGAGGAATACTCCGCAGACCCTTCATGGGGCTCACAGGACCTTGAGACCAGCTATGAGTCTGAGCTCAAGGCAGTGGCACGACAGACGGCGGAACGGCTGAAGACGGCTTCGGCGGACCCCGTGCTGGTGATGTGTGCCTGGCGGGTGCTGGACCGAGAACGAGGACTGCTCACTGCCCGCTATGGCCTCGGAGCTCCAGAGGACACGGATGTCATTGACTACGTGTATGAAGCATTGGGCAGCTTGAGCCAGGACCGGGACCGATACGAACATCTACGGATTGCCAGCCAGGCTTGGTGGTAGCGCCGACTTTAGCGGCCTGCTTCAAGCAACTCGTCTTCTACGCCCGCGAGGGCTTCTTGGCCAGGCTTGTCGTTGAGGCTGATCAGTACGGCGGCCAGGCCCGAGAGCAGGAATGAGGGCGGGAGCTCTGTAAGTTCTGTTAGCAGGCCTCCAATCCCAGGCAGGAGTGGGGCGGCAAACTTGAAGAGGGGCACGGCGAGGAATCCCGTGATCATGGCTCCAAGTGCACCCTTTCCTGTCATCTTCGACCAGAACAGGGAGAGGATGATCGTGGGGCAGAAGGTGGCTGCGATGCCAGACCACCCGAAGATCACAAACCAGAAGACGCTCCCGCGTCCGGTCACCAGGGCCACGCCTAAGGACACAGCCAGAGCGACGCCGGCGAGGGCCAGGGTGGCGGTGCGGCTGGCTCCCACAAGTGCCTCATCGGGCATGTCGGGGTTCCTCACCTGCTGGTGCCAGTCTCGCACCACTGCGCTGCTGGCGACAACGAGCAGGGAATCCACTGTGGACATGATGGCTGCGAGCACAACGGCAATGTAGAGCCCGATCAATAGGGCTGGCATGGTGTGTTCCACGAGCAGGGGAAGCACATCCTCGCCTTCTGCACCCAGTATCACGCGGCCCGCAATGCCAATCAAGACGGCCCCGGAGTCGGCAAGTATGGTCCAGGTCAGGGCGACTAAGGTGCCATTTCGGATTTCCTTTTCGGAACGCATGGCGATGAAGCGAACGAATATCTGTGGGGAACCCAGAAAACCCAGACCGATGAGGGACAGTCCGATGGCCCCCGCAATACTCAGGGCTGTCCAGCCTCCTGCGCCCGCCAGGGACGTCAAGGCGGGGTCGATGGCTCCGAGTTGTTCGAAGACCGTGGAGGGGCCTCCTGCACTGGAGAAGGCGACGATGGGGAGAACAACAAGGCCGAGAAACATCAGTGCACCTTGGAACACATCGGACCAGGCGACTGCTAGAAACCCACCAAATGAGATGTACACCAGAACCACGGCGAATCCGACCACGGAGCCGACGTAGTAGTTCCAGCCGAGGAAGTCCTCAAAGGCCTGCCCCGTCGCGTGGATCTGTGCGCTGACGTAAATCGTGACAAACACGACGAGAGCGGCTGCAGATACCATCCGGATCGTGTGCCCTTTGTCTCGGAATCTTGACTCCAGGTAATCAGGGACTGTGATGGCTTCGTAGCGATCGGTCAGGCGCTTGAAACGCTTCGAGAGAAGAATCCAGGCGCCGGCCACTCCGAGTACCTCGCCGAGTACCACCCAAAATGCTCGCACTCCTACCGTCGCGCCCATGCCTGTCAGGCCGAGCAACAACCAAGCCGACTCTCCTGTGGCACGGGCGGAAAAGGCCACCGACCAGAAGCTCAAGCTCTTGTCTGCGGCGAAATAATCTCGCAGGTTTTTCATGCGTCGAGAAGCCACGAACCCGATGGCCAGCAGAATGGCCAGGTAGCTCAGAATTCCAGTGAGCTTCCAGGTTTGAAATGCGTCCAGGGGAATCGTGTTCAGCATGGGAGACCTCCGGCGAAGAACCTAACGAATTTGGCTGGGTTTCGCTCTGAGACAGCCACGGGCGGCAGTGTCTGTTACCCTGAGTCGCCTGGGAGGCTACAAATGCGTTGTACATGGATTCTACTGTTGGGTATCACTGCGGCTTGTTCGGGAGGGGAGACAGGGCCAGATGACAGTGGGGATGTTGGAGGAGATGACACCGGGTGGCGCGACACCGGTGAGCCACCTCCGCCTCTGGGGGGATTCATTGCGGGTACGGTGACGGATTCTGCGGGGGCGCCGGTTGTGAGCGCTCGAATTTCCTTGTGTGCCACAGTCTGTAGAACGGCCGACACCGATGACAACGGGCAGTACCGCATCGATGGCATGGATGCGCTGACCTATGCGTTCGATGTCATTCCCGATGATGATTCGTTGGCCACGCCTCTGATTACGGTCACCACCGAGTTTCAGGAAGAGCGCACGCTGGACATGTCTTTGCACACACTCTCGGAGCGCCAGAACATCTTGAACAATGCGACCGAGATGGAGCTCACAGAAGGCCTCTTTGTGAAGCTTGGCTATGACGTGTTGGACATGGGTTTCTCGACCGAGACCACCACTTCAGCTGTGCAGGTTCCTGAAACCGGATGGCCCTATCTCGAGCTTGAGGGCACCGTGAAGGCGGTGTGGTATCTCGCGCCCTGGGATGTGGGGATCAATACCGATGTGGCCAGCTCACTAGAGTTCCGAATCACCAACACGTGGGGCTGGGAGGCGGGGGCCACGATCGAGGCCTGGCAGGCGTCCTACGAGCACATTGCCTGGGAGTTGGTTGGCACCATGACCGTCAGTGAAGATGGTAGCGAACTCACGCTGACTGAAGGCGATGGACTCAACGTGCTCACCACGCTGGTGCTTGTGGACCCTGCAGCGGAAGAGGGTTCTTAGAACTCGACGTTCACCGGGTAGGTGAAGCGCATGCCTTTGGGCATGTCGTGGGCCGGAAAATCGGCGTATTCCAGCACGTCTGCCACACACTGGGCGTAACGCTTTGAGGAATCGGCGCGGTCCTCAATATCCACCGAGTCCACGATGCCGTCGCAGCCGACAAGAATCGAGAAGGTGATGGAGGCCGTGGTGGCGCCCTCATCAGACTCACATCGCAAGGCTTCTCCGACAATGCGGCGAAGGCTGGAACGAACCTGGTCCATGGAAAGCCCGGCTGAGGCGACCATGTCGCCTTCTGCTGGATCGGTTTTCAACTCCAGACAGGGTTCGGCACTCGGCTTGCTCAGCACCTTCCACCCCCCTGGCTCAGCCGGTTTCTTGGGGGTCTTTCTTCGGGCCTTTTTTGCCTTTGGCTCGGGCTTGGCTTCCACCGAGTCTGCGTGACTGCCCACGCGGAGCACCTGCCCTACCTCGATGTGATCTCCGCGGAGGTTGTTCCAGGAGCGTAGCGCCTCTACGGTCACTCCATGGGCCTCGGCGATTTTCCACAGGGTGTCGCCTTTGACCACCGAGTAGGTGGCTTCTGCACGGCGTTCTTCTGCCCACCAGATGATGGAACCGGCCAGGCCAACCAACAAGAGGGCGGCGACAACCCGGCGTACGTTCATCCCTGGAGACACTCGAGCAGGCTGGAGACTGTTTTCTTGGTGGACCCGATGAAAATCTGGTCGTCAACAATCGTCACAGGGCGCTTGAGGAAGGTGTCGTGCTCGAGAATCAGGGCCCTGTAGTCGGATTCTGTCAGGTCTTTCTGATGGAGGTTCATTTCACGGAACTTACGAGCTCGCCGAGAAAACAGCGCCTCGTGGCTCCCCGCAATGGCCACCATCTCGTCGAGCTGTTCGGTGGTGATAGGCTCGCTCCGGATTTCCTGTCTTTCCAGGCTGTCGGGGAGCTCTTTCAGAATGCGTTTACAGGTATCGCAAGTTCCCAAGTGCCAGGTACGCTGCATTTAGGACGCCACGTGTCGTTCGAGGAGCTCGGATACGCGGGGCATCGCAGCGATGGTGTGCGCGGCGGCTTGTCCCCGAAGCTTCTGGTAGGCCTTCTTCACAGCGCGATTCTCCGCCCGCTTTGCTCGCTCATCTGTAATGCGCAGAAGCGCATCTGCGATTTCGGGGGCTCGGGTTTGGAAGTAGGCGCGTAGGGTGCCATTGTCGCCCGCCTTCCAGTCGTCGTAGAAGGGGTCTACTTGCTGGGAAAAGTCATCGAGGAGATGGTCGAGGGCTTTGGGGACAAAGCCCGGTGACACGCCACGGACCACCTTGAAAGCGGCTTTGACCATGGTGCCGGAGAGGCCTCGTTTGCTATTGACCTCGGCATCGATGGCCCGTACACCGTCGTTGACAACGGCGCGGCGTTTGCCAGGGTCTTGGATCAAATCGTACAGCGCTCCCATGGGGCCTCCTAGAGGTCGCCGGGGCACTTGGGTACCCGCGGGTTGAAGTAGATATAGTCACTGGCCCAGGCAGCCACGTACTGGCGTCCGTGGCAGGTGTAGCCACCGGCGTTCCAGGCTTTCCGAAGGCAGGACTCGGTGTTCTCGAAGTCCCGGGTGTTTTGGGCCTCGATGATGTTCGCACCCTCCATTTTGTCGGGATGCTTGTCTTCGACATACGTTCGAACCCACCACGGAATGGCGTCACAGAGAATCTTGCCGACATCGTCCCGCGGGGAGGCTTTCAGAGCTTCCAGAGTGGCTTGGCGCACCTTGCCATCGTCTTCCTGGGTGAACAGCTTCTTTTTGAGGCAGGCGAGCTCGGCGACTCCCTTCTTGTTCTTACGGGGTCCGTGGAGCAGCTTGATTGCCGCAATCCGAACCTCGGGAGAGGGGTCTTCGATAGAGGCTGTGCATACCAGCTCACGATTCGCTGCGGAGTCGAGCTTGTAGAGCGATGTCAGGGCTGAGCCTCGCAGGGCGGCCGGGTTCTCCTCGCCGGTGGCCACGGTGCGAAGTGCCTCTGCAACTTCGGGGGATTCGTTGGTCTTCAGAATCGTAGCGACCGCGGCCTTTACAGGGCCGAGGCCCTCGCCGGTTTCGGTGAGGACTGAGATCAGACGGGCCTGGTAGTCGGCATCTCCCTTGCCCGAGAGAGAGCCGGCCGCGCGAGCTCGGACATCAGCGGATGCTGTGGTGTCGAACACCATCTCCTGTAGGCGGGCTCGGGCGGTAGGCGCATTGGTTCGGGCGAGCGCCACGACGAGTTCCAGCTTGTTCTGAATATTGGGCGCATCGAGTAGGTCGATGAAGCAACTGAGCAAGTCATCCCGGTTGGTCGAGCCCAGGCCCGCTAGAATGGCAGCATCGAATGTGCCGGCCTCTGCGTTGACACCATGCTCGCACAAGCACTCTTGGGCGATGGGTAGGTCCAGCCCGCCGAGTTGGCCTGCGGTATAGCCACGGGTCTTTTCTTCTTCCATCTCCAGACCCTTGCAGACCACGTTGTAGCGGCCCAGTTGCATGCCGCCACCTACGTCCTCCACGGTGACGTATTCGGGTGTCATGTCGCAGCCTGCCATCAGGACAGAGGCGGTCAAGAACAGTCGTGTAAGCATCTCTCTTCCTCGTTTCAGGTGCTCCAACACCTATCCGATCCCCAACTCGGATGCGGCTACTCCTCTTCGGACTGGGAGCTTTCAGCTACCATTTCCTGGTAGAGGCTGCGCTTGGGCGCGTAGAATGCGTCTGGCGCATCCGAAGATGTGTCCGTGGTCATCGCCACCACCCGGCCGCCGACACGATCCATGAGACGCGTGGTCACCTTTTTGGCTGCGGTCTTCAGTAGGTTTCTCGTAATGCCCATGCTTGCCTCTGACTCTCAGACTAAGGCCGTCGCCCGGGCCAGGCCAGCAGATTAGACACCGGATTCCTGGCGAGTCTGGGCCTGTTCGATAAACCCAGTTGGCACGAGCTTGGTAGGGAGTGGAGTGATGTCCGTTGCCGAACTCGGGTCATGGGAGGTAGAGGAAGGAGGTACGCTCGGCTGGATCGGGTGTACCCTTGTGCGCGATACGCACGAAAGGCATCGGAGGGATTGTGCATCGACAGTTTGAGGAAGGCACCACGCTCGACCGGTTTCTGATGGAAACCAGTAAGTCACATCCGGAAGCCACAGGCCAGTTTGTAGCGTTGCTTCAGCAGGTCACGCTGGCTGCCAAGATTGTGTCGGCGAGGGTAAACCGAGCCGGGCTCGCGGGCATGTTGGGCGCCACTGGAGACACCAACGTGCAAGGTGAGTTTGTGCAGAAGCTCGACCTCTATGCAAATGAGACGATCAAGAAAGCACTGGAACATGCGGGGGTGGTATCCATCATCGTTTCCGAGGAAGATGAAGGGCCCACACTGATTCCCGAGAAATTTGTTTCTGGGCGGTATGCCTTTGCTATGGACCCCCTGGATGGCTCATCGAACATCGATGTGAACGCCACCATCGGAACCATCTTCAGCGTGTATCGCCGCAAAAGTCCGGACGGGGCCGTAGGCACTCTTGAAGACGTGTTGCGCCCTGGACATGAGCAGCTTGCGGCGGGCTACATCATCTATGGTTCGGGCACGATCCTGGTGTTGGCCACCGAGGATGCGGGGGTCAATGGATTCACGCTGGACCCGGCTGTGGGAGAGTTTTTTCTTTCCCATCAAGACATCCGGCTTGAGGCCACCGGCA
>JAYZDK010000048.1:0-7807 GCA_036337845.1 Myxococcota bacterium | reverse complement strand
AAGAATGGCCTGCAGGGCTGAGGAAGGGTGGCTGAGGTTCGATGGTGCCTCTTCGGGCAATACATGGGTTGCGGATTCGCTGTAGGCGGTTGTCAGCAACAACCCCATGGGCACGAGAACGTGATTTCCGGGGTGGTTTTCAGCGGCGTTCTCATTGGAGTAACCCCAGTACCAGGCGTGCCCGCCAGAAAACAGGCCTCCACCTGCTTCTACGTGTTCCAGGATTTTTGTGGATTCCTCCTCGCTCAGCTCTCCGCTGGATCCGCGGATGTAGATGTCGATTTCCTGCAACTCAGAGGGGGTGACCTCGACGGGTGTGTGGCCCTCGTCTCGCAGGAACGCCGCGAGAGCTTCTTGTCCGGGTTCCAGGCCGACCTGTGGATTCTCCGGCCCCATCCAGGCCAGTGTGTTTCGAATCAGCCCTCGTACTCCTCGGGCCGTTTGGAGTGCACCGCCAATGAGGCCTTCGTGGCCCACATGCAGCACATGCCCTTCGCCGTAGCGAGCTGCAGCCACAATGCTGTGGCCTGCACCATCCAGTATCACTGGAAAGGCTCTCTCTCCGAACGCCACGATCCGAGAGGGATAGGCCCCATCCAGGGGAATGCGTCCGATTCCTTCAGTGAGGGCGTGCCAGTCCTCCTCGAAGTCTTCGGCGCCACCACAGTCGAGGACTTCCGGGGTGTCTGTATCGATGGGGGGAGCGGAGTCCACTGGCTTGTCAGAACCAGTTCCACAGGCTTGCAGCAATAAGAGCCAAGAGGAGAGAATCATCTGGGCACTATGCCATCCGCGGCAGCGATGGCCATCCCCTAACTGTGCTTTTCATGTCCAGTGTACCTTGCCGTCTTCCCCGACACTGCCTGGAAGCTCGATCCCGTCCGCGAGCAGAAGGATGGCGTCATGGATCTCGGAACGTTCCGTTTTCAGCCGGGCGAGAGTGCGTGTGCGTGTGCGTCGAGTAAAGCGCACTCTCAAAGCCCGGAGGGTCTCTTGGGCTACTCGGGCGTAACGTACTGAGAGGCCACCACCAATGATTGCCATAGCGAGGGTGGACAGTGCCGCGGCGATGGGTGCGCGTGGGAGGCCGGGGAAGGTGGCGTAGACCTCAAGTTGGCCCCAGGCAGCAAGCCACATCCAAAGTCCCCAGGTGATGGGGAAGAACACCAGGCCGGCTACGAGTTTGATGCTGGCCACGTCTTTGTGTTCCTTGGCGAGAGTCTTTGAGATCGCGCCGATGAACAGGGCCGTGGGAATGTTCAGTACGTACCCGGCCAGTACGATTGGGGGCATGAGCAGAAAGACCCCAATGAACTGTACGAGCAGTAGAATGGGGAGCCATGGGGAGGCCAGGCGAGGGGAGCGGTCCAACTCGTGGTCTTCAATGCCGAGTGCGTTGAGATCGGCGTCGTATTCACGCACCCGGCTCAACAATGGGTTTACCAACTCGGGGTTGGTGGCCAGTCGGGCCTGGTAGCCCGTCCAGATTCTCGCCATGCCTGCGACACGTTCTTTCATGGCGCTGCGCCCGGGATTGCTACCGGCACGACGGGCTCTCTCTGCTCGCACCAGCTTTCGCGCTCGGTGCATCAATGCGTGGAGTTCCCAGCTCTCTGCAGCGAGCGCGGCTGTGGAGAGGGAAGATTCGATCTGCTGTGTGAGAGCCAGGTTTCGGGCTTTGGCTTCTTCAAGGCTCTCGTCTTCGGGGGGGTCGATGTCGAGGTCTTCTGGCAACTCCAGTGGTGCATGGAAGGCCACCATCGCGCGTGAGCGATACACTTTCTTACGGTCGTAGTGGAGGCCCACAGGAATGATTTTGGGGGGGTGAGCGGAGTCTGGCCTCAAGGCTCTGGCGCGATAATACAGGCGGGCTGCACCGGTTTTGAGGGCGAGTGGATGGGGGTTGTCGTGGGAGACTCCTTCCGGAAACAGGGCGGCATAGGAGCCAGTGGCGACGGCGTTTGCCAGAGCGTCCAGGCTTTGTTGGTTTTGTTCTCGGAGCTCTTCTTTGGTGCGGTGGGCGAAGTCTTTCGGCCGAAAGATGGGGACGGTACCCAACGAGCGCATGATGAGCCCGAGTAACGGCCAGCGGAAGAGCCCGTGGCGAGCACCAAACACCACCGTGCCGGGGCATCGATTGAGGATCAGCATGGGGTCCACAATGCCGTTGGGGTGCCACGCCACCAGTAGTGCTCCTTCTTCACGAGGGAGGTGTTCGGTTCCGGCTACCTGGATTCGCCGGAAAAACACCCGTGCGGTGAGGTGCACGAGTCGCAGAGCCTGACTCTGAGCAATGGTACGTGAAGAACTCATGAAACTTGCGCTTACAGTGTAGGACGGGATGGGATAGAGCGGATGGGCTGTCTTGGAGGACGCCATGTTGGAGATTGGAGATCAAGCGCCCCTGTTTTCGCTACCTGATGGGGACGGAAACGCCGTGTCTTTGGAGCAATTTCGCGGCCAGAAGGTCTTTCTGTGGTTCTATCCGAAGGCCAGTACTCCTGGCTGTACGGTTGAAGGCTGTGGGCTTCGCGACGACTACGCGCGTTTTGAGGCCTTGGGAATCCAGGTGCTGGGGATGAGCGCGGATACCCCAAAGCGACAGAAGAACTTTGGCACCAAGAACGAGTTCCCGTTCCCCTTGGTGTCCGATGAGTCCACCGAGACGATTGCGGCCTATGGAGCGTGGGGCCCCAAGAAGTTTATGGGCCGCGAATATGAAGGTATCCATCGCATTTCGTACCTCATCGATGAGGCTGGGCGGATTGAGCAGACCTGGGCGAAAGTAAAGACGAAGAGCCATTCTCAGGATGTGCTGGAACAGCTCGCCCAGTAAGCTATTTCTTGGACGTTGCGTAGGGGCGCACCACGCGAAACGCCACTTCGGCTCGCCGAGTCGAGCTAACCAATGCTTGGCGGTTGGCGCTGCGCGCCTGTACGCCGATCCCACGCCAGTGCCCCCCCTTGACCGTGCGAAGGGGGAGTTCGGAGTTCACATCTGGGGCCAAGACCCTCAGCCGGTTGTTTTCAATGGTGGGGCCGCTCGGTGTGTAGGCGTCGAGACACCAATCACTGGCGTTGCCACCGAGATGTCTAAACCCGTACGGGCTCTCATCGAGTGGAAAACGGTGAACGACCGATAGCTGGGGCCGTCCTGGATGGGAGTCCCTACTGCAGGCCCAGGAATGTTCGAAAAAATCCCCCCAAGGGTAGATGCGGCTGTCTACTCCCCGAGCTGCCTTCTCCCACTCCAGTTCACAGGGAAGTCGCCAGGGCTGGCCGGTGCGATCTGCAAGCCAGAGGGAATAGGCCATGGCGTCGTCCCAGCTGAGCATCAACGCGGGCCAGTCTGGGCGGAGCAGGTTTCCAGCTTTGTCCTTTTGAAGGATGTATCGGCCGTTCTTTTCTTTGGCGTAATAGCTGTAGTCCCCCTTTTCTTCGCGAGGAACATGGTGTGTGGCCTCGCCAGAACGACCGCTGGCGACCAGGTCATTGAGAAAGAACAGGTAGTCTCGATTGGTGACGGGAAAACGTCTCATGATGAAAGAATCCACCCACACCCGTTGGAGCTTCAGGGATTCCGGGGCTTGCGCATCGCCGCCACTGTAGAACCAACCGCCTGGGACGTAGACATCATCTGAGCCGAGCTCGTCTGTGTAGGGGAGGCGCACGGGTACTGGGGGCTCGTTTGGAGAGGGCTGTGCGTTCCAGTGCTTCATGCGTTCGATGAGCACAGGGTATTTGACGTTGAGACAGCCCTTTCTCCGAAGTTCCAGCAGATAGCTTCCGGCTGGAAGAGACAGATTGGCAATGGGCGAGACGCCTAAAGACCGGAGCTTTACCGGAACCAAACGGCGATTTTCCTCTCGATACTCATGCAGGATAACCTCCGCCCCACTGGGCTCTGTCATCACGGAAAGAGTGCCTTCGCCCTCGAGGTAGGCGGCATGTACGCCGTTGTCGTGAGCGCGGAGTTGGGTCTCGGCCATGATGGTTCCCGCGCGGTCGCGTCGGGTCACGGCTTGTTTGTGTTGCTCAAGGTATCGACGCGCCATGGCATCGTGAGCAGCCTTGAGGTCGGGGGCGTGTGTCAGAGCCGCTTGAAGATGGTTGAGGATCTGCAGGTCTTTGAGAGAAGCCTGCTGTTCCAGGGACGAGGCATTGTCCTGTAGTTCCCACATCTCGTATTTCCGGTTCTCCGGTTCGTGGGGCTCGATGGACTGTTCCAGGTTGGAGGCTTGTTCTCTGAGACGTCTTGCTTCTCTCTCAAGGTCTCGGATTTCAGGGATCAAGGCCTCGGCTTTCTGGACCATCAGGAGAGCCTGAGAGCGCTTGGAGGAACCGTCGAGCCAGCCAGCGATGTGGTCTCCGAGGGCGCGAGCGTTTTTGTAGCGGTCGGCGATATTGCGGCTCATTGCCCGCTCGCAGATTTCCAGGAGCTCCTCTGGAACCGGGGGCGGGACATAGGCTGCGCTTGAACCCAGAGCTTCCTGTTGAAGCATGAAGAACTGAACGTTCTTCACGTCGAGGGGCCGTGGCGTCGGGGGCGATGTAGGCGGGCCCGCAAGAACCTTGTCGACAATCTCCGGTCCGGTTTCACCCTGGTAGTGTGGGTGCCCGGAGAGAATCTCGTAGAGAATGGCGCCGAGAGAGTAGACGTCGGTGCCTTGTTGGATGGAGTCGATTTCACCCCGCGCCTGCTCGGGGGACATGTAGGAGGGGGTGCCAGCTACCGCACCCATACGAGTGGCCATGGCCTGGTCGGTAGAGCGATCGGTGACCACGTCGGGTTCGAGGTCGCCTGCGAGTATTTCAGCGCGCCCCAGTACCTTGGCCAATCCCCAGTCCACGACCAGCACCTCTCCGTGGTTGCCACAGACCACATTGTCGGGCTTGAGGTCTCGGTGTATGACGTGTCGGGTGTGAGCGTAGCCCACGGCCTCACAGACCTTGCGAAATACCTCGATGAGTTTTCTGAAGTTCCATCCTTCGGCGGTCTCGCGCCACTGGCCCTGCGTGGAGGCTTCGTGAACTGCACGGATGGGCACGGACAGGGGCTTGGCCTTCACCTCTTTCATGGTGTAGTACCAGCGGCCGTCCGCCAGGCGCCCGATCTCGTGAACCGGGCAGATACCCGCGTGGTCGAGCTGGGCGGTGACCTGGGCTTCTTCGATGAATCGGGCGACGAGGCTACGCCTGGAAACCAACTCTTCCCGAATCACCTTCATGGCGAGGTAGCAGTTGAGGTGACGGTCCCGGACTCGCAATACCTCACCCATGGCCCCGGAAGCGATCCAGTCCACCATGTCGTAGCGCTCGTCCGTGATGACTGGCGCAATTTCCATCCGTTCAACGTCTTTCCGACGTTCCTCGGAGTTCGGGTCGTTCGGCAACTGAACCGCTTCTTCATCCAGGAGCACCGAGTCTCCCGCATCGGTGTCCGCATGCAGCGACACCGGGTCCATATGGAACGTGTCGGTGAACGGTCGTTTGTCAGTGGGCTCAGACATGCATTTCCGGTATACGGGCCAGGCCAGGAGTATACGCTTGGTTAAGGCTGTCTTCACAAAGAGCAGGCCGCATCCGGTCCGGTGTTTACCTGGATTTCTTGGGAGTGCGCTTGGCTGTGATGGCGGGTCCTCACAGGGGCCAATGAGGGAAACTGCGCTGGGAAAGTTCGGTTGTAAGTACTTTGCCGTAGATTCAACCCGCGATGGCCGTGCGTGTGCTGTGGGTGTCTGAGTGCAGAAGCCCTGCTTGGGGTTCCGTTCGCATCCTACGAGGTGTCTAAAGGGTCCGCGTGGGGCGCGTGGGGCGCGTGGCGGCCGCGTTATCGTTTTTGGAAGAGGAAGACACGCTCAGCGGAAAATCGAGGGCTTTGGACTCGGTCTATGACCGGTGCGATCCGGGTGAGACGCCGGATACCTGCTTGGGCGACGGAAAGGCTGAACTGGGCGGGGCCGTTTTTCTCCCACGGCGTGATGCGAAAGAGGGGAGTACCGCAATGAAATGCGGATACGAGATCCAGGCCGGTCTCGTCTGCGCAGGAGATGACGGCTTCGTCCTCATGGAGCACATGCACGGACCAGTTCTCCGGGCTCCATCGCTTCCAGAAACGCGCACCCCACGCCAGCATGTTGGGCATCCCGAAGAGCATGCGCCCGCCGGGCTTCAGTGCTCGTGAGCAGGCTTGTAGAAAGGGGGCTGGGTCGTCAAAGTGCTCCAGTACGCCCCAGTGCAGAATGATATCGAATGGCTGCTCGCTGAGATCGATTGTGAAAAAGTCGGCCTCGATGGTGTCGAGGGTTTCTCCATTGGCTTCAAAGGACTTCTGCACCAAGGCAATGCCGTGCGGAGAATAGTCGAGCACGGTGATGTCAGGACGCAGCCACTTGCGGATGGCCAGCAGTCGTCGATTGTTACCACCCCCACCAACCTCGAGAAGTCGCTGATTTTCAATGGGGCCCAGATGCCGGGCCACCATGCGAATGAAGGTGCCCGTTCGACCCACGCTCCAGTCGTTCTCTTCCAGAACTGCAGCGGCCTCTTTCAGACCTGTCTCATACCAGTCGTCCCAGAACTGGGGATTGGTCAGGGCTCCGGGGTCGTGCTGGGTCAATGTCTTTCCTGCCTGGAGGGTGGGGGAGTCCTTGCCAACTATCCACCTCACCCTGCTTTGAATAGCCAAATGAGGGATTGGCCGCACGGCACCTGGTCACCAGAAGCCCCCGAAGTACAACAACCCCGGAAGGCCGGGGCTGCTGTTTAGAGGCGAGCAGTGAGGGGTTCACTTGTTGACCCGCATGGGCCAGTCGCCTTCTGGATTGATTGGTTTTAGGGGTTCATTCGATCCAGGGGGTCCTCACTGACGGTATCGCCCAGAGGATTGTCTTCCTGAAACACAGGATCCTGGTAGGTGGGTTCGCCGGACGTGTATTCAGGCTCCCCTTCGATCAGGTACTGGAGGGAGTCCTGCTTGCCCTGTGGGTAGTGCTCGGGGGAGTCATAGGACCCTGCCTCATAGAAGCCCGTGTCGTATTCTGCGGTGTCTTGGTAGTCCCAGGTGGTGTCGGCACACCCGGCAAACAGCAGTGTGAAGGCGCTGAACATGGTGACTTTCAAAAGCATGATGGAACTCGTGGTGTGTGGTGAGCCGGTAATGTGTGGCCGGAACGCCTCACTGGATTGCAAACCCCGTGCCAAGTTCAGATCGCCCTAAATTTGCGACAAACAGCGATATTGTCGGGTGGTCGATGCCTCAACTGAGGCAAGCATGGGGGGTGAGCGTGCCCCAGGTTGGTGCAATTGTGGGTTTGGCAGCGATGGGCAATGTGCCCGGGGATCAGTCTTTTGGTGTAGGGGAGACTGACCACTTTTTGCGCAGGGAGTGCTTTGTGCCACCCCGGGCGATGTACAGAGAGCTTGAGTAGGAGGCCTTTCGATCGAGCGAAGACATGAAGTGGCTGTAGGTTTCTGCGTCTCGCCGGAGGCCTCGAACAATGCGGTTGAGCTTGCGGTCATTGCCTGCGTACCCGGCGATTCGCCTGGCCACTTGCTTGAGTCGCTTTGCTGCAAGGCCGTATTGTCCATCTCGATTCATGGTGGAGGCCTCTTCTCGTGCCATCGCGGCATATCGCTCGGCAATGACGTAATCTACGTCCCGTTCGCGGGGCTGATTGTCGTTGTCTTCGTGAGAGGCCCAGGTCCAGCCAAGCGGAAGAGGCTTGCCCTTGAGTACATCGTCCTTGTCCGACACAAAGACCTCCTGGAAGATTTCATCCCCATCGATTCCTTTGGGAAGTGTGAT
>JAYZDK010000047.1:0-10621 GCA_036337845.1 Myxococcota bacterium | reverse complement strand
GCTCCCGAACGATGTCCTGGGTCTGGAGGTCAAATGTAGAGAGCGGTGGCATCACCACCGCCACACGAGCCCCCCCGGCCGCCGCACGCACCTTCTCTACAGCTTGAGCCAACACCTCCGCCGAGCCTGCCCTATCCAAATAGGCAGGCCGAACATTGAACAGAACGAGATCCGGGTCTAATCCAGCCAGGTGCTCCGCTGCCCAATCACTCAACAAGAAATGGTCTGCAGCAGGAGCGCCGGCATTGACCACATCGACGCCAAGCGCTTCCCCGAGCTTTGCCGGATAGCTCTCCTCGTAGGAGACCCCCCAACCAAAGGTGATGGATGCCCCCAGACAAACCACCCGAAAACCGGGAGCAGGAACAACGATATCTGGTGTTGTACTCGAACCTGCTGGAGGGTCCGGGCTCCGAAGCCCATACGAGTTTGTGGACAACTCAAAGCGACGCTTGCGCTTGAAATCCTTTCTGAGGTCAAGTGTAGGCACTTCATCGAGATTGTGGGGACGGTCCGGCACAAAGACCTCGGCGCGCACCAGCCCCTCTCGAAGACCAAATCCGATCGAACCATCCGCCTCCGGAGCCGGAAAGATGTCGTCGGAGAACAGGCTCCGCTGAACCTGTCGCCAACCTGCTATCCCCCCCAAAACAACGACCACCACCAGGAGAACGCCAACGAGCCCCCAGAGCAGGCGAAACAGTCTTGGATTCGGCGAGTCGGACACTGTGTTCAACGAGTAAGCAAGAGGTAGGCCCTACCGGGTCCCACATAATAGGCAAAATCTGGCTGGACCGGAGCCCCTAGCAACAAATCGGGCCTCCCATCCCCATCCACGTCGCCGGCCGACTGAAAATCCCAGCCCGCATAATGATTGACATCTTCCCCGGTAAATCGGTAATCCGCCGTCGAAAGAGACCCTTGACCGGGCTCACCCAAGCTACTCCCCAGAACGAGGTAGCCCCGGCCGCGCGTGCGCGCTTGTGGACTGTTGCCATATTCAGCCGCCCCAACCAAAAGGTCGTCTACGCCATCGGCATCAATGTCTCCAGCCCCTGCAACGGAACACCCCGCTCCATCCAGAAACGCCTCTCCCGTAAACTGCCAGTCGGCCTCAGAGAGGGATTCCACGCCCCAGTCCCGTGCCCGAGCACCAGACACCACATAGGCCTGTCCCGCTTTTTCGTCAGCTTCCGAGCTGTACTGTGCCCCAAAACCGAGGTCAGGAACTCCGTCGCCATTCACGTCACCGACGCCAGAGACCACACAACACCGATCGCCGCTACCTTCCCCGACAAAGACCGAGGTGGCCTCCGAGAGCAACTGATTCGAGTCACCCAAGGACTCCGCTAACACCAGGTAGACCGCCCCACTCTCCCCCTCTGCGCTGGTATAGCCCTTGGCGCCTATCAAGAGATCGTCGAGGCCATCCCCATCCACATCTCCCGCGCCGTTGACTGTAATCCCCGCCTCGTCTCGTGTATTCGTGCCGAGGAAGTGGTGATCGGCATCGGCAATGGAAGACCAACCAGATCCCGCAAGTCGCGCCCCCGAGAAGAAATAGGCCTTTCCAGAACTGTAGGCCTCCCCTTCTGCGTTGTAGGCACCCGTAACCATGTCGGCAATCCCATCCCCATCCACATCACCCGCAGTAAACACCTCGTGTCCCAAGTGGTCGTTTTCGGCTTCCCCACCGATCACATGTCCGGCCACGTCCAACAAGCTGGCAGCCCCCGCAGTGCCTAACGTACCCCCATGGATCACATAGATACGACCCACATCAAACGTATCGCCATCATGGAGATACCCAGACACATACAGGTCGTCATGGCCATCTTGGTCGAGATCGCCTGCTGTCGAGGAGCCATGACCGGCAAGGTCTTCAGACGCTTCTCCTAAAAACACATAGTCCGCCTCATCCACATCACGGACACCAGGTTCTCCCAAGCTAGCCGACAACACGACGTATGCGGCCCCCGCATAGAAACCCGTAGTCGACTCTCCATGCGCTGTCAGAAGAAGGTCCGAGAGCCCATCTCCGTCAATGTCTCCGGCGCTGCGCGTGTTCCTGCCCAACTGATCGTCGAGCTCCATTCCCTTGAAAATCCAATCCGCCGCAGCCAGAGAGACATCGTCGGTGTCCCAGCCCTGAAATTCAGACACCACCACAACCTCGGCCTCACCCGGCTTACTCGACTTCTCTCCATCAAATGCCACCACGCTGCACGCCCAGCGCTCTCCTGCCTTGGGCACCCCCGAGTCGATGCTCTGAGACACTGATTCTACGGGTTCACCATCGACCTTCCAACTGTATTGATAGGACAGAGAATCTCCATCTGGATCCACAGACTCCTCAGTGATGACACAGTCCAGATCGGCCTCTCCTACCTGGGGGTGTATGGGTTGAATCTCCACACCCGGAGAAGAAGGCCTGTGATTGTCACCCTGGCAGCCCGCAGCACTCAACACACAGCTCAGGACCAGGAGCCACCGCCCTCGAAACATCTCGGTCATCTGACTCCTATGGAGTGTAGAAGAGGTACACACTACCCGGTCCATCCAGTGCATGCTGCGGATTGACCGGAGCTCCGAAGGCAAGGTCTTCCAACCCATCGCCATTCGCATCCCCAACCGCCGTCACGCAACGACCCCAAAAACCTTGGGCCTGTTCTCCATAGAAGCGCACATCTGCATCCGAGAGTGTTGCACGCTCCACTGAAGACGCCCCCCAACCAAAGAACAACCCTGCGGCCCCCCCCGACTCATGGTCCTGTGAGGCCCCCGGCACACCCACCAGAAAATCACTCAGTCCATCCAGGTTCAGGTCTCCCACGCCAGCCACAGAACTTCCGACCAACTCTCCCCTCTGGTCATTGGATAGCACCCAGTCAGCCTCCGAAACCGAACGAGAGCCTCCAGCCGTCAGGGTAACCGCCGAAAACAAGTAGCTGCGACCGGCCCAGAACTCGGTGTCATCGAACAGCGGAGCCCCAAAGATCACCTCGGATCGGCCATCTCCGTCCACATCTCCAACCTCAGCCAGGCCACAGCACTCATCAGACGCACCTTCCCCGCGAATCGTCCCCCCACTCAGAGGGAGCTCGAATTCTCCACCGTCTTGGATTTCGGCCGCAAGAACCACATAGACCACCCCATTGTTGGAATAGGACGCATCGGCACGAGGTGCTGCCACCACCAGGTCATCACGACCATCCCCATCGAGGTCTCCCGCACCGGTGACATAAAAGCCGGCCTCATCTTGATTGCTCTCCCCAAAAAGGACAGCATGCGAGGCCTCCTCTATGGACCTCACGCCCTCTACGAGCAGCTCCGTACCCTTTACCAGGTAGGCGGCCCCCACTTTGTCCCCCTGGTGCCTGGCTCCATAAGCGCCCGTGACGAGGTCGGGAATCCCATCCCCGTCCACATCACCCGCCGTTTCAACCCGATGCCCCAGCCGATCCAGATCATCGACACCCTCCAAAATGATCGGTGCGTCCGACAAGCTACGCTCTCCATCTTCCAGAAGGTCTGTGCCTCGATACACATACAGACGGCCACGTTCAAGTCCAGACAAGGAGTTCTGGTACCCCGCTACTACCAACTCACCCCGGCCATCTGCATCCAGGTCGCCCAGACCCGCAAGCCCATGCCCCGCATGGTCGAGTTCTCCCTCTCCAAAGAAGGTGACACTGGCTTCTGACAAGGAATATTCGGGACGAAGATCCGCTCCATACACCAAAAACGCTGCGCCGGACTTTTCTGTGCCCGCCGTGTGGATGTCCGCAGCAATCAACAGGTCCGCGAGACCATCCCCATCGATATCTCCGGCAGGATCGACCTTCTGACCCGTCTGGTCCCCGTCATCGATTCCCAACAAGACCACATCGGCCTCGCCCTGACGAACCTCCCCAGATGGCCAGCCCGTGTAGTGAACCGCTCCGGTTTCATCCGCCGTCTCTCGCGGGCCATCTTTGGATCCCTGACAGCCCCACAACAGGGCCGAACAACCAAGGACCGAGACGATTCTCCGCACCAAGCACTCCTCCAGTAGGCATCAGCCCCTGACAAAGGATGTCACGAACCGGGCCGCAGTCGCTCGGCTATGGCTCGAAGTTGCGGCCGATAGATAGGCTTCTTGCCTTTATCGCCCCCCAGCAATGTGCCGCCAAACAGCCCATCCGCCCACAGCCAGTTCCGAGCCGCATCCGCATCCGGTTGCCGCCAGTTCACCACTTGGAACTGCACACCATCCCAGAACCGGTGCCGGGCTTCCAAGCTGCGCAGCGTACCCTCTCGAATGCGATCGGCATCCTCATGGGTCTGAATGAGCGATACCAGCGCTTCCTCCATCCAAGCCCCATGATCTTCATCCTGGACCACATGAAGCAGGAAATAGTTGATCTCAGAATCACTGAAACCGGCGCGTTGCAGGCCAGCGATCAGGGGCGGAAACATCTTGGGGATGGCCCACTCATGCCCTGGCCCCAGTGCACCAAGCCCCACCAGAAAGTGCTCTTGGGTCACCATATCCAGGTGTGTCTGCACGAAATCACGCACCCTGAAATCCAGCGGAACGCGGTCTTCTTCCCCTTCTTCAACCCCACAGGCATACAGGTATTTCCGGTAGAGCTCCGCATGGTCCAAACCATCTGAACCCTCGCCGTACTCATCCACGAGTACCTTGGCGACCCACTGCTTGCAGTCGGAGTCAGGCGCACCAATGAGCAGCCATTCCATGTAGGTGGTGAACAACCCCACCAACGGGTAGTGCTGCAAACCCATCACCCGGTAGTCTTCCCGTGTGAATGGAGAGGTCGCACATCGCGCCAAAAAGACGTGATTGACTGCCGGGTGGGTGTCCACCTCGTGGTGCAGTTCCTTGAGAAAAGCCTTGGCGTCCACACTCATTTTGCAGCCACTCCTTCTCGAACCCGACTCGGGATGATTCCCTCTTCGTCACGTAGATACGATTTCGGGTTGAACACTACAGCGCGGAAAGCGGCACGCCGCTTCATGAACTCGGGCACCCGAGGAATCAAGCGTCGATAGAAATCCCAGTCCCGCAGAATCCGAAACGGTGTAAACCAGCGACGAACGCTCTGGTTCTGTACATCTCCAAAACGAACGTACTGTCTGTAGAACTCATCCCTGGGCAGCTTTGTCTCGACCACTGCATGACTCAGATCAAAGAGACGGAAATCCTCCGTCAACAGCTTGTCCTTGCTCATACGCCAGAGCTCTGTGCCTGGAAGAGGAGTCTGGATACTCACCAGCGGAATGGCAACGCCCATCTCTCGGATGTAGTCGTAGAGCCCATCGAAATCCTTCTCCTCAAACTCCGGGCGCACCATGAAGAGCGCTGTAGAGATGACCCCGTTCTCTCTGAGGATTCTCGAGGCCGCCATGTTTGCATCGACATTGCAACGCTTTCGAAGAAAATCAAGCGAGTCCTGAGAGTTGGACTCATAGCCCGACAGCAAGCCTCTCAGGCCCACCTCGGCCAGGCGCTTGATGAGGTCCGGGTTCTTGGCGACAAAGTCCGCTCGACCTTGAGACATCCAGTACTTCTTGATGCCTCGGCGCTCGATTTCATCTGCCAACGCCCACAACCGGTCCGTTCGGGAGAGAAAGTTATCATCCAACAGGAAAACGAAGTCTTCCTCGCACTGCTCCATCCTGTCCGCGATGACGGACGCCGAGAGATACCGGGTCTTCCTCTCGTAAAACTCCCAGATCGCACAGAAGTTGCAGTCAAATGAGCACCCACGGCTGGTGAAAATCGAAGCCAGAGGACGCGCCACAATGTAGAAATACTCCCCGTGGTACTTCTCTATGAGATGCCTGGCTGGGGCAGGCAACGCATCGAGGTCGGGAATCCAAGGGCTCTTTCCCTGGTCCACCCACTCATCTCCTTGGCGCAGCTCCGTTCCTGCCAGCCCCTTGAATACGGACAGGTCGTGACCATCCACATTCTTCCAGATCTCGCAGATGTCCCGAAAGACATGCTCCCCCTCCCCCTTGACCATCATGTCGACATAGGGCTTCCGGAAATACTCGGGTGTCAGCGTGGGGTGGTGCCCGCCGATAATGGTCAGTGCTTCCGGCAGAATCTGACGCGCACAATAGAGCACAGAGAGCGCCTGGTAGGCATCCGTGGTCATCGCCGTTGTACCCACAAGGTCCGGACGCCATTCCTGGAGCACCTTAGGCAACGCTTCCGTGCTCTCCAAGCGTAGGTCCAGAATCTGAACCTCGTGCTCAGGAATCACCATCGAAGCAATGCTCGTGAGCGCCACAGGCTCCGAACGCCAGACCGTGTTCTCCAAACCCACCCGCATTTCTTCAAACGGAGCCGGATGTACCAATAGAATTTTCATCGAATGCTCCCCACAAAGGCCAAACCAGGGCACATCTTGCCACGCCCGAGCGCCATTTAAGCTCAGATCTCAAAATCCGCTAAGTGAACTACGACAGTTCTTTGTGATTCGGACAAGCCTGCAGCCTCCACAATGGCAGGCTCCAGCCCCATTCGCCGATAGTGGACACCCACCCGTGCCCGCACTGCACGCGCCAACTGCTGCTGGATAAAAACCGAGTGGAAACTACGGGTTTCCCCGGAACGGAGGGTCGTGTCCGAGATCTCCCTGCGATTCTCGATGTGACGCGCCATCTCGTGTTCGGAGTCCGAAATCACTCCTCCCTGCTCGTCTAAAATCGCAACGCTCAAGACCAAAGAATGTGCATGTTCTGCCGTGGGAAAGTGATGACCAGCACGGTTTTCCAGCACCACATCAATCCCATCAGAGCTCTTCTCCACAGACAACACCGCAACACCCCGCTGCAACATCTCCAAATTCCGCGCCCCTGGAAACACGTGGCTGTGACCCTCCGAAGCAGCGCTTGCCTCCCCACCTTTCCTCTGAACCACAGGCATATGGCAATCCACACAAGTCTCTGAGCGACCCGTAATCTCCTGCCACCTCTCCCACTCCCCCACCGTGTCTATCAAGGGCCGATCCAATCGATAAAAGACCGGCTCAGCGAGCTGATGACAACCTTCACAAACCCCACCATCTGAACCGAATTCCGGCTGAACTACCACGGGATGAGGAGCAACCGTACCCTCACGACTGACCACCACATGTCCTTCATCCAAATGACAAGCCACACAGGTGATCCCTTCATGCTGCAGGGACTCGTCAAACAAGGGATTGTCATCTCCTGCTGCAACCATAGGTCGAATGTGCTCCAACCCACTGGCCTTCACCGGCTGCTGCTCTTGTAGAGGAGCATGACAATGCAAACAGACGAAGTTTTCCTCAACCGAATGCCACTTGGCCTGAAACAGCGCGTCATCAAAGGCATCCGCCATCATGGAAGAGGACCACTCGGTGTACACCTCTGAATGACAAGCACCACAAGTCTCAGCAGAGAGCCCGTTCAACCCCGAAACCGGCTGCGTAACCGCCGGTGGCACAGGCTCTATCTGTTCGAACACCCACCCACGAACCAAACAGCCACTCGAGAGAAACAGTAGCGGTACGAGATATCTCACGCCGGGATCATGGCATGTGAGGCCACACCTTGCGCAGCCGATGACCTAAATAAGTCCCAAGGCTCCCTGGCCGATCTGCTTGGCTTGGGCCAAGACCGACAACGAGGCCTGATTCAAAATCTGGCTGCGGGCCTGATAGGCAGACTCGTGAGCCATGTCTACGTCACGAATCTGTGTTTCCGAACTTCCGAGATTTTCACTATAGATCTCCAGGTAGTTCATGGCGTGACCAAGTTTGTTGGAGATCGCTCCGTAATCGGACATGTACCCATTGACGGTATCCAGCGCCTGGTCAATCTGCTCGATTGCAGCCTGAGCTGTGCTGACCGAACCAATCTTGGTGGTGGACGTGTGCACTCCCAGGGTCAGCACCGAGATATCCCCCATCACGATATCGACACGATCCGACGCCGAGTTGTTGATTCCCACCTGAATTGAGATGGTGGGGTTGTTTCCATCAACAAGCTGCTTGCCATTAAAACTGGTGACGTTGGACATCCGGTCAATCTCTCCGATGAGCTCGGTATATTCCTCCGCCAGGTAAGCGCGCTCTGTCTGACTCAGCACCTCCGAACTGGATTGAACAGCCAGTTCACGCATCCGAATCAGGATGTCACCTGTCTGACTTGTGGCTCCTTCGGCCACATTCAGTAGCGAGGCTCCATCATTGAGGTTTCGCATCGCCATTCGCGTAGACCGACTGGCAGCCTGAAGATTCTCCGCAACCGCCAACCCAGCCGCATCATCCGCAGCCGTCGTAATGCGACTTCCGGAGGCAAGCTTGGCGTTGCTCAACGAGAGCGTGCGAGAACTTTTTCCAACGTTGCGGCCGCTAACTCCCGCAGCAACATTGGTGTTGACCATGACAGACACGATGTACTCCTGAAGTCATCTGCGACCTTGTGACCGCTCGTGTACAGCATGAATCGGAACAACAACGCGAAATGTTGACCCCCCCAAAAAATCCGGTTGCTAATCCTCACCGAATTTCTTGCCCGAAGTCTCCTGAGGAGTCACATCTCCAGTCTGAATCAAGGCGTCCGTATTGCGTTCCCCATGGGAAACACCCCAGGTCTGCAATAGCCAGCTTTGAATGAGCGGCTCAAGCTTTGGCGATCGGTTGAGCATTTTGGTGCCGTGACCCGCGTTGTCATAGATCGCCATATGGTGTTTTCCAAGCGCTTCGGCGTCCAACACCAAAGCACTCTTGGCCGAGTATCCATCCTCGCTGGAGACCGCGATCAAGACCGGCCGTTCTCCATAGGTTTCCATGGCACCGGCAAGCTCAAGCCCCTTGTAGTTCACGCCAGGTGACAACAACACGAGATTTCGAATGTCCGGGTCTGTACCCGCTGAAAGCAAGGCCAGACTGGAACCAATAGATGCCCCCACAATGCTGATGTCGCCAGTGCCTCGCTTCTTCAACCACGCAAGGGCAGACCCGACGTCTCCAATCATGGCTCGAAAGTCCGAATAGTTGAGGTCGGACGTGGGCTTGCCCTCTCCGGCATTCTCACCGTGACTACGCAGGTCCAGGGCTAGAGTGTTGAAACCTGCACGATTCATGCGCTGAGCCAGGTATTCCCAATCCTTCGCGCTTCGATCGAGCATGTGTAAGAACAACACGGCCTTCTGAGAATCCTCGGAGGGCTGGTAGAACGCGTGAAGCTCAAGACCATCTTCGGTCGGAATCTTCACATTCTCCACAGGCCCAGCAATCGAGGCCCCAACAAGAAGAAACAACAGTTTGAACATGAGCTACTCCAACAAGTCTTTCAAAGATTGAAGAAAATCTTCCAAGTCGATCCGGTGTCCATACGCCATCTCGGCGAGCGTCTCGTCTGCGCCTACCGGGCAGACATCACACCCGTGGAGGTGATGGCGGGCAAAAAGCTCGCGGACGCCTGGATGACGGGCCCAAACTTCGTGCACCGTGCTGTCTTCGGTCACTGGAGTCGGCGCAAGTAGACCCCCAAGCAGGGTCTCTCCTTCCTCCAACGCGTCACGCAACTCCCGAAGCTTCAAACGAATCTCCGCAAGCGCTCCATGGGAATCCTGCACCCAGGGCATGGGAACCGCCTTGTCGGCCAAAACAACCTCAACGCGTCGTCGTATCTGTTGCTGTAGGGGGTGCCTCATGCTGGCTTGATCTTACTCGGCTGGACCCAAATGTGGGAGCCATGCTTACATCCATGACGGGGAAACAACAAAATGTCCTGCAGCGAAACCTACCGCTCACCCGTTGAGACAGCACAAGAGGTCTCCAATCAGCCATTGACACGAACCCGGCGTGTGGGTAGGTACACCGGGATCGGAATGCACGCTCCGATTACCGTTCTTTGACGGGACAAAGATGCCCGCTATCGATTCGCATAGCCTCTATATGAAACGCGCTCTTGAGCTTGCTCAAGCGGCCGCGGAGCAAGGCGAGGTACCAGTTGGTGCCCTCGTTGTGCAGGATGGGAAGGTTTTATCCGAAGCCTGGAACCTCCGGGAAACGGATAACGACCCCTGCGCCCACGCCGAACTCCTGGCCATACGTGAAGCTGCAAAGAAACTCGATTCATGGCGCCTTTTGAACTGTACGGTCTACGTCACCCTGGAACCCTGCGCCATGTGCGCCGGAGCCATGGTCCTGGCACGAATAGAACGTTGCGTTTTTGGCGCCCACGATCCCCGGGGTGGGTTCCTGGGAACTCTGGACAATCTGTCCAGCCACCCAGAGCTCAACCATCACTTCGATGTGGTGGCCGGCGTAGAGGCAGAATCATCGGCAGAACTGCTTCGTGCGTTCTTTCGAGACAAGCGGCGTGCGCGTTGACGATACACTGGAGAGGTGGCCGAGTGGACGAAGGCGGTAGATTCGAAATCTACTGTGGGTTCTGCCCACCGTGGGTTCGAATCCCACCCTCTCCGCCCTTATTGTCAACGACAACATCAAGTTTCAATCCTCATTGCAGGGAGCGCTGGAGAGGTGACCGAGTGGCCGAAGGTGCACGACTGGAAATCGTGTGTAGGGCAACCTACCGAGGGTTCGAATCCCTCTCTCTCCGCCATCCCTGT
>JAYZDK010000046.1:0-21570 GCA_036337845.1 Myxococcota bacterium | reverse complement strand
TAGATAAAGCCGCTAGCGTTGTCGATGGTGACATCCACAGTCACAAGGATGGCATCTCCGCCATGACCACCCGCACCCTGATTGTCGCAGGCCCCATTGCCACCTCGGCCGTGAATGGTCCCCTGGTTGAGC
This sequence comes from Myxococcota bacterium, assembly GCA_036337845.1. Classification (GTDB taxonomy): domain Bacteria; phylum Myxococcota_A; class UBA796; order UBA796; family CAJQPC01; genus JAYZDK01. Next base: position 21,438 of record JAYZDK010000046.1, on the reverse strand, counting down.
ACCTCTACGGTAGAGCCGGTAGGGAGGCCCGCCGTGGTCAGTGCGGGTGTCGAGGTGGAACTACTCTGAACGGTCACGCCTGGGAAAATCGTGACCAGCACCGCTACGGGCGCACTGGGATTGCCCAGAGTGCTGGCCAAATCGACTGTTCCTGAAGAGGTGGTGATATCCACAGTGGACACCTGGCAAGCAGGCTGTTGTCCGTCGACAAGCCCATCACAATCGTTGTCGATCCCATCGCTGCAGTCCTCGACAGCTGCAGCATTCACAGCCGAGTCCGCATCATCGCAGTCGTCGCAAGAAAGGTAGCCATCCAAGTCCTGGTCCGTGAGTTCACCGGTCAGAAACAAGCCATCACAATTATTCTCAACGCCGTCGCAGACCTCCACCGCGCTGGGGTTGATCGCCGGATCCGTGTCGTCACAGTCCTCACAGGACAGAAACCCATCCCCATCTCCATCCAACTCGGCAACCGGCACGACGCCATCACAGTCATTGTCCAGGCCATCACACGACTCCACCGCACCCGGATTGACCAACGGCTCCGCATCATCGCAGTCCCCATCCATGCTAGTGGTGCCCACAGGCGCACTGCAGGCCGTCACAGCCGTATCCGACACCCCATAGCCATCCAGATCGGAATCGATGTACCAGGAGGATGCCGTGGACACATCCAAGCTGGCATCCGCATCGTCTACCAGGAAGTCACAATCATTGTCGATTCCATCGCACACTTCTTGCGCATCCGAATTCACGTTCACCGCAGTATCGTCACAGTCCTCACAGGCTGCAAACCCATCCCCATCCAAGTCCACACGTCCCACCGAACCATCGCAGTTGTAGTCGTTGGGGTCCGTGCAGTCGTCTTCCACTGCGCCCGGGTGGTAGTCGGCATCCTGGTCGTTACAGTCCGTGCCGTCCTCAATCATTCCCTCCTGAGGTTCACAGGCAAGCACCTCCGAATCGGGCGCCCCATACCCATCAGCATCGCTGTCGAGGTACCAGGCCGTCGCATCCACCTAGTCCGCGCCATCCACCAGACCGTCACAGTTATTATCGATGCCATCGCAGCGCTCTTGCGCCCCTGGGTACACCTCTTCATTGTTGTCATCGCAGTCCTCGGCTGCCGAGACCCCATCCCCGTCTTCGTCCAACAACAGCCCCGTTTCCTGCGGTCCCGTCTCAGACTGCCCCACAAAGATCTGCCCTTTCTGAGAAGAACAACCAAGGCTCAAGCTCACGAACACAAGTGCACAGCAAATCCGCATTGAACCGCTCCATTCAAACCGTCGTCGGAACTCCTGCCAGTATAGAGGACAAGAGCGCTCAGCCCTACCCCATTCGCGAGTTTAGGTCAGCGACAAGATGGTGCCCCTCCGAACCGAACGGCACGTACCCAAACCGCCCAGAAAACGCTCAACCCAAGTCAATGAGGACGTTCTTGACCTGTGTAAACTCCGCGAGGGCGTGCACCCCTCCCTCTCTTCCCGAACCGCTTCTCTTGAAGCCCCCAAAAGGAACATTGTTGGGGAGACTCCCGTAACAGTTCACCCAGACCACTCCGGCGCGAATCCCATGGGCCATGCGATGAGCCTTGCCCAAGTCCTGGGTCCAGACCCCAGCCGCCAACCCGAACTCCGTGTCGTTTGCCAGGCGAAGTGCTTCCTCTTCGGTATCAAAGGGCACCACCGCCGCGACCGGCCCAAACACCTCGTTCTTCCAAAGACGCATTTCTGGGGTCACATCCGTAAAGATATGCGGCCCAACGAACGCCGCACCACACTCATCGGGGACCGAGCTCTCATGGTAGAGCGTGGCTCCATCTTCCAGCGCTTCGGCAATCATCTGGCGCACCCCATCCGCGTGTTCTTTGCTGTTGAGTGGCCCCAACATGGTGTAGGCCTGCAGCGGGTCCCCCATGCCCAGGCTTCCCGCCACGCGAGCAAGCTCGGCAACGACCTCATCGTGCACACAGCGCTCCACGAGGATGCGTGAGCCCGCAGCACAAGCCTGGCCCGACAACCCAAAGACCCCCATTGCGGACTGCATGGAGACCTTATCGAGATCCGCATCGGCAAAGACCACATTGGGGCTCTTGCCACCAAGCTCAAACGTCAGTGGCTTCAACGTGTCTGCTGTAGCCTCCTGAATCAAGCTGGCGGTCGCCCCTCCACCGGTAAAGCTCACCTTGTCGACCCCCGGGTGGGTCACCAGAGCAGAGCCAGCCCTCCCATCCCCGGTAAGAACCTGAAGCACTCCAGCCGGAAAGCCCGCCTCCGCAGCCAGCTCCGCTACCTTCAGGGCAGACAATGTCGCCTTTTCAGAGGGCTTGAGAATGACCGTGTTTCCCGCCAGAAGCGCCGGGCCAATCTTGGAACCAATCGCCAGTAGTGGCGTATTCCAAGGAATGATCGCAGCAACCACCCCAAGCGGTTCTCGCCGGGTGTAGTCCAGCTGTGTCGGTGACGACTGGGGAATACTCTCTCCACAGAGGGCATCTCCCAGACCTGAGAAATACTCCAGGTTTTTCCTGAGGGCCGTCGCAGAAAATCTCAACGACATGCCATAGGGCATTCCCACATCCATGGTCTCGATTCGAGCCAATGTCTTTTCGTGTTCTTTCACCAGGCGAGCGAGTGTTTTCAGACACCGGGCTCGCTTTTGAGCGCCCCATTGATTCCACCAAGGCCCCTCGTCAAAGGCCTTCCGAGCCGATTCCACGGCTCGACCTACATCGGCTGTCCCAGCATTGGGAAATCGAGCAATCTCCTCGCCGGTTGTGGGGTTGATTGCAGCCAGTGTGTCTCCCGCTTCAGCCGGAGATGCCTCGCCGGCAATCCACATGGGTAGAACTCCTCCCAAACCGCACTTTTCGATGGCCCATCCATGGTCGATACTCATGGCACCACCGAAGCCCGCACGACAGCACCGGGCTGGCTCGCAAATGCATCCGCTTCCTGAAAAGCCGTGTCGATTTGATCGAGCGAATAGGCGTGAGAGAGGAGCTTCTCGAACGGGTATCGATCCCGCGCTCGCACCAGAAAGTCCAGCGCCTGCTTGAGCGTATAGGGCGGATAAAGGCTCACACCCACAATCGAGCGGTTCTGACCCACAAGGAGAGAGGGGTCGGCTTTGTAGGTCTTTTTCGGATTGATGTTTCCAAGCTCCAGGTAGCGGCCGCCGCGGGCCAGCATCCGGATTCCCTCGGGGACCACCTCTGGAATACCCACCACTTCCACCACCACATCGGCTCCAGCGCCCCCGGTCAGAGACTGAACACGGGACACCCGCTCTCGGGGGTCGTCTACCTGGGCAATGGAAATCACCTCATCCGCTCCAAACGAACGAGCCAGTTCAAGCCGAGCCTCAATGCCATCAATGGCAATGACCTGCCCCGCACCCATTTCCTTGGCTACCGCACAAGCAAAGAGCCCGAGGCCACCCGCCCCCTGAACCACAACCGAGTCGCCAAACCTCAGGTTCGCCTGCTCCAGCCCGTAAATTACCTGCGATAGCGCACAGTTGGCGCCCGCCACAAGCTCCGGCTCTACCCCGGCTGGTGCCTTGAACACCGCTTGACGCCCCTTCACGTAGTAGTAGTCCGCGAACCCGCCCAGAAAGTGCGGAGGCATCTCACAAGGCCGAACCGGGCTGCTCAAACTGGCCATGCACATGTGCTCATCACCCTTCAAACAAGGCAAGCACCGAGAGCAGGGACAATAGTAGGCATACACCACCGAGTCGCCCTCTTTGAGGGGCTGGCCCAGCGAATCAGAACGCACCTTGGCCCCCAATGCATGAACCCGGCCGGTCATCTCGTGTCCAAGCACAATCCCATAGGTCAACCCCATCCTGGCCAGGTCCGTGTCACCTCTCCAAATGTGCAGGTCGCTTCCACAGATATTGGTTCGTTCGATCTTGACCACCAAGTCTCTTGGACCCGGATCAGGCACGGAATACTCGGCGATTTCAAAGGGGTTTCCTACACCTCGAAAAACCGCTGCTCTACCCATCTCACTCATGTCGTTCTCCCTCGTAGCCCAACAGCCGTCTAGCAATGACAATCCGTTGGATCTGGCCGGTGCCCTCGACGATATCCAGGGCTTTTACGTCTCGATAAAGCTTCTCGATCAAGTGGTCGCAGGCCCCTCCGGCCTCACCCAGGATCTCCATTCCCAAGGAGGCAACCTCCAGCGCAATCGGCGCGCAGGCGGCCTTGGCCATAGATGCTGCCACAGCGTTTGGTTTCTTATGGTCACCCAACCAGGCGGCCTTCCACGCATACAGTCGGCCCATTTCTACTTTTCCGCGACAACGCGACAGGCGGTCTTCAACCCGTGTCCTGCGCCAGGCAGATGGGCCCGTAAAGTTCTCATCGGCAAAACGCGTGGCTTCGTCCAGCGCTGCCTGAGCAATCCCCACAGCCATGGCGGCCACCATCGGCCTCGTCATGTCGAATGTCTTCATCGCACCTTTGAAGCTCCCGCCATCCGTGTCCGCCTGAAGCAGGTTGGCCTTGGGCACCCGACAATCCTGGAACACCAGCGAAGCGGTCTCCGAAGCACACAGCCCCATCTTCTTCTCGATTTTGGCCACCTCGAAGCCAGGGGTGCCAGCCTCGACCACAAGCGCTCGATGGCCCTTGCGCCCAGCCGTGGGGTCCACGGTGCCCCAACACACCACAAACGAGGCACGCGCCCCATTGGAAATGAAGACCTTCTCTCCGTTCACCACGAAGTCGTCGCCGTCCTCCTGAAATCTCGTGCGGATTCTCGCCACATCCGAACCAGCCCCTGGCTCGGTCATACCAAAGGCGCTCCACCTCGGCTGAGAACGGTCTTTGAACGGCCCGAGCAGTCGTTCTTTCTGATCGGGAGTCCCCATAATCATGACAGGCGCACCCCCAAGCCCGGGCCCGGGTAGCGAGGTCGCCATCCCCCGGTCCCAGTACGCGGCCTCTTCAGCCATCACGACAGCTCGGCGAATCGTGCGGCGGGCCCGACCATCATCATCGGTTCGTTCCTTGGGACTCTTTCCCATGAAGCCCCCGGTGAGCCCCATGTCCAACACCTCCTGAAAGAACGGATGCTCCGGGGGCAATGGCCCACCCAGTGCATCGGCCTCCAAACCCAATGGCCTCAAACGCTCCCTACCCAGAAAGCCAATCATGTCTCGGAGCTTGCCGAAGCTGGGGTCGATTTCGAAGTTCATGCCGCCCCCCCGGCCAAGAATCGTTCGGTTTCCAGCGCCAGGTCAACACCGCCCCAAATCAACGAAATAGCCCGAGCATCTCGCATCCACTTCTCCACCGGATGCTCCTTCATGTACCCATGACCACCCAGCAGCTGAACTCCCGTGTCCGTGACCCACAAGGCCGCTTCTACAGCCTCTGCATACGAGCCCATCACCACCGTGTCATCGCCGCTGTCCATCCCCCAGCCCGCCCGACACAGCAGCATCTCAGCCCCCTCACAGCGAATGCTCATGTCCGCCGCCATGAATGCCACTCCCTGGTGCTGCGCCAGCGCCTTACCAAAAGCTACTCGTTCTTGGATGTACCCATGGGTGTACTCCATCGATCCCCGAGACATGCCCACCAAAACCGACGCCACCCAAATCCGGGCTTGGGCCAGAATGGAAGCCAACAGATCCGGCTCCGCCTGCCCACGAGCCTCCCATTCCACCAACTCACAGCGGGCGGGCCCTGCCGCCGCCATACCCAGCGCTCGCACCTGCGTGGCTTCCACGCGAGCCACCCCCCAACAGCCCGACATGTCGACCACCAGAACCGATTCCCCCCCCATCATCGGAAGGCAGGGCAAAGGCCATTGCATCGTGTCGATCTCGCGTACCAACTGAAAGGCTTTAGGCCGCCCATCTCCCCCCAGAAGCGCACTGACCCGGGGGACCCAATCCCCCATCCAAAGCGCAAAGGCACTCGGCCCATCCACCGCGGCCAACCTGGCCAGTGCCAAGCATCGAATGGGCCATCCGAGCTCCATCTCAGGGTCTGCCACAGGCTCAGCGAGCATCCCCAGACCAGCGGCCTCAAACCCGGACCAAACACCCGGTTCCAGACTTCCTTCTCGCTCGTGATCGCGCACGGAGTCTCGGAGAAACCGATTCGCAAACTCGCTCGCAGACTCAAGAATCATCTGCTCGTCCTGGGACAATGCAAAGTCCACTACTCAGCTCCCCCTGAAGCGAGGCGTACGGCTCTGCATGCTGGCAGCCACACCTTCAGCAGCGTCTTCCGACTGAGAAAGAAGGGCCTGGGCCATGGCCTCAAGAGCCAAGATATCGTCGACATCACGACCCGCAGTCGTACGGAGAGTACGCTTGATACAACGAACCGCCAGCGGAGCTGATTCCGCAATCTGCGCTGCAAGCTCCATCGCCCGAGGCAACACCTCGTCAAAGTCGACAGCCTCCAACGCCAATCCAACCTCTACGGCCCTGTCACCTCGAATCAGCTCCCCGGTGAAAAGCATCTTCGCTGCAGCCTGGTAGCCGATGACCGACGGGAGCCGACCGGTAATCCCCATGCCCGGGTGAATACCCAAGCGGGAGAAGTTGGCCCCAATCTTTGCCCGGGCTGCCACCACGCGCATGTCACATAAAAGAGCAATACCAAGCCCGCCTCCAACACACGCCCCGTTGATGGCCGCAATGGTGGGCACCTCGAGCTCACCTAAACCCAGAAATCCACGGTATAGCGACTCAATCGCAGCATGAGACGCCAGTATTCCGGTGTGTCCGCTCTCCTGGGCTAACGACGGGAGCGCAGAAAAGTCCGCACCCGAACAAAACGAGCGGCCCGCACCCGTGACCACCACCACCCGCACATCAGAGCGCCCCCTCACCTGCTGGACGACCGCATGAAAGGCCTCCACCATCTCCGCGTCAATGGCATTTCTGCGCTCCGGGCGGTTCAGGGTAATCACCGCAATGTGGTCTAGAACCTCGAGGCCTACCGTGTCACTCATCAGTCCCCCAGTGCTTGGATAGAAACTCGTCGATGTGGCCGAGCACCACTCCAGGCTGCTCCACTGGCGAGAGGTGGCCACAGGATGCAATGCGAACCAGCCTGGAACCAGGCAGGTGCTCTGCGATCTTTTCTTGGTGTTTCGGAGGAACCGAGCTGTCATCCTCGGCGCTGATGATCAGCGCTGGCACATCGATCGAGGCCAGGCTCTCACGGACATCGTCGCGCCAAATGACTGCATGAGCCGCGAAATAGACGCCCTCTGGGTTCGGTGGGTTGTAGAGCTGGTCCTCAAAGAACGCGACACGCTCCGGCTGAGACTCCCGAAACCCGGCAGAGAACATCAGCCCCAATAAGAAGTCCACCGTGGTCTTGTTCGATGGCAATCCTCGTGAGCCCTCGTTCACGTGATGGTAGAGGTCCTGAATCTCCCGAGGTTCCGCTTCAGCGCTGGTGTTCATCAGGACCAAAGCTCCCACCCGTTGGGGATGGCGAATCGCCAGGCGCATCCCCACCATGCCTCCCATCGAATGGCCCAGCCAGCACACTTCTTTGGCCCCCAACATCTCGAGAGCCCTGTCGAGATCATCGGCAATATCGTCGAGTGTAAAGTACTCTTCCGGAGCCCCGGATTGGCCTTGTCCATGCAGGTCAAAGAGAAGCACTCGGTGTTTTTGGGCCAGCGTGGTCACCTGGTGCTGAAACATCTGGTGGTCAAAGGTCAGCGAATGCCCCAGCGCCACCACAGGCCCCTCGCCCACCTCGTGGACCGCCAGCTCGAACCCGCCCAAATCCAAACGCGTCACCTTCATGCGCTGGCTCCTTCTCGACGCAGCTCGCGCTTGAGAACCTTGCCCAAGGCATTGCGAGGCAACTCATCCACAAAGGTATAGGTTCGGGGCACCTTGTAGGAGACCAGGCGTTCTTCGAGAAATGCCTGCAGTTCCTCCGGATGCGTCGAGACTTCCCCCCGACACACCACAAATGCACGCGGCACCGCCCCCATCCCCGGGTGTTCCAGCCCAATGACCGCAGCCTCGGCAACGTCCGGGTGGTCCAACAACGCCGCCTCGACCTCAGGTGCGGAAACATTGTGCCCCCCAACGATAATCAAATCTTTCTTTCGATCGACGAGGTAGAGGTAGCCGTCGCCATCGAGATACCCGATGTCGCCTGTGTGCAACCAGCCGTCCCGCCAGGCTTTCTGAGTCGCACCCTCATCTCGAAAGTAAGAGCGGCCCGTTGAAACGGACTTCATGCAAATCTCTCCAGACAAGCCGGCTTCCAGTTCTTCCCCGGCCTCATCCACAATCTTCAGTTCGGTCGGTGGCAATGGCTTGCCGATGGAGTCCGGCCTGGCCAGTGCTTCCTGGGGTGGCAGCGTACAGACTGCAGCCCCCCCTTCGGTCAGCCCATAGAGGTTTACCAGAAAGGTCCCCGTAAAGTGCTGGGCGAGCTTCTGTATCGCCGCAGGAGGCATGGGAGCCGTGCCGTACATCAGCAACCTCAAGCCATCAAACCCTCCTTCCAACAGCCGGGGGTGCTCCAGACACCGCAACAACATGGTGGGTACCGCATACGACAGTGCCGCTTTCTGTTCGGCCAAGATCTCCAAAAACCGCCCTGGCTCAAACGCTGGCTGAATCACTTGAGTCATGCAGCCCCTGAGGCACATCAGCGTCATGGCATGGGAGCCCGCAAAGGTAAACAGCGGCACCGCATGGAGATATCGAGCACCTTGAAAGTACTTATGGAGTTCTGAGGAGCCTTTGAACGTGATGTTCTCGTGGGTACATGCCACGCCTTTAGGCAGTCCTGTGGTCCCAGAGGTGTACAGAATGTCCGCAAGTGCATCCGCAGGACGGGGCACCTGAAACTCCGCACTCTCTCCCTCCGCCCAAGCGGCTTCGACTTCCGAGCGCCTTAGCAACACAGCACCCGGCGGCAAAACACCGGCCAGTCTGTCCGCACTTTCCGAACCAGCCAGTACAAGACTGACCTCGGCATGAGCCAACACATGCTCAAGTTCTCGAGCAGTGGCCCGTGGATTGGTGGGAACCGCTACGCCTCCCGCTTTGTGAATTCCAAACCAACAACGCAGATAAAGCAGCCCATCCAGGTTGGAAAAGGAAAGCGCCACCCGGCTTCCCGGCTCGATTCCGCGCTCCACCAAATGCCGGGCAAACCGATTGGAGTCGCACTCCCACTGGCCGTAGGTCAACTCGCCACAACCATCGATACGCACAGCCACCCGCTCGGGGTGGGCCTGAGCAGCACTTCGGAGCAGGTCAGGGACAAGCATAGCGGGCACCAAAAGTATAAGGTGTTACCTAATACTTTGTATGTGTCCCAAGCCCACACGTCAAGCCCTTCATCACGAAGGTCCCCGTCTGAAGCGCTCAGCCGTCTTAGGGTGCGCTCTCGATGGACGTCTTCAGCGACTTCACAACCATCACTGCGGTAGAAGCCTGAATCGCCAACTCCATGCTGGGCTGCTCTTCCAAGAGGGTTTTCAGAATCCAGCCCATGGAGACCAGGTCCGTATAGGTCGAATAGAACACCAGCGTGGACTTTCCACCGGAAACCGGCACCAGGTGCCAACTCCCCCGAGAAACAGAAAAGTCTCCATCGAGCAAGAACCACCGAATGCTTTTCTTCGGAGTTTCCATTTGCCTGAGCGTGTAGGTGACCTCTTTGGAAATCACCGAAAACTGGAACGCCAGGTCAAAGAACACATCGACTGTGTTTCCATTTCGCTTTCGAACTTCCACCTTCTCCACCTGGGGCATCCAGGTGTTGTACCCCTCGTAGTTGGTGATCTGAGCCCAAACGGTGTCGAGGGGAGCATCGATGCGACCCCCGGCCGTCACAAGCTTCAAGCTCCCGTCCGTGTTTTCCTCCACCACAACGAGCTGCCCATCCCCAGCAAGGCCCTCAAGCGTCGCCGCATCGACCTTCGACGTGTCGAAGGCAAACGCAGGACGAGCCACGAGAAACAAGCTCAAAATCAACAGAAGGCGCTGTACCATTTCCCAGGGCTAACGCGCCTGCACGGCAACGCCATCCCAGCAGGAGACAGATCATGCCTGAAATAGAAGTGCCAATTCGGCGAACATTAGAGGTGGGTTGGAGCCCACAAGACGCATTTGAACTCGTCGCTGATGTGCCGCGTTCAGCCTCGCACTTTCCCGGATTGAAGAAGCTCGAAGACCTCGGCGACGGAGTGTTTCGCTGGCACCTGTCTTCCTTCAAGGTCGGGCGATTCGACTTTCCAGTTCAGTACGCAGCCCGGTACGTCTCCGATGCCTCCGCCCAGACCGTGACCTGGTCCACCATGGGCTCCATGGACAACACCCGGTCCGACGGGGAGTGGCTTGTCGTACCCCACGGCAATGGCAGTCGCCTCGAGTTCACCAACCGACTGATTGTTTCCCTGCCCGTTCCCAGGCTCATGATGCGGGCCGCACGTCGAATGGCTCGGGAAATGACAGAACGCCAGCTCGGGTCCTATCTGGACCGCATGGCCAGAAAGATGGACGGCACAGTCGTCTGAGCGCCCCCTAATTCGAGGAAAGCGCTTTCCCGAACTTGCCGAGTGTGAGGTGTCACCTTACACTTTTCAACCCACACACCCCGGAGCTGACCCATGGCCCTCGACTTCGCTTTCTCCGAAGAACAACTCATGATCCAGGAATCGATGAAGAAGTGTCTCGAGCCGTTTGAGGGACGCCGAGAAGAGCTTGTTCAGATGGTCTTGAAGGACAAGATCTTTCCCCAGGAAGTCTGGGATGCCATCTGTGCAACCGGGCTTATGGGGTGCGTCATTCCCGAGGAATATGGCGGAAACGACATGGGGCTACTGGCCACCACCATCGGCCTGGAAACCCTCGGCTCCTTTGGCTTCGGAAACGCCTTGTTCGTGCTGACCACAATGGATGCCGCCTGCATCTTGCGAAACGGCACCGAGGACATGAAGCAGCGATATCTGCCCAAGATGGCCACCGGGGAGATGAAGTTTGGGTTTGCTCTGACCGAACCCAATGCAGGCTCCAACGCCTTCCGTATCCAGACCGTCGCCACCAAGGACGGGGACGACTACCTGCTCAACGGCCAGAAGGTGTTCATCACCGGCGCCGATGTGGCCGACCGTCTGCTGATGGTCGTTCGAACCACCTCCCGCGAAGAGTGCGAAGCCCAAGGGCTTCCCAAGGCGTTTGGACTCGCCCTGTTCATCGTCGACCCCAAAACCCCAGGCATCGACCTCAAACCCATTCCCACCCGAGGGATTGAGGGCATGACCCAGTACACCGTGTACATGGACGACGCCCGCGTATCCGCCGCAGACCTTGTGGGTGAGGCGGACATGGGAGGAATGGCACTGTTCAACTCGCTGAACCCCGAGCGGATCCTAGCGGCTGCCACAGCCTGCGGCATGGCCCAGAACTGCCTGGACAAGGCCGTGAGCTACGCCAATGAGCGCACCGTTTTCCGCGACAAGCCCATTGGCATCTACCAGGGCATCTCCCATCCCCTGGCCAAGGTGGCGATTGAGCTCGACGCCGTGCGCTTGCTCACCTACCGGGCCGCCTGGGCGTTCGACCAGGGCGAGCATCCCGGAAAAGTGGGTACCTACGCCAACATGGCCAAGTACATGGCTGGCGAGATGGCCATCGAGGCCGTGGACCGTGCCATTCAAACCATGGGTGGCTACGGTTTCTCCGAAGAATACGGCGTCATTCACTACTACGAGTCCGCCCGACTGCTGCGCACCGCACCGGTGACCGCCGAGATGATCCTGAACTTCATCGCCGAACACGAACTGGGACTGCCGCGGAGCTACTAGGCTCGATTTTCCTGCGCCAACGCCTCGAAGGCCACGCCTGAGCTAGTTCAGCACAATCGGATCTGAAAAACCGGTCTCGACGTCCCCAAAAGACACCATCAGATCGGGGGTCCAGCAGTCGGCATCGCTGGTATCGAACCGGGTGAAGAACATGAAGCTCTCTGTCGCATCAAAGCTTGGCTCGCCCCAGACATTGTTGCCCGCAGGGTCGGCAAAGCCTGTTGTGGAAACCGTCTCTGAGGCCCCCCACGCCTCGGACGCGCTCGCCCGTTCCCGCGTATAAAGCTCTGTCTCGCCATCGTCCTGGCGGTGGTTGAACACCAGGCGGGTTTCCGATTCGTTTACCCACACCTGGGTCTCGGAATGAGTGGTGCCATCAATGTTGACCGGAGGCGCATAGGTGGGTTCATCATCCGTGCCCCCGTTGCGCTCACCGAAGACCAGCAGGTTCTCTCCCGCCAACGTCCTCTCCCAGAGGTAGAGGTTGCCGGAAGGGACCTTTTCGATGTCGTTTCTCCACAACGCTACCTCCCCCTGGCCCTCGATTCCATACTCACCCGGCAAAGCCACAGGATCGCTCCATGCGGAGTCGCGGTCAGCGCGGGTCGCTCGGTAGTTGCCGGTCGGAAGCAGGCCCAAGTCACCATCCACCCCGTCTCCGTCCAAGTCCGAAAGCGTGTTGTAGATGATCTCGGTCTCATCCTCGTTGAGCCACATGCAGCACTCCATGCCCATCGTGTTCACAGGTGCTCCGAGATTGACGGGTTCGGACCACACTTGCCCATCCCATTCCACAAAGTAGAGGTCTGTGGTCCACTCCAAACCCGGGGTGGAGATGTGGCCAGGAAGCAGCGTTGCCTCGACGTGGCTGCAATCGGCCTGAGCGGAGCGGCCGTCAAGCACGCTTGGCGAAAAGATCGAGTGGAGAAAGTAGATCCGGTCTCCGGCCTTGTTGATGAACGTGGAGTCCATGTAGCCGCCATTCCGAATGGATTGTGGCAGCACATGCTCGGAAAACCGTCCGTCCGCGGGGCTCTGTGTGTCGGTGTCCGAGGTATCGATGTCAGTGACCTCCGTGTCAGCGCCTGAATCCTCTTTCTCCTCCTCCGGGGGATTAGACCCACATGCCACCAGCACAAAAACCACTGCCCACAACCAACCGTCACAACCACGCATAAGCACCTCCTACACCCCGCAAGAGTATAGGAGAAACGCCCCCTTTCAAATCAAGCCAGTGCTCAAATAAGGCTACTTTCAGGGACTTACGGCAGCCAGCGCTCTTGCTTGTACCAGGCCAGCGTCTTGGGCATCCCCTCGTAGGCTGTGGGGTAGTCGAACTCGAACCCCAGCGACTTCAAGCGGTCGTTCTTGTAGGTATGGTCAATGAACATGTAGTCCAGCCAGTCCACATCCAGCCGGGGCAACAAGGCATTCTGGAGATCCTTGCCGGCCACCACTTTGGACCAGAGATACGCGAGCTTCCTGTTCTCCCCTACCAGCAAGCGCCGTGCGAGCGGCTTGAACAAACGGCCCAGCTTGGCCATCCACCAGGGCAGTGCAGGCACCTTGATGTGCATTCCCACCGCATTGCTCAACGTACGAATCATGTCTCCGGCGGGCATCGGAGCATCATCCACCACATTGAAGACCTCGCCCACCGCATCGGGGTGGCTCGCCACCAGCTCGGCCGCCCGAGCCACATCGGTCACATGAACATGGTGACCCATCGGCCCGCCCTGAGCGATGCGCATAGAGTCGAGGCCAAGCTGAATTCTCAGCGCCAATAGTGCCGCAGCCTGCGCTATTCCGTAGCGCCCGCCCGGCCCGTAAATGAGCGTCGGCCGAATCGCAGTCCAAGCCATTCCGTTTTTCTCACATGCCTCAATCGCGAGCCGCTCTCCTTCCGCCTTGGAGCGGTCGTAGGGATGCGTGGGATTTTTCGGAGAGGCTTCATCCACCCCATCCCCACAGCGCCCGTACACGGAGGTGGAACTCACAATGACAAATCGCTTCACTCCACACTGGGCGGCCGCTTCAGCGGCAGTCTGAGCGCCGGTGGCATTCACCGCCCACAAACGATCTGGGTCCACAGAAAGATCGAAAATCCCACTGGCATGGACCACCACATCCGTGTCACGACTGGCTTCCACCATGCTGGGAGGGTCCGTCACATCGAGGCAAATGGGCTGAGCTCCCAACGCCATGTGCTCACGTAGGTCCACCCCATCGATATCTCCCGCCCTCACCGTATGACCCGACTCGATGAACACCCGAGTGAGTTCGGTACCGAGAAAGCCGCCTGCGCCAGTGATGAGTACGTTTGCCACGGAAACTCCATCTTGATGTGGATAAGTTCGTGTAGCCCGATATATGTAAAGTGTCACCTGTTACATTACACTTTGTAAAATGACTTTTCAGCCCAGCCCGAAGCCACTACAGAAGGTGGCTATGGAACACATTCAATGCAGAGCCCCCGCAACGGGCCAGCTATTAGCCAACGTTCGCGTAGACAACGCTTCCGACGTGGAGGCTGCAGTCGCCCGAGCACGAGATGCACAGAAGGCCTGGGCACAACGCCCCATACAAGAGCGTTCGCGCATCCTCTTGAAGTTCAGAGACCTGGTCCTGGAGCGCGGTGACGAGCTCACCGAGCTGTTGTCCATGGAGTGCGGCAAGCCCCGGATGGAAGCCTACATGGCCGAAATCTTCACGCTTGTGGACCTGACCACCTACTTTGCGAAACGGGCAAAACGGATTCTCAAACGCAAGAACATCCGCCTACACCTCATGGTGCATCGCAAGAGCTTCCTGCACTACGTCCCTCGCGGAGTCATCGGAATCATCTCTCCGTGGAACTTCCCATTGATCATCCCAGCCGGCGACATGGTCATCGCTCTGCTCGCTGGCAACGCAGTGGTGGTGAAACCTTCGGAGACCACGCCCCTCATCGTGATGAAGATTCGTGAGTTGTTCCTCGAGGCCGGTGTGCCCGAAGACCTGGTTCAGGTTCTCAATGGCTATGGCGAAACCGGCGCGGCTCTAGTGAACGCCGGCGTAGACAAGGTCATCTTCACAGGCTCGGTGGCCACGGGTGAGAAGATCGCCGAGTCCTGCGGACGGCAGCTCATTCCCTGTGCCCTGGAGCTCGGAGGGAAAGCTCCCTTCATCGTACTGCCTGGCGCAAACTTGGAGCGGGCCGCTCGCGCCATGGTCTGGGGAGCCTTCGTGAACTCCGGGCAGGTCTGCGTATCTGTGGAGCGAGCCTACGTACACCGATCACTCTACGAGCCCTTGGTTGAACGCGTGGTTGCTCTCACCAACAAGCTCCGACAGGCCAACCCCGCCGACACGGAAATCGATGTCGGGGCTATCATCGACCCCCGCCAGCTCGACATTTCTGCCGCACAGGTTGCTGATGCAAGAGCGCACGGTGCAACGATTCATACCGGTGGTGAAGCCGCAGAGGGCCCGGGACAGTTCTTCCCACCCACCGTCATTACCGACGCGCCCCAGCACTCCCAGACAGTCCAAAAAGAGACGTTTGGCCCCCTGCTGCCCATTCTGCCCTACGACACCGTAGAAGAAGCCATTGAGCTGGCCAACGACTCGCACCTGGGGCTCATGGCCTACGTATTCGGACCCAACGTCCGCACTGGAGTCGACGTGGCACACAAGATTGTCTCGGGGATGGTGATGGTGGACGATGTCTTCTCCATCTACGGCATGCCAGAGACACCATGGTCTGGGGTCAAGAAGAGCGGCCTGGGCCGCGTGCACTCCCCCGGCTCCATGCGGGACATGTGCATGACCATCCACATCAATCAGCCCCTGATCCCCCTCCCCTTCAATCGGGAGATCTGGTGGTACCCCTACCGGCCAGAAATCTATGCGTTCGTGCGTAGGCTGATGAACTTCCTCTTTGGACGAGGCCTCAAGAAGCTCGCCCCCCCAAATGACAACGCTCGCAACAAGGAACTCTCTGAATTGCTGCCGGCCGCCGCTCTCCCAACGGGAGATTAGCGATGCATCAGGTGGCACCTCACACTTCTGTTGTTAGTCCTGTTCTGGGACTGCATCACTCCCCCACACAAACCAATCCAACTGGAGAAACAGACCATGGCTGATATCACCATTCAAGACATCTTTGAGGCCATGCCCGGACGCTTCAACCCCGAGGCCGCCGGCGCATGGAACACCACCGTGCAGTTTCACTTCGGAGACGACGACTGGGTCCTCTCGGTAAACGAAGGCAACTGCACCGTAAACCAGGGCACCGCTGAGAACGCCTCGGCCACCATCAACACCAATGCAGACACCTGGATTGGAATGATCACGGGCTCCGTAAACCCCATGCAGGCGTTTATGTCGGGACAAATCAAGATCGCAGGCAACATGGCGGACGTCATGAAGCTCCAGGACACCCGACTCTTCAGCCGCAACTAGGAAGACACAATGGACGCATACATCCTCGAATCCACAAGAACCGCCATTGGCAAACGCGATGGCGTTCTGTCCCATGTCCGCGCGGACGTGCTGGCTGCCGAAAACCTCAAAGCGCTCGTCAGTCGTGCTGAGGTCGAACCCTCGAAAGTCGAGGACGTGGTGATGGGATGTGTGACCCAGGTGGGCGAACAGTCCATGGACGTCGCCCGCCTGGCCATTCTGTCCGCCGGGTTTCCGATTTCGGTGCCCGGCACAACGGTCAATCGACTCTGCGGCTCCTCTCTGCAAGCCGTCAACTTTGCAGCTCAAGCCGTGGCCTCTGGCGCTATGGATGTGACCATAGGCGGCGGTGTAGAGAGCATGAGTCGGGTCCCGATGGGGTCCGATGGCGGGTCATTCTCAGACCAGGTTCTCGACCGCTTCGACATTGTTCCCCAAGGGCTCTCCGCGGAGCTCATGGTGAAAAAATGGGGCATCACCCGAGAATCCCTGGACTCCCTGAGTCTGGACTCCCACCGCCGGGCCTTGACGGCCAATGAAGAAGGCCGCTTCGACCGGGAAATTCACGCGGTGGACGGCGTAGACACCGATGAAGGGCCCCGCGCGGGCTCCACCCTGGAGAAGCTCTCCACTCTGCGACCCGCATTCTCCGAAGACGGCAGCATTACCGCAGCCTCTTCCAGTCAGATCAGCGACGGCGCAGCCTCCCTGCTCATCGCCAATGCCAAAGGCACGGCAGACCTGGGTGTGAAACCACGCGCCCGCTTCAAGGCCATGCACGTGATGGGCTCGGACCCCACTCTCATGCTGACAGGCCCTATCGGCGCCACCCAAGGCGCACTCGCCCGTGCAGGCATGACCATCGACGACATCGACGTATTCGAAGTCAACGAAGCATTCGCGGTGGTGCCGTTGGTCTGGGCTGCTGAGACCGGCGGTGACCTCGAAAAAACAAACGTAAACGGAGGCGCCATTGCCCTGGGACACCCCCTGGGTTGTTCGGGTGCCCGCCTCGTCACGACGCTGCTCCACGAGATGGAACGGCAAGACGCCAACACCGGCCTCGCCACCCTATGCATCGGCTGGGGTATGGCCGTCGCTACCATCATTGAGAGAGTGTGACCCATGGGACTACTAGACGGTAAAGTTGCAATCATTACGGGTGCTGGCGGTGGACTCGGCCGCGAGTACGCACTTCTATTTGCCCAGGAAGGCGCCAAGGTCGTGGTGAACGATCTCGGCGGAGACCGCCATGGCTCCGGCGGCGGTAGCGCCATGAGCCAGCAGGTGGTGGAAGAAATCAAAGCAGCCGGTGGCGAAGCCATCGCAGATGGCCACAACGTCGTGAACGAGGGCGATGCAATCATCGCCACGGCCACAGACGCCTATGGCCGCGTGGACATCCTCGTGAACAACGCCGGGATTCTACGAGACAAGAGCTTGCTCAAGATCGACGATGACATGTGGGATTCGGTCATCGCCGTGCACCTGCGTGGCACCTTTCAGTGCACCCGCGCAGCCGCAAGGGTGATGAAAATGCAGGGCAGCGGCGTCATTCTGAATACGTCGAGCTTCTCCGGACTGATCGGAAACTTCGGCCAGGCAAACTATGGCGCAGCGAAAGCCGGCATTGCCGGGTTCACTCGCGTCTGCGCCAAGGAGCTCACCCGCTATGGCGTGCGCGTGAACTGCATCGCTCCCATGGCCAAAACTCGCATGACCGAAGACATCGACATGGTGTCCGAAGAGATCACCCCCGACCTGATCGCGCCGGTGGCACTCTGGCTTTGCAGCGACGAGTCCAAAGACATCAACGGCCAGGTCTTCGGCGCTCACGGGCCCCAGGTCTTTGAGTACCGCATGATCCCTACCGACGGCGTAAAGCTCGATGGAAAGTGGACTCCGGCTCTGCTCTCCGAAAAACTCTCCGAGATCTCTGCACTTCCCGGTGCCAGCGCTGCTCCAGCAGAGAGCAGCGGTTCTCAGGAGGACATCATCGACGAGGTGTTCTCACGGATGCCAGAAGCCTTCCTACCGGAGAAGGCCGGCGACTTTGCGGCCATGATTCACTTCGTGCTCGGCGACGCGGGTACCTGGAGTGTCGACATCAAGAACGGTGGCTGCGAAGGCATGAGCGGCGCTCAAGGCAGCCCCGACTGCACCCTCACGTTTGATGCTGCGGAAACGTTCCTCGGCATGGTCGATGGCAGCGTGGACTCTCAGCAAGCCTTCATGGCCGGCAAGATCAAGGCCGACAACATGACCGTGCTCATGAAGTTCGCCACCGTCTTCGACATGAAGCGGGCCGCCAAAGAAGCCGCGAAAAAGAAGGGCGGCGACAGTGATGCAAACCCGCTGGATACGGTGTTTGAACGCATGCCCGACGCCTTTCTTCCGGACCGGGCCAAGGACATGGCCGCCGATATACATTTCGACCTCGGCGGAGAAGCCTCCTACACGATCACCATTCGCGACCAGGCCTGCTCCACAGCTCCGGGCGCACCCGAGAACCCAGACTGCACGATTACCTACGACAGCGCTCAGACGTTTCTGGATATCGCTGCAGGAAAGGCCGATGCACAGCAGTCATTCATGGCTGGGAAAATCAAGAGCGACAACATGACAGTACTCATGAAGTTCGCGACGGTATTCGACATGAAAAAGGCTGCGGAAATGCGTAAAGCCCAAGCGGCAGGTAACGCCGAGGCGGCACCCGCATCGGAGGGACTCAACGAGGCCTGCATTGGCAAGACCTACCGCGCTGAAGCCCGCTTGATCACCAAAGAAGCCTCCGTCGCCTATGCCGAAGCCTCAACAGACCCCAACGAGGCCTTCTCCGCTGGCGAAGCCGTGCCCGTGCTCTATCCCGTCGCCCCATTCATGGACGTGATTGGCCAGGCGGTCTTGAACAAAGAACTCAACGCCGACCTGTTACGGCTCGTGCACGGTGAACAAGACATGCGTTTTCACCGGGTGCTCAAACCCGGAGACCTCGTGGCCCCACGAGCGAGCATTCATTCCATCGAAAAGAAGAGCTCCGGAGAACTCTTGGAAGTCCGGCAGCGCTTGATGTTCGAGGGAGAGGTCGCCTGTGACACCATCAGTGGCTACTTCATTCGCGCTCCCAAGAAGCCCGGTGAGGCGAGCGCCAAGAAAGAACGCAAGCCCACCGAGGAGCCCCCGGGCGACCCCGTGCTGACCCAAACGGTCACAGTTGGAGAACGCCAACCCATCGAATATGCGGGTGCAAGCGGCGACAACAACCCGATCCATGTGGACGACGCAACCGCCAAGGCTGCCGGGCATCCAGGCATTATTCTGCACGGACTGTGCACCATGGCGTTCGTGGGCCAGGCCGTTGTCGAGGACTACCTCGGTGGAGACTATGGCCGACTGAAGCGCCTCGCAGTGCGTTTCGCCAAGCCGGTTTTGCCCGGCGATACGCTAACCACACAGGCTTGGCTCAAGGATTCTGAGAATGGAGTCCAAACCCTCTCAATTTTGACTACCAATCAGAACGGTGACCCGGTTATTACACGGGCCTTGGCAGAGGTGAGAGAAAACTAATGAATGATGGGATTGTGACCATGCAGGAACGCGTTGGCGAGCTTGAAGAGCGCCGGAACAAAGCCATGGAAATGGGCGGTGAAGAGCGCGTCAGTCGCCAGCACGCCCGAGGCAAAATGACGGCCCGGGAGCGAATCGACAGCCTTGTCGACGAAGGCTCTTTCCAAGAGCTGGGCATCCACGGAAGCGAGTATTCGCATCCCCTTCTCGCTGCTGATGGCGTCATCACCGGCACCGGCACCGTAGACGGACGCCTGGTGTGTATCGCTGCCTACGACTTCACTGTGCTCGGTGGGTCGATTGGGGCGGTCAGCGAGGTCAAGGTCACGCGCATGCGCGACACCGCTCTGAAGAACCGGATCCCCATGATCTGGCTCATCGACTCTGCAGGAGCTCGGCTCAACCCAAGCCCCGGCGCCATGGAGAAAATCCCCACTTTCGCGGACTCCGGCTACTTGTTCCGTGAACAGGTGGTCATGAGTGGCGTCGTGCCACAAATCGCTGCCATGGTAGGCCCAGGAGCAGCGGGAACCGCCTACATTCCCGGCTTGGCGGACTTCGTTCCCATGGTCCAGGGCACCAGTTCCATGGCCCTCGCTGGCCCTGCGCTGGTGAAAGCCGCTGTCGGAGAGGACATCGACGAGAACCAACTGGGTGGCTCACAAGTTCACAACCGACATTCGGGCTGTGCCGACATGGAAGTAGAGAACGACGAAGCCTGCCTGAAGGCTGTTCGCGACTATCTCTCGTTCTTCCCCCAGAGTTGTAACGAGAAGCCTCCCCGCAAAGAAAACGCACCCGGCCCCAAGCTGCTGGATGAAGAAATCCTTTCCATCCTGCCGGATGACACACGGCGTACCTACGACGTCCGCAAAGTCATCCCACTCATCGTAGACGAGGGCCACTTCTTCGAAATGAAGGCTGACTGGGCCAAGTCACTGGTGACCGGGTTTGCACGGATTGGAGGATTCCCCATCGGTATCGTGGCCAACAATCCTCGCTACCTCGGTGGAGTCCTGGACTCGGAAGCCGCCGACAAGGCTGCTCGATTCGTGAATCTCTGTGACGCCTTTCAGATTCCGCTGGTATTTCTTGAGGACGTGCCCGGCTTCATCGTAGGCAGCCATGCAGAGAAGAGCGGCATCATTCGGCACGGCTCGCGCATGCTCTACGCCGTCGCTCGAGCCACCGTGCCCAAGTTCACCGTGATCCTTAGAAAGGCCTATGGAGCCGGCTACTACGTGATGTGCGGTCGCGCATTTGAGCCTGACCTCATCGTGGCCTGGCCCACGGCTGAGATCTCCGTCATGGGACCCGAGGGTATGCTGGGAATCGCAGGCGGCAAGCTGCTCAACGCCGCAGAAGACCCCGAGGCCATGAAGGCGCAGCTCGTGGAAATGATCAAGGGGTACATCACTCCGTATCAAGTGGCCCGTCTTGGATTGGTCGACGAGGTCATTGACCCTCGCGAAACCCGAAACGTGCTGCTCCGCGGCCTGGAACTGACACGCAATAAGACGGTAGAACGCCCGGACAAGCGCCACGGCGTAGCCCCGTAGTCTTTAGAGACTCTCAGCGGCTCCAAATCAATCGAGCACCC
>JAYZDK010000045.1:0-12865 GCA_036337845.1 Myxococcota bacterium | reverse complement strand
GGTCTCATCCGGCTCCGACCCCTCGCCGGCCAACTCGTCAAAGTCCACAGGCTCAACCGCCTCGGCCCCCTCCGTTGCAGACGCATCCTCTGGCTGCTCACCATCTCCGGTTGTGTTTTCCCGAGTCATGGCGGCTACTTGTAATGGACATCGAGAATTTCAATATCTCGATTGCCCTTGGGCGTTGAAACCGTGACCACATCGCCAATCACACGACCCAACAGGGCACGAGCAATCGGGGAGTTGAAGGAGATGGTGCCATTGCGTGCATCCGCCTCATCCATGCCCACGATCCGCCAAGATTGTTCTTCTTCCGTGTCCACGTCCGCAATGTCCACGGTAGTACCGAAAATCACCCGCTCTGACACAGGAAGCTTCCGCACATCAATCACTTCTGCTGCCGCGAGGCGAGACTGAAGCAACCTCAAACGGGCTTCGCCCAGCGCCTGTTTTTCCTTCGCGCCGTCGTATTCCGCATTTTCGGAGAGGTCTCCGTGAGCACGGGCCTCTTCAATTTCCAACACAATCTGCGGCCGCAACACTTCGAGGTAATGTCTCACCTCCTGTTCCAGCCGAGCCTTCCCCTCCGGGGTCATCGGAGAACGTTCCATCTTTGGATTCCTCTTGGTCAATCCCGCGGGCCTGCAACGGCGCGACACGAGATTTAAAAAACACCTACGCAACTAACCCGTTTATCGGGTATGCACCGCTTTCCCGCGGTTGACTGTCGCCTTCACCTCTACTGGGAGCACCCTCCCGTCCAGAGGTGAGCTTTTGCTCTTACTGGCAAATTCCGCTGAATTCACGGAAACAGACGCGCTGGGATCCAGCAGCACAAAGTTCGCTACAGCCCCCGCTTGTAGTGCATTATTCAGCCCCAGAAGTTCCGCAGGACCTGTGGAGAGAGCACGGACCGCTGCTGACAAGTCGTCCAGTGCCGCCATCGTTGCAGACAGTGCCGTCTCCAAACCGGCGGCTCCCGCTTCAGCCTGTTCGAATTCCAATTCTTTCTCTACTCGGGTCCAGGGAACATGTTGGCTCGTCACTGCCGTAAGCACGTCGTCCCGCACAGCCTCGACCAACGCCTGGCGATCCACTTCGGTTCGCAGCGGAGGAGACAACTTGTACGCCGTGTTGTACCCACTCTCCAAGACATCTTCCTGATTCAGGAGCAAATACGATGCCCCCGTGGAACCTGAGATACCCAGTCCCTCCTCACGAGCACGCCGGAGAACCTGCACTCCCTTCGCAGTAGAGATGCCGGTCGCATGGATACTGGCTCCAGTCACTCGAGCCAACGCAACCAAGCGGGAGAGCCCAATCTCTTCGTTCGCATCCGAAATACCACGAAGCCCCATACCTGTAGACACCTCTCCCTCGTTCACAACCCCGCTCTTGTCCAGCCATGGGTCCCCAACTCGGAGCATGACGGTTTTACCGAATGGCCGGGCGTAGAGCAGCGCGTTGCGCAGTACCGTGGTGTCACGAATGTGTACGTCACAGTTCGATAGCGCACTCGCCCCCGCCTCCACCAGGAGGCCTACTTCGGCAATATCTTCTCCCCCAAGCCCAGTAGTGAGAGCCGCAGCAACCAATACATCCACACAGGCCATCTCTCGGCCCCTATCAATCACTTCTCGAACCAAGGCTGGGTCATCCAAGACCGGGTCCGTCCGAGGAGATGCCAGCACCGTCGTAAACCCGCCCCGCGCAGCTGCCTGGCTCCCGGACACCAGGTCTTCCCGCCACGTGAACCCCGGGTCGCAGAGCTGTGCCTCCAGGTCCACGAATCCCGGCGCAATCACCAGGCCCCCGCATTCCACGCGCTCTGCATCTACGCCATCGGGGTCAAAACCGCCGACTGCAACGATCTCCTCATCTTCCACAAGCAAGTCCAGCAGTTCATCTTGACCCGAGCCTGGACACAGAACCTTTCCCCCTACATAGATCGTTTTCATGCCTCACCCCCTTCTCCACCCAACAGGAGGAACAACAACGCCATGCGTACGGCCACTCCGTTGGTCACCTGCTGCAAAATTACCGAGTTGGCGCCATCTGCCACGTCAGGCGACAGCTCCACGCCGCGATTGATAGGACCGGGGTGCATCACTAGAACATTGTCCCGAGCGCGTTCCAGACGAGCCGAGTCGAGTCCGTAAAAGTGGCTGTATTCCCTGGAACTTGAGAGCATCCCTTTCCCAAGTCGCTCTCGCTGGATGCGCAACATCATCAGCACATCCGCTTCCTGCAACACATCATCCACCGAGTGCATCACCTCCACTCCCATGGAAGCCAACTCCGGCCTGCACATGGTCCCAGGACCCGCCAACACGACCCGAGCCCCCATGGTGGTCAAGCCGTAGATGTTGGAGCGAGCCACTCGAGAATGGTAGACGTCCCCCACAATCGCGACGGTCTTGCCTTCCAGGGTTCCAAGATTTTCTCGAATCGTCAGCATGTCCAGCAACGCCTGGGACGGGTGCTCGTTGATACCGTCGCCTGCATTGATCACCGAGAACGGAAAGGCCTGCGCCAACATGTGCGGGGCTCCCGCCAGCGAGTGACGCATGATTACAGCGTCTGGTTGCATCGCGTTGAGGTTTCGCGCCGTATCCATCAGCGTCTCACCCTTCTTGGCGGAAGAAGTGCTCGCCGAAATGCCCACACCATCCGCCGAAAGACGCTTGGCAGCCAAATCGAAACTCACCCGTGTCCTGGTGGAGTTTTCGAAAAACAAGGTCACAACCGTCCGTCCGCGGAGAGTGGGCACCTTCTTGATACGTCGCTGGGAGATTTCCTTGAAGCGGCGAGCCGTATCCAGAATTTCCTGAATCTCCTCTCGCGACACCCCACGTAAGCCAAGCATGTCCTTGCGATTCACCTATGCCCCCTGGCGTTCAATAATTACGTAATCCGTGTCAGCGGGTTCCACGCCGGCTTCCACGGAAATGCGATCAATCTTCTGGGTCTCGATAGTCCGGCCCACATAGTCACCGGCAACCGGCAGTTCCCGATGCCCCCGGTCGACAAGGACTGCAAGCTTTATGGAGGCCGGGCGGCCGAAGTCCATCAGCTCGTCGAGTGCCGCCCGCACCGTGCGCCCGGTAAACAGCACGTCATCCACCAGAATCACCCGCACCCCCGTAATGCTCTCTGGCAGCCGGGTTTCACCCAAAACCGGGTGTTCGAGACCCGTATACAGATCGTCACGATAGAGCGTGATGTCCATCTCACCGACATCAGGCACAGTCCCTTCAATTGCACCAATGTGCTGAGCCAACCGATGCGCAAGCGGCACGCCGCCGGAGTGGATCCCTACCAGCAACACGCTCTCATCACCCCCCAGATCCTCCACAATCTCATGGGCCATTCGCGCCAGACTTCTACGAATCTCATTCCCATCCATCGCACGATTCATCGATCCTCCTAAAGATCCCGCAGGTGATCATCGGGGTCCAAGTACTGCCCCACCCAGAAAGTCAGTCGAACGCTCTTTTCAGTGAATGGAAACCACAGGTAGTCCTCCCAGTCACATTCGATTTCCCGAAAGCCCGCTTCCACCTCGCGCATACAACATGAACCAATTGTGCAGACGTCGCTCAGATCCAGAATCGACTTGGGAACATCATGTTCCTTCAACTCATGAAGTAAGCGGGTTCGGGCTTTACCCTCGGATTTGTCCCTCCAATCCAGGAGGGACACCTTGATCGCCTCGTCCACCTGGACCTGGGTCCAGACCACGGGCCAGTTGTCTCTTACAAACAGCCCCCCATACGCCACCAGTGCGATCAACACGACGGTACTCACCCGGATGCGACCCTTCCTGCTCATCAACACTCCTGCCTACGGGTCTATCTCATCTCCGTCGCCATCGCCGCAACGATCCGGTGACGCCAAACGCCACCGCAAAGTTCCGACTATCCAGTCCCCATTTATGGCCCCCCAATGGCGGGAATCCGAGCTTGCACCCCGGTTGTCTCCCAGCAGCCAGAAGCCCCCTGCGCCCACGACTGTCCGGCCATGCGTACCGCCGCTAAAGATCTCCCAGTCCCGCGCATTCAGTGTTTCGCGGAGCGTATGACTCTCCTGGACAACACAATCCGTGTCCCGCCAACGAGTCCGTTCCAGCTCATCCTTCCCAATACGCTGACCGTTGACATACAGCCGGCCCTCGGACAACTCCACCTCTTGGCCCTCAGAGGCTACAACACGCTTGACGTGAAGCACTTCGGGTTCATCTGGCAGACGAACCACAACCACATCTCCCACCTCGGGCGAGTCTCCTTTCAAATACGCCCAGACCTCTCCGGCCCGCACAGTAGGAGCCATCGAACTCGTTCCCACCGACACCAGCCCAATAAAGAAGGCCCTGACAATCAGTAGGGCAGCAAGGCCAGCCAAGAGCCAACGCCCACTATTCCCCAATCTTGAGCACCGATAGAAAGGCAGATTGCGGAACCTCTACTGAGCCTACCGCCTTCATCCGCTTCTTTCCCTTCTTCTGCTTTTCCAGAAGCTTGCGTTTACGGCTGATGTCTCCGCCGTAGCACTTTGCCGTCACGTCCTTTCGGAGTGCTCGGACCGTAGTTCGGGCGATCACCTTACTTCCGATAGCCGCTTGAATCGCCACATCGAACATCTGACGTGGAATATGCTCTTTGAGCTTTTTGGCCAGCGCCTGGCCAATGTGGTAGGCCTGCTCCCGATGACAGATGGTCGACAGGGCATCTACGCGCTCCCCGTTGAGCAACACATCCAGCTTCACCAGGTCGCCCGCCTCCCAGCGCACAACCTCATAGTCCATCGACGCGTACCCACGGCTCACACTCTTGAGTCGGTCGAAAAAGTCGAAGACCACCTCTGCATAGGGCAGCTCATAGGTGATTACAGCACGGCCTTTACTTGGCACCTCAAAGGCGATTTGAACGCCCCGACGATCCTGGCAGAGCTTGAAAACGGGGCCGACATAGTCATCAGGCACGTGAATCACGACCTTCGCAATGGGCTCCCGAATCTCTGCGACATCCCCAATCGGGGGTAGCTGAGAAGGAGAATGAATCTCCAACTCACTGCCATCCTTACAACTGACCTCATAGACCACCGATGGTGCAGTCGTGATCAGGTCCAGGTCATATTCTCGCTCCAGGCGTTCCTGGATGATCTCCATATGCAACAGTCCGAGAAAGCCACAACGAAACCCAAACCCGAGTGCGTCGGAGGTTTCGGGCTCCCAATCCAGGGCGGCATCGTTGAGTGTCAGCTTGCCCAGTGCTTCACGTAGCGATTGGTATTCCGGCGATTCGGTCGGATAGATTCCGGAAAAGACCATCGGCTTGATCTCTCGAAAGCCGGTGAGCGGCTCCTGCGCTGGATGCTTGGTATGGGTAATCGTGTCGCCCACCCGTGCGCTCCCAAGCTCCTTGATCGCCGCGATGACAAACCCCACCTCTCCCGCCCCGAGAAACTTCCGCTCCAATGGCTCAGGCGCAAACACCCCGAGGCGACTGACCTCGTAGTCTGCACACGTCGCCATGAGGCGTATGCGGTCGCGAATCTTCAGAGTCCCAGCCTTCACACGGACCATGGCCACAACGCCGACATAGGTATCGAACCAGGAGTCCACAATCAGGGCCTGCAGCGGAGCCTCGGGATCCTCTTTAGGGGGAGGCACCAGCCGCACCACTGCTTCCAGGATGTCTTCGATACCCTTGCCCGTTTTGGCCGAACAAGAGAGCGCTTCATCCACATCCAAGCCCACCCCATCGGCAAGCTGCTCCAGCACGGCCTCGGGATCAGCGCCTGGCAGATCAATCTTGTTGATGACAGGAATAATCACCAGGTCCTGCTCAAGCGCCAGGTAGATATTGGCCAGCGTCTGAGCCTCAACCCCCTGTGCCGCATCCACCACGAGTAATACTCCCTCACAGGCGGATAAGGAGCGGCTGACTTCGTATGTGAAGTCCACATGCCCAGGGGTATCGATCAGGTTCAGAATGTATTCCTCACCATCCTCAGCCCGATAGCTCAGCACACAGGACTGGGCCTTGATCGTGATGCCACGCTCTCGCTCCAAATCCATCTTATCGAGGTATTGGTCGCGCATCTCTCGGTCGGAAAGAAGCCCGGTTGTTTCAATCAAACGGTCAGCGAGCGTGGATTTTCCGTGATCGATGTGCGCGATAATCGCGAAATTTCGTAGCCGCTCAATTGGGTTGGTCACTGTCGTCCCCTTCCACCTTGATATGCGGCCTGCCCACACAGTGGTACTCAAAACCCAAAAGTTCGAGTTCCTGTCTTGAGTAGATATTTCGGCCGTCAAACACGATGCGGTGCTTCATGCGTGGACCGATATCTTCCCAGTCCGGTCGCCGAAACGCATTCCATTCCGTCAACAAAAGCAATGCATCGCAGCCATCAGCCGCCACGGTTGCTCCTTCCGAATACCGAATGCGGTCCCCAAACTCGGCTCTGGCTTCAGCCATCGCCTCTGGGTCAAAGGCGACAATCTCGGCTCCGGCACTCAGCAACTCCTCGATAATCACCAGTGACGGAGCTTGGCGCATGTCATCGGTCTGGGGTTTGAAGGCCAAACCCCAAACAGCAAAGCGACGGCCCTGGAGGTCCTTCCCAAACCTCTCCAAGACCTTCTCCGCCAACAATCTCTTCTGAGATACGTTGACCGCCTCTACCACCTCTAGAATCCGTAACGGGGAGCCGGCTGCCTCCGCGGTGTGGCTGAGGGCTTTCACATCCTTGGGAAAGCACGAGCCTCCGTAGCCGATTCCGGGAAAAAAGAATCGGGTTCCAATACGGGAGTCACTGCCAGCGCCCTTTCGAACCTGGTCCACATCCGCCCCCACAACCTCACAGAGACGCGCAATCTCGTTGATAAAGGAAATCTTGGTCGCCAGAAAGGCGTTGGAAACGTATTTCGCCAGCTCCGCGGAGCGGTTGTCCATGTAGAGAATCGGTTTTCCCGTCCTCAACAACGGCGCGTATAGGTCCTCCACGACTTTTCGGGTTTCCGGTTTGGCAAACCCAACAACAATTCTGTCCGGATGGGTAAAGTCGTCGATCGCTGCACCCTCCTTCAGAAATTCCGGATTCGACACCACATCAAACGCATGCGTCCCGTGCTGCGCAATAGCCTCTCTGACCCGGTCGGCTGTTCCAACCGGCACCGTCGACTTCACAACAACCGTCATCGGCCCGCTCATGGACCTCCCCACCTGATCGGCCACAGCCAACACCCCGGAAAGATCCGCAGAGCCATCGTCCGCCGACGGTGTACCCACTGCGATGAACACCACCTCGGCTCCACGAATCGCTTCACCGCCATCGGTCGTGAAGGACAAGCGTTCGTTACCAATATTTCGGGCTACCAGGTGTTCGAGGCCCGGCTCATAAATCGGCACCCCACCATTTTGAAGCACCTCAATTTTCCGGGCATCCCGATCCACGCACACGACACGGTGACCCATATCCGCAAGACAAGTGCCCGCGACAAGCCCTACATACCCAGTTCCCACCACGCAGATATCCACGGTTACCTCACAAACAGCCCCTACGGGAGAGTCCCGACAGTGCACAGACGGGAACCTATCTCGCAACCAAACCGCGGCAACCACCCTTGACAGAGCCCCCGATTGTGCTAAATGCCGGCAAATCTAGCCCTTTAGGGCCAATCTTCCCGGGGAGTGCCAAGTGGCCAACCACAAAGATGCCGCCAAGCGGAATCGCCAAAATCAGAAGCGTCGCGCCCATAACCGTCAATATCGGACACGGATGCGCAACCAGATCAAGAGCGTGCGTGCAGCCGTGGAAAGCGGCGACCAAGCCGCTGCGAACGAGCAATTGCGCAGTGCGATTTCCATTATTCAGCGTCTGGCCGGAAAGGGTGTGCTACACAAGCGTCAGGCAGGCCGCCGGATTTCGCGTCTGCAACAAGCTGTGAACGCCATCGGCCAGTAGCAACCGGGTCAGGCTCGACTGGCCAGACCCAACACCAGCCCTTCAAGCACCCGGCGACTGCCGGCGCCCGAAGAGTTCATCTGCGCATTCGCGTCAGCCAGCCGAGTAAGTACCTTGGCCGTCTGAAGTGGGTGGCGTGAGATCATCCGCTTGGCTGCATCCAGTGTTGCGCCGCGGAGATTAACACCCGCATCCCGCGGAGCCTGCCCCCGCCAGATCGCACCCTGAAGCGCGAGAATCTGCCGCATCTGCCAGGCGATTAGTCCAAAGACGACTACAGGCTCTTCGCCGTCTTCCAATAGTCTGTGGGTTGTGGCGAGCGCTCCGCCAACATCGCCTCGGACCAATGCTCCTGTGAGTTCCCAGCGGTCTGCATCCGCCACCAGACTGCTGACAGCGGATAACGCTTCCTCATCCATCTCCCCCTGTCCGCCGAGCCATTCCGCAATCTTTTCCAACTCGCTGCGAAGAGTGGCCAGGTCTGTACCCACCCGTTCCACAAGACGACGAGCGCGATCCGTCCGAATGCGGCACCCCAGCTCGCTGGCCGTCTCCACGACAAAACTTACAGGGTCATGGTCTCGGGCTTTTTGCCGAAGAACAAACCCCATACGACTGATCTGATTTTCACAGCGCCGCCCCCAATCCGTGCCCCCCACAGGTTTCGGCCATTTCCTGCCCACCAGAAACAAGACCGTGCTGGGGCACGGGTCTTCACAATAGGCGTGTAGTGCCTCCAACTGTTCCGGTCGGGCTTCCTGAACATCCCGGAGAACCACCAGTCGGCGAGCCGCCATCATGGGGGCAGTCCGAGATACGGACAAAAACTCGGAGGACGTATCATCCTCTGCCCTGAACACTGCGTGGTTGAACGCAGCAGCAGGCCCCGTGAGTACAGCGGCAGTCACCACCTTTTCCGCCCTATCGAGCACCAAAGACTCCTGGCTCAACACCAGGTACACCGGCAACAACTCACCCTTTAGAGCAGACTCCAGTTTCTTTATCGGCACGCGGGCACTCCATTTTCCATGACCCGGCCACCCAACGAATCCCGCGCCAAATCCACGGACTGCCAAGAGCACCAATCCAAAAACCCGCCGAAGCCCATCCAGCACCTCCGAATCATGACCTGCACCATTGGCCAATCCCGCCTGACCCGTAACCCAACCACGGCGAAGCAGAGGGATGCACCACCAAATGCCCTCGATCGGCGTGACTGAAAGAGAACGAACTCGGACCACAGGATTGGCAAGCAGGCCAGTAAGACCCTAAGATGGCCACATTCCTTTGCCCAGACCGGGGACTTCGATGCTCTTACCGACACTGCTCCTGATGACGACTACCGCGGTAGCCCAGGAACCTGCTGACCCGTGGGAGGCCGCGGGTGCAGCCACCTCCTCTAGAGCCGGAGAGGGCGATACCGGTCTCCGCAGAAATTACCTGCAACAGGTCAATGTTCGAGCCCGTTACCTCTCCCTGCCCGACGGGATCCTGGACCGCTGGTACTTCAATGACGACACCCAGACGACCACAGGCCCTCACCCGCCCCGCCCCAAGGTGCGAGCCCAAGCCGTAGGCTTGGAATACGTCCTGCAAAGGGATGAAGCCAACGGCATCTTCTATTTCGAATACATGCCCGTCCTCATGGAACATGGATACTGGGACGACCGTGAGCAGGGCGGCGAAACCCCTGAGTACGACGATGGGGACTACGTAAAGCCCGAAAACTTCGCCATTTACACGTTGGGCGCCAATTACGGCTTTGCCGTTCCAGCCAATGACTGGTTTTCCCTGATCTTTGGTGGCGGCTTGGGCGTATCGATTCGGTCTGGCCAGCTCCAGTATTGGGGGTCCACCATCGCAGGAGTCGACGGTGAGGAGAACACCTGGACTGCGATGCAGCACTACGAAAACGAGCCCAATTCACCGGATGGAGACTATGAAGAGGTTCCTCGAGTCATCCCCATGGTGGACGTCAATCTGGGGGTACGGTTCGACCTCAACGAGACCGCAAACATCCGCGTGGAAGGTGGTTTTCACGGCCTGTTCTTCCTAGGGCTGGCCAGCGGGATTGTATTTTGATCGCATTCTACGGTTGGCAAGTTTCGGCAAGCCATGCTAAACGCGGTTGGTCTTGGGGCCAGATCCCCATGTTTGATTGGAGTACGCCTTGATCATCGTCAACGTTCGAGAGAACGAGCCGTTCGAAAAGGCTTTGCGCCGTTTCCGCCGTAAGGTGGAGCGCGAAGGCATTCGCAAGGACATCAAGAAGAACAGCTTTTACCTCAAGCCTGGGGAGAAGCGTCGCTTGAAGCAACGCCTTGCAGAGAAACGTCGCCGCAAGGCTGCTCGTCGTTCGGTCCGCCGGGTTCGCCCGGGCCGCTAGAAACTGCCTGACGGCTCGCCGTCACGCATTTGAAGTTCTCGCTGCACCGCCCGCCGGTTTTCCAAGGCCCATTTGTGCGCGGCGTAAGTGGGCAGATCTACGTCCAACAGCTCCGCAGTACCAGCGGCTTCTGACCAACGCCGATGCATATACACCGCATCAATCCGTGGGGTTGCAAGCTCAGGCTCCCGAGATGCTGCCAGGCTGAGTAAACCCTCGGCTTCTTCCATGGCCTCAGCATGCGCCGCAGAGAGCCCCAGTGACAAGCCAAGGGCCCAGGGTGCCACCCAGCCCTGCTGTTCGGTATCCAATGCCACTGCGCGACGCGCCAAGACCTGCAATGAGTCGAGGTCCACATGGGCCGCTGCTCCTCTAAGCACCACCCAGCGCGTCCAGCCAGTCAACAAGGCCTCCAAACAAGGAAGGTCAACTCCCGACAAGCGCAGCGCAGCCCTTCGGGTCACCTTCCCTCCAGAGAGTTGCTCCCGAGAAACCCACCCGGGGTTACCCCGAAGACATCGGCGGCCCCACTCCATGGATTCCAACAACAGAGCTTCCGAATCCTCTCCTGGGTAGCCATAAGCCATCGCCGTGAGTCCTCGAGCCACTCGCCACTGAACCTCCGGATTCTCAGGATGTTCGATCGCCATTTGCTCCGCGAGCCGGATACTGTCCTCCAAATGCGAGCGCGTAATGCGCTGCTCGTGCAGGGAGTCGATGCGGCGAAGGTCCGAATCTATGGGGCTCGCATCCGGTCCCCGCTTCCACGAGCATCCACCCGTGACCAGAAAGAGCGCCATCGTCACAGCCCAACCTACGGGCCATCTATTCGCCAGCTGGATTCCCCTCAGCCGCAGCGCCTCCGGCCTCACCTGCCCCTTCCGGCTCCTGAGCCGCCTCGGTGCCGGGCTCTGACCCTTCACCTTCTGGTTGCGGTTCGCCAGCCGCCTCTTCGGGCTCGGCGACCACGGTAACGATCAATCCTTCGATACGCTCCCCTTCAGCCAGGGACACGGGGTTGCCCTCATATTCGTAGCGCAGATCGCCTGCGGTGGGGCCGTCATCATCCAAATCCAGGTAGGCGATGAGATTGACCTCTTCGTAGTCACCCCTCACAACCAAGCGAAACGGGCCTGGACGCTTATAACGCTCATTGGCAATGACTTTTGCGCCCTCTTCAAGCTCCACAACCGCATCAAGTTGAATGATGCCCTTCTCATACCCGGGCACTTCAATCGTACCCAGAATACGCCCCCTCTCCTTTCCTTCGCCTGCAATCGGAACCCGATCGGGCGTTGCACCCCCCAGTTCTCCCTCAGCCCCTTCCGGCGGCGCATCTCCCTCTTCAACGTCACTCGCATCCTCATCTTTGGCCGCTTGTACCGCCTCCGATTCGGTGCCTTCAACGCCATCTTCGGCGTCCTCGCCGGCACAGCCAAACCCCAAAAACACACTGATTACAAGCAGCGACGTGCTTTTGATTGTTCTTCTCGGCTGAAACATCTGACCTCCGCGCGCGACCCAGTGCTGCGCATTCCTGAAGTATCCTATTCCATCCGGGACTTGCGCGGGATACATGAAGAAAATGCCCGGGTGGTGGAAGGGTAGACACAGGGGCCTTAAAAGCCCCTGCCCCATAGGGGCGTGCGGGTTCGATTCCCGCCCCGGGCTACGACCTTGACAGGTCGAGACGAAAGTTGTCTAATTCATATCGTTATTGCGGTGAACCCGTAGCCACTTCCCGTCAACGCCAAGGGCTCCATGGGCAAGGTCATCGGCATCGATCTCGGAACCACTAACTCCGTGATCGCGTTTATGAGTCGAGGTGATCCAGAGATCATCATCAACGAAGAGGGTGCCCGCGTCACCCCATCGGTGGTTGCTTTGCCTGAGGGAGGCGAGCGCCTGGTTGGCCAGATCGCCAAACGCCAGATGGTGTTGAATGCAGACACGACCATTCACTCTGTAAAGCGTTTTATTGGGAGGACGTTCGCAGAATGCACTGGGGACCTGGCCCTCGTGAGCTACCTTCTCCAGGAGACCGAGTCCGGAGATTGCGGCATTCAAGTGGGAGACCGGCTGTACTCTCCCGAAGAGATATCTGCGATGGTGCTCCAAAAACTTCGCAGATCCGCTGAAGATTTTCTTGGCGAAGAAGTGACCGAAGCGGTCATTACAGTGCCGGCCTATTTCACAGACCGGCAGCGTCAGGCCACGCGTGACGCAGGGGTAATCGCCGGATTGGACGTCCTGAGAATCGTAAACGAACCGACCGCTGCTGCACTCGCCTATCTCCACGGACAAGAACGAGAAGCCAAGATTGCCGTTTATGATTTCGGAGGCGGAACCTTTGACATCTCTATTCTAGAGGTCGCTCGGGATGTTGCCGATGTCCGAGGCACTCGAGGCAACAGCACGCTAGGCGGTGCTGACATCGATTGGAAGATCGTGGAGTGGCTCCTTGAGCGTTTTCATGAGGAACACGGCTTGGATGTGAGTGACGATCGG
>JAYZDK010000044.1:0-10611 GCA_036337845.1 Myxococcota bacterium | reverse complement strand
GAGCGGGTGTAGTCCACCATGTGCTCAAGCTTGCTGTATTCGAGCTCTCGTCGGGTCTGTAGGTCGGACTCGTCGAATACGAGGGAGCGACCTGGGTGGGTCAGGAGGACACCGCCGGATCGGCCGGGCCCGGACCCAGGGGGCAGCCTGGAGAGCCATCCTTCTCTTTCCAATAAGGTCAGACAGCTTGAAATGGACCGCTCGTTGGCATCCTTGTGGTCGACTCCAGCTGCAATCTCGGATCGGGGCCGGAAGACCGGGTTCTCACCGAGTTCATTGATGTGTTGGTATACCTGGTGAATCAGATCGACCGGAGGATGGCTCATCTGGATGAAGAACTCCTGGGTCTTTCGATCTCCAGGTCCATAGAGCAGTACGATCCGGGCCGGCTGCCCGTCTCGTCCGGCCCGGCCAATCTCTTGGTAGTAGGCTTCCACGGTCCCGGGAATGTCCCAGTGAACCACTACACGAATGTCCGGCTTGTCTACGCCCATTCCAAATGCGTTGGTGGCCACCACCACAGGGAGGTCACCGGACATGAAGGCATCCTGCACGTGATTACGCTCTTCGAGTTCCATGCCTGCGTGGTAGAAGCCAGCATGGATTCCAGCGCTTTGTAGCGCCTGGGCTGCTCGTTCTACGTTTCGACGTGTCGCAGCGTAGACGATGGCGCGTTTGTGTTGCACTGCGTGGGCTGATGCACGTGCTTTGGCTTTCGTGCCGCGACATTCATGGACCTCCAGCGTGAGGTTCTCCCGGTCAAAACCCAGGATGAAACGCTCGGCTCCTTCAAGTCTGAGGTGCTCCACGATGTCGTTCTGTACCCGGGGGGTGGCGGTAGCTGTCAGCGCGACGGTAGGCAGGGAACCAAGCGTTTCTCGCACTTGCCCCAGCCGCAGATAATCGGGGCGAAAGTCATGACCCCAGGAGGACAGGCAGTGGGCTTCATCAATAGCGAGCAGTCGAATGTCACACTGCTGCAGGCGATTCAGGAAGTCCGGTTGAAATCGTTCGGGGGCAACGTAGACGAGCTCCCACTCCCCCGCTTGCATTTCATGGATTCGTTGTGCTCTTTCTCGAGGCGGGATGGAGGAGTTGATGTAGGTGGCCCGGATGCCGTGTCCGTTGAGGGTGTCGACCTGGTCCTTCATCAGCGCGATCAAGGGGGATACCACGAGTGTCGTGCCTCCTCTGGCTAAAGCTGGGAGTTGGTAGCAAAGAGACTTGCCAGACCCGGTAGGCATGACCACTAGTGCATCTCGTCCGGCGGTGACCTGGGTGCAGATGTCTCGTTGACCGGGACGGAATCCTCGGTATCCAAATCGGTTTTTCAGCAGGGTTTCAAGGGCCATCGGTGCGCTGGGATTGCAGGGTTGGGGAAAGGACTCGGCTGACCGGGCTTGTGTATCAGGATAGGCGCATCATGATGAAGACCCCTACAGAATCCAAGACGAATCGTTCTCGCTCGGTTTCCGTCCGCCGGTTTCCCGCGGGAGATATCGACCTGGATGCCATTGTGGTGGAAGAACCGCTGGAGATGCGTGTAGAAGGAAGAGCGCTCGCGGTGACCATGAGAACCCCGGGGCATGACAGAGAGCTGGTAGCTGGCTTTCTTTATACCGAGGGTTGTGTGGATGGGGCGGACGATATTCGGGCCATTGAACATGTGCGCGATCCTCTCGACCCCCAGGACAACACCGTGGATGTTCGGCTGGCGGCGGGCGTTTCGATGGACGAGGGGCGTTTTGCCTCTGCTCAACGTGCATTCTATGCCAGTAGCTCTTGCGGTATCTGTGGCAAAGCCACCATTGATAGTGTGTTGTCTGGGGCTCCTCCTCTTCAGAGTCCCATTCGAGTGGGTGCGGAATATTTGTTGAGCTTGCCGGACCGAATGAGGGCGTTGCAGTCGACTTTCGATCGCACGGGTGGGCTGCATGCTGCTGCGTTGTTTACGCCGGGAGGAGACGTTGAGGTGCTTCGTGAAGATGTTGGGCGGCACAACGCGGTGGACAAGGTTCTAGGGTGGAGGCTCTTGGCTGATAGGGTCCCCGTGGAGGATGCGGTGATGCTGATCTCTGGCCGGGCTGGTTTCGAGATTGTCCAGAAGGCCTTGGTCGCTCGAGTCCCTGTGGTTGCGGCTGTGGGGGCACCAACGACTCTGGCGGTCTCCCTGGCCAACGAAGCGGGCATTCAGCTCGTGGGCTTTCTTCGGGATGGTCGCTTCAACCAGTACGCCCCTGGAACGGAATAGTCAGGATCATGTTCAGACAGTTGGCATCATGGATAGGGCTTCTTCTGTCGTTGGGCGGTCTACTGCTGGTCCTTGTTGTCTTCGCGGAAACAGTCTCGGGTCGTTGGAGCTACGGGTTCGACCTGGAATGGATGGAGGGTGGGATGCTGGTCCATGTCCAGCGGCTCCGAGAAGGGCTTCCTCTCTATGTGGAGCCTGGTCCCGACTTCATCCCCTACATCTACCCGCCGCTCTATCCCTGGGTGCTCTCCATGCTCGGTGAGCCGTCCTATTGGATGGGACGCGGGGTATCGATTTGCTCGACCTTGGGAGCTGCAGCGGCGATTGTGGCGGTGCTCCGGTTGGAGAAGGTGCCTTGGATGTTCTGCCTGGGGGCGGCCGCTGGGTTTATGTCCTGCTACGACGAGTCGGGTTCATTCTTCGACCTGGTTCGGGGCGATTCCTTGGGGCTCCTACTCGCGAGCTGGTCTTTGGTGTTGGTGAGGAGGGCGACCCGGGCTTCTGTGGTCATGGGAGGGTTGCTGCTGTTGGCGGCTTACCTGGCCAAACACAACTATGCGTTGTTGGGCCTCCCGATGCTGATCTGGCTCTGGACTCAACAAGACCGGCAGAAAGCTGTGTTGTTCTGTGGAGTGTGCCTGGGGTCTGCGGTTCTGGTGACCGCTGGTCTGACCCTTGCTAGTGAAGGGCGCTTTCTGACCTACCTTCTCGGCGTTCCTGCGATGCACCCCTTTGTCGGTGATCGGGCCTGGCCGGGTGCGCAACTCGAGCTGGTGCGAGCGCTTCCCTGGCTGAGTGCAGCTGCGGGCGTTGCGTTGTTGGTGATGTTGAAGCGTCATGATTCAACGCACTGGAGCCACCGTATAGGAACTTTAGGGGTGTTGGGTTTGCTTGGGGGAGCGCTGTTTGTCGCGGATGTGAGCCCGGCGAGTGCTGTGGGGGTGCCGGGCATTGTGCTTAGCGTTGTGTTCGGGCTGATGGCCGCTGCGGGCTGTTTAAGGGGAGCCTGGTCTGCGGTTCGAGGGAGCCCAACGGTGACGTTCTGGCTGCTGCATGGGCTGGTATTGGGGCTGCTCTGTGCCGTGATGAGGGGGCATCATGGGGGGTTCATCAATGTCTTGATGCCGGGGTTCTGGTTGACCGCCACCCTGGCGGCGCTTCTGCTCGCTCGAGCCTCGGGGAACAACCCCCATCCGCTCTTGACGCTTGGGTTGGGAGTGTTGTTTGTGGTGCAGGCTTGGACGGGACGCTGGGATGTGGATCGATACACACCCACGGAGGCGGATCGAGAGGCCGGCGTGGCATTGTTAGAGACCATCGAGAGCTATGACGGAGAGGTGCTGATGCCTCACTCGCCGTGGTATCCGACTTTGGTAGGCAAGAGGCCAAGCTTCCCGCTGATTGCCCTCTGGGATGTCGCCCATGACGGTGGACCACTGGACCCATACGTGGCCTCGATACGCCAGGCATTCGCTGAGCAGCGCTGGGATGCTGTGATTTTGACCACAGGCAGAAGAAAGGCCACTTCGGGCACGATTGGCTTCGGTATGGCCGAGCACTATCAACGTGCTGCCAAAAAG
Source organism: Myxococcota bacterium (assembly GCA_036337845.1). Lineage (GTDB taxonomy): Bacteria > Myxococcota_A > UBA796 > UBA796 > CAJQPC01 > JAYZDK01. Next base: position 6,780 of record JAYZDK010000044.1, on the reverse strand, counting down.
GATGTGTTCATGCCCGGTAAGGTGTTCTGGACGCGAGCAGGCTGGAGGGTGCGTCCTCGTCAGGTCTGGGAGGCGAACTCGGAGAAATAGAACCGATACAGCCCGCCACGAGCGCCGACCCAGAGAGCAGTCTCGGAGGCAGCCAGACACCAAGGGCGTTCCAGCTCAACGCCCAAGGGGCTGGGCCAATCGCCATAGCCAACTGCCAGCCGGTTGCGTTCTATCGCCCAGAGTCGGTCCTGGTCGTCGGTGCAGAGCGCGAGGGGTTCACCGGGCCTTGAGTCTCGAGTGGTGGTGGTGTGCCGATGTAGTGCACCTCCTGCGGCAATCCAGAGGGTTTCCTGGCACCAGGCCAGGTGTCTGACGGGCGCGGTGTGGCCGTTTGTTCGGTACCGCTCCAGTTCAGGACCATCGAGTTGGGCCAGAACCCCGTCGCTTGTACCCACGAATACGTTCTCTTGGTCATCCTGGGTAAAGCAGAGCACGTCGGCTGGACCTGCGCCACCTTCGGTGTGGGTTCGCCAGGCTTTCAAGAGTCGGTTTCCAGTGGAATACAAGGCCCGCAAGTCATCAAACCCGCCACTTCCGTCCTTGGGGAGTCCTCGACCGTTGAGTGGACTCTTGAGATCCCAGGTGTACTGTCCACGACTGGTTGCGATGTGAAGCGTGTTGTTGTGCCAGGCCAGCGACAGGACGTCGCGGGCCTCTTTTCTGGAGCCTTTGGGGAATGGGACGGGAGTGGCTGCTGTATCGGATAGGAGAACGAGCCCGTGGTCTGAGCCTAGGACGACCTGGTCTTCGGCCACGGGTTGAACGCAGCGAACCACCGCATGTACGGGTAGTCCCAACTCGGCGGCCGGCCAGAAGCGGTGCTGGATAGGAATCAGGAGTCCGTATCCGCGGGGTCTTCTCCAGGTCCGGTATCCCCGGTGTCTGTGGCCTCGGGCTCCACATTGGCTTGGAGTGGCAGCTCGTATTGAATCGACTCGATGTCGTTGCACTTGATACGAAGAATGCCATCTGCCGTAGTTTCAGGGGCGGTTGCTTCGGGGAACGCGGCTGTGACAGTCATGGTCAGGCTGCCACCTGGGGGAATGGTCTTTTCTTGTCGCCAGTCATCGGGCAGATAGAACACACCGTCTCCAGAGGAAATGATGCGCGACTCGTACAGCACGAGGTTCAGCTCACCCACAGAAGAGATCTCCAGGTCGAACCCCATGGTGACGCCGGCTTCCAGGTCTTCCCATACGAGGCTGTCGTGAGAGAGCTCCATGATCGCGTTGCCTTCGATGGGGTTCACGTCCCCATCGTTGCTGGTGAACCCGGACTCGCCACCGCATCCGATGACGGTGAGGAAAAAGATAGAACTGAGCATGGGATTCCTCCGACGCACATGAGAATAGCGCCAGATCGAGCTATGCGCATCGCAGACGATGTCTGACGAGCTTCCACGATCCGTTTGCGCGGTGATTGAGGTCCCCAAGTGGAGTTTCATCAAGCGCGAACTCCATGAGGGCGGAAGTATCGATTTCGTCTCGCCGATTCCTTGCCCGTTCAACTACGGGCATGTGCCGGGCATGCAGGGTCAGGACGGCGACCCCATGGATGCGCTGGTCCTTGGGCACCGACTATCAGTGGGCACGAAGCTGGAATTGCCGGTATTTGCGGTGGTTCGGTTTCTCGATGGTGGCTGCTCGGATGACAAACTGATTCTTGCTGAAAAGCCCCCCGGAGAGGCACAGATACTGTGGATCCGGGTCTTCTTTGTCGTGTACAGCGTGGCCAAGAAATGTCTCAATACCTGGCGCGGTATTCGGGGTTCGACGGGACTGATCTGCATTGAACGCAACGGCTCGTTGCCCACATCCGGCTATGATCGATAGACCCTGATGATCCGACGTCGAACCGAGATCGCCCTGGTTGCTGTGTTTTCGATTGTCCTTGCGTTGTTCCTACACCGGGAACTTCTGGCGGGCTGGGGAGCGGTGTTGCCGGGAGAGCCGGGCAGTGATGTGTATCGCGCACATTGGTCCGCATGGCTGGTAGCTCGAGAGCTTCCGGGGTGGCCGTTTACCACGGAGCTTGTTCATTTCCCGACAGGCGTAGATGTGCTGCCTTTTCCGGCTTTGTCTTTGGTTGCGGTTTCTCCGCTGACCTGGATGTTTGGCGTGGATGTGTCTGTGCCTGTTCTTGTCATCAGCTACTCGGCCTTGGCTGTGGTCTCAGGCTGGTTTCTTGTGCGCACGCTGGGAGGAGGGCTTGGGGGTGGAATCCTGGCAGGCAGTCTGATTGCCACCCAGCCGATTTTGGGGGGCTCTCTTCGAGACGGAACCTTGGAAATCCTGGCTGTGGCCTGGCTACCGTTCGGGCTGGCCGCCTTCTACAAAGCTGTGAAGGGAGAGCGGCGCTGGGGCATCATCGCAGGCCTCATCGCCGTTTGTGTAGCAATGGAGAGTGCCTATTACGCTTCGTTTTCAGCGGTAGCGTTTCTGGTCCTTGCTACCCAGGTGCGCTCTAAGGAGGGGATGAAGGCTGTTGGGCTGGCATTGGGGGTGTCGCTTGTTGGGGCGGGGCTTCTGGCTTCTGTCTTCTGGCCGGTTCTGGAGAATGCTCGCCACGTTCTGGCGGGAACAGGCGATGACATGGGGTCGGTTCGCAGTGGCAATGCTGCGAGTTTGGATGTCTTGCTACAACTGGCGATGTCGCCGGGCAGTCGGGGTTGGCGGGTGAGCGACCTTTATGGGCCTCCGTTGGCACATTGGCTCACGTTTCTTGTGGGGTCTGTCCTCGTGTTGCGCCGCCATGCCTGGCTGGTCGTGTTGGGACTTCTCTATGTCCTGCTGGCGATGGACCACGGTTTGTTGTCGTTCTGGTCGGACTCCCCCGTGGGATCGATCGTCCGGTTTCCAAGGCGATACCTGGCGGTGTCTGGGGTGGCGTTCTCTGCAGCATCCGGGTTGGCGGTCACTGCCTTTATGGGGCGCGCTCGGCTGGAGTGGCTCGCGGGGGGAGCCTTGTCCATCTACTTGGGTCTCTGGGGGGCCCATGCGGGCGGCTGGGTCAAAGGCTATCCGACCACTCCTATTCCAGAGACCCCGCAGTTCGCCCAGGTACTCGCGGAGGATTCGGAAGAGTGTTCTGCGCTGCTTCTACCGGTGGAGTTGCCTGTTGTGCAGTCTTCTGGAATGGGGGAGCGCAAGCGCAGCGATATGCCGGTATTCGCAGAAATCTCCCGAGCGATTTCTTCTTCAGATCAGTTGTTTATTCAGACTCGGACTCACAAGTCCGGCCGGTACGCCCCGTCGCTGGTGACCCTGGCGCGGCAGGAAGGTGGGGAGCTTGAGTTGGCCAAGAACATCACCGACCTCGCACGTTCGACCGTCGGGGAGTCGGTACCCAACTCGGCTCGGGCTCCTTCGGCGGTCTACCTGGATGAGATGAGATGGCTGATGGGGCTGGGGCTGAAATACATCGTGGTCGACGAGGCCCGGTATGGTGAAGAAGAGTTGCTTTTCTTGAGAGAGCTGCTGGGCAAGTGGGCTGTCGAGGAGCGGGTGTTCGAGGATGGCACTGGGGTTCGGATGTTCAAGCTCTATGAGGAGAGGCCCTCCTTCGTGGCGGCACCCCAGGCGCAGAGAGAAGGGGTTCCCACTGGGTTTGGTGGACGCGTGCTCGATCACCTGGAACAGGTGGGGAGAATCGAGGTGGTGCTTGATTTGGGGGACCGACAGGTCTCTTGTCCGGTGGGGCCAGAGAGTGGAGAGTTCCTCTGTGGTGGAGTCCATGAATATCAGCGAATCTGGGTAACCGTGGAAGACACGGCCTACTCGGTGGAGCGAAGAGGCACGCTGACTCAGGCTACGGTTCGAATCCTGAAGCCACTGGAGCTGGAGTGAGCACAGAGAAGCAACCGAACGCCACGGGGCCTGTGGCTGTTCTGATCTCTATCTGGCGCGTATTGGGGTCTATTCGTGAGGATGAGCTTACGGGACGGGCCGCTCAAATTGCCTTCTACATGCTGTTCGCTATCTTCCCAGCGTTGCTCGTGGTCATCTCCACATTGGGGCTCTTGGATTTGGGGGCTGAGGTTTCGCGCTTGGAGGGCATTCTTCAAGCGGCGCTACCACCGGCTGTTGCCGACCCACTGCTGGGTGAGGTGAGGCGTGTCACAGGCGGCTCGGTGGGGGGGCGGCTGTTCCTTGGACTGGCGCTTGCGCTGTATCTGGCGTTTCGGGCCGTTGGAACAACACTGAGGGGCGTCCACGCGGCTTGGGGAGTGCGCGACCCCCGGCCTTGGTACCAGGTGAGCTTTCGGATTGTCGTGATGACGTTGGGGTGCGTGCTGGGCGTGGTGTTTATGGTGTTGGCGCTTTCTGCGGGCGAGATGGTCCGTCACTGGCTCATCTTGCACGGGAACCTATCGGAGAAAGCGGGGGCCTGGGTGGGGCTCTTCCGGTGGCCGCTTGTGCTGTTGACGCTTCACCAGCTTGTTCACCTGTTGTATCGATCGGCGGCCACAGCTCGCCGGGGACACCGGTTTTTCTCAAGGGGAAGCATCTCCGCATCTCTGGGCTGGGTATTGGTGACGCTTGGGTTTCAGGTCTACCTGGGTCGCGTCATTGACTTGGGGGCTACCTATGGTTCTTTGGGAACAGTGATTGGACTGGCGATGTATCTCCACGCGTGTGCCCTTGTGGTATTGCTGGGGGCCAAGCTGGATGCGGAAGCGACGGGACGACAAGGGGTGAGCCTGGGGTGACCCTCAAGGCTTCTCGTTGATGGGGCTGCCGTCTCTCCAGGGGCACTGCACGCGATCGACGAGGTCGTCGATGAGTCGTAGCGACATGCCCCAGATTCTACAGCCGTCCAGATTCACCTCGGGCAACACCATGTCATAGCCGTGACCGTGGTACTGAAACTCTCCTCGACCCTCCCTCGACTCGAACCGAGCAAAGTCGAACCAGTGCACGGCCTGAACCTCTTCGTTGGGTTGGGGATTGGAGAGTTGGTCGGCATAGAACACAAACGCGTGAACCCACATTTGTGTTTTCAGAACCCTTGGAGGCACGGTCAGGGGCTCGAGTTCTCCCAGCAACCGGGCGGATTCGAGGCTTAATCCGAGCTCTTCCCGGACCTCCCGAATCGCACCGTCGGTGGCAGAAGGGTCAATGGGATCGATGCGTCCGCCAGGAAAGGCCATGTGTCCCGACCAGGGGTCCTTGGGATGCTCTGCTCGGTGAATCATGAGCATTTCCAGGTTGGAATGGGCACCGGGTCGAAAGATTATCGCTACGGCTGCGCGCAGGATCGAGTCTCCGCTCGGGACAGTCCGACGCGTGTTCCCGGAGAGGCAGAGTTCCAGTTGGGGCAGCTTCATACAGGTCTTGGATAACTTCCAATGAAATGCGTTAGAAGGAATAACCCTGGGGAACACCCGTTTGAATCTCCCCGAATCTTGAGGAAAGGACCCAACTTGTCTTCCCCTTCTGAGAGAGATGTGCTCGCTCATGATGAATCAAGCATTGGTTTGTTTGGTTGGGCTCGTGAGTTTGTTCGGACCTGGGGGCCGGCGATCGTAGCGGTGCTGGTCATTCGTTCGGCGATAGCGGAGCCTTTCCGGATTCCATCGGGCTCGATGGTGCCGACTCTGCAGATTGGGGACCACATCCTGGTGTCCAAGCTCACCTATGGACTCCGGGTTCCGTTCACGACCTTTGAGGTCGTGGGGCTGGGGGAACCTGAGCGCGGCGACGTGATTGTATTTCGCTATCCGGAAAACCCGGACATCGACTACATCAAACGCATTGTAGGCGTTCCTGGTGACTCTATCGAGGTCCGTGATGATGTGGTGTTCATCAACGGTGAACGTGCGGTTCAGACCTTCAAGGATCGTTACAAGTTCCAGGACCGTGGCTGCCATGCCATGAGCCTGAGGCGTTCGTTGGAGACCTTCGGTGAAGAGGCTCACGAGGTGCTTCATAGCGATCCAGGCAGCCGGCCCTTGCAGGCCAATTGGGGTCCCAAAACCGTGCCGCAGGACTCCTATTTCATGATGGGCGACAATCGCCACAATTCTCGTGATTCTCGAATGTGGGGATTTGTGGAGCGGGATCAGATCAAGGGCAAGGCGATCTGGGTCTGGTTGTCCTATGACACCTGTGATGGCAATCCGGTGATGGGTGATTTCCGACTGCGTTTCCGGACGGACCGATTCGGAAAACGAATCATCTGAGTCGTTGGCTACTGCTTTTTCCCAGGAGTCTGGGGAACTAGTCGCATGGTAGAGCGCAGGGTCCGGGCCAGGTATTGCATCAGCCGCCAGCTGACTTTGACCGCCAGGGCTGTATCGTCTCGCAGTAGGCGATGGAAGTCTCCATGAGAGAGCACCAGCAGTCGGACAGGCGTGATGGCGATGGCTGTGGCGTGTCGTATCGGCGTATCGATGAGTGACAGCTCTCCGAAGTGACCGGATTCTCCGATTTCAGCGAATGTGGTGCCGGAGCGCTTCAGGCGCACCTGTCCTCGGTACACGATGAAACACTCTCTCGAGGAGTCTCCTTCGCGAAAGATGAGGGAGCCGGGGGGCAGGTCGCGTACATGGCAGGCGTTGGCGACCTTGGCGAGTTCACGCCAGGTGCAGAAGACGAACAACTCACATCGGCGTAGCGCATTCATGTGGTCGGGTGCGGGTTCGGATTCCGTTCTCTCTACGAACTCATCGGTGGCCTCAAACTGAACCAGCAGGGCCGTGATGTTGTCTCGGCCGCCCCGCTGATTGGC
>JAYZDK010000043.1:0-10063 GCA_036337845.1 Myxococcota bacterium | reverse complement strand
TCTGCTCCCACTTGTGCCAGCACTGCCGCTTCTCGGAGCGGTGGTCAACGGGCTGCTGCGTTCGCGGGTCTCTCGAAACGTGACCGGCGCGATTGCCTCGGCGGCTGTGGCCGGGTCTGCGCTGATTTCGTTCGCCACATTGTTTTCGCTCCTGGGGCACCACGGTGAAGGCCACGGCCTGCATCACACGCTGTACACCTGGATTGGGGTGGGTAACTTCCAGGCCGACATCGGGTTCTTGGCCGACCCCTTGGCGGCCACCATGATGTGTGTGGTCACGGGGGTGGGCTTTCTCATCCACGTGTACTCCATCGGCTACATGGATGATGATTCGGACAAGGACTCGGTCTGGCGGTTCTTCTGCTACCTGAACCTGTTCGTCTTCTCGATGTTGCTCTTGATCATGGGCGACAACTTCCTGCTGATGTTCGTCGGCTGGGAAGGCGTGGGGGCTTGCTCGTACCTCTTGATTGGTTTCTGGTTCTCGGACACCGCCAACGCGGTGGCCGGCAAGAAGGCCTTTGTGACGAACCGGGTGGGCGACTTCTGCTTTGTGCTGGGTCTCTTCTGGTTGTTCTGGTCCTTGGGCGACCACGCCACCATCAACTTTACCGAGCTGGGGCAAGTGCTCCATGACCACCCGGGGCTGCTCGGGGGTGTCGGAGGGCTTGCGGCCACGGGTATTGCGCTGCTCTTCTTTGGGGGTGCTACAGGAAAGTCGGCTCAGATTCCCCTGTATGTCTGGCTGCCCGATGCGATGGCCGGCCCCACTCCGGTCTCTGCGCTGATTCATGCCGCGACCATGGTGACCGCAGGGGTCTACATGTTGTGTCGGCTGAACTTCCTCTACATCCTGGCCCCGGTGGCCATGGGGGTCGTCGCCCTTGTGGGTGCCCTGACAGCCCTTGTGGCGGCCACGATTGCGCTCAGTCAGTTCGATATCAAGAAGGTGCTGGCCTACTCCACGGTCTCCCAGCTCGGCTACATGGTGATGGCAGCCGGAATGGGTGCATACACGGCGGCCTTTTTCCATGTCATGACCCATGCCTTCTTCAAGGCGCTCTTGTTCCTGGGTGCAGGCTCGATCATTCACGCCCTGCACCACGAGCAGGACATGCGGAACATGGGTGGACTGCGGAAGTTCATGCCGGTGACCTTCTGGACATTCACGGCCGCGTACCTGGCCATTATCGGTGTGCCGGGCTTCTCGGGCTTCTTCTCAAAGGACGAGATTCTCTGGCTGACGTTCTCCACACCCGCATCCCAGGTGCCGCTGTTCGGCGAGTCCTTCCCGCTTCCTACTGTGTTGTGGGCCATTGGGTTCGTGACGGCGGTGATGACGGCGTTCTACATGTCTCGGTTGTACTTCATGACCTTCTTTGGGGAGTACCGCGGTGGCGGACACGCTGACCACGGCGATGACCACCACGGCGATGACCACCACGGTGATGACCACCACGGCGACCCCCACGAGTCTCCAGCGGTCATCACCATTCCCCTGGTGGTGCTTGCAGTGCTCTCGGTGTTTGGTGGTTTGCTGAACCTGCCGCATTGGCTGCCTGGGTATGGCAAGCTTCATCACTTCCTGGAGCCCAGCCTCGAGGCTGCACAGCAGGCTCTTGCACCTCCGGCACACGGGGGCATGGAGTTCCCGCTCATGGGCATTACCCTGCTGGCCATCGCTATCTCGGTAGGCATCGCCTGGAAGATCTACGGCGCTGGCGGCAAGGCGTTGCCCATCCCGGAGAAGCTGGTGAAGGGTTCTCAGAACCTCTGGTATGTCGACGAAATCTACGCGGCGATTCTACTGAGCCCCATCTACCGCGTCTCACGGAAGGTGCTGTGGGCCATTGTCGATGTGCGCATCATCGATGGCCTGGTCAATGGAGTCGCCTCAGGGGCTCGCTGGCTTGGCAACCTCTACTCTCGCACCTTCCACGTAGGCCAGACCCAGGGCTATGCCCTGTCGCTCGCCATCGGAAGCGCACTCCTCATTCTCTTCTTCGCTATTGGATGATCGCTTGAGCCACCTGCTATCCATGCTTGTGTTGTTGCCGCTGATAGCGGGACTGCTCTGCTTTGTGGTCGACGACCGTGAAGCGAAGCCGCTCTCCTTGCTGGCTACGCTCGTCACGTTTGCTCTCTCCTTGCTGCTCTGGCACGGCTACGACCCCCAAGGCCCAGCCTTTCAGTTTGCTGAGAGCGTGAACTGGATCCCCGAGTTCGGGATTCGATACGCCCTGGGCATTGACGGCATCTCCTTGCTGTTGATTCTGCTCACCACTTTTCTGGGGCCTGTGGTGGTGCTGTCGGCGACTCCCGCCGTACAGAAGAAGCTCCATGTCTACTTAGGCTGGATGCTCGTGCTTGAAGCCGCCATGATCGGCACCTTTGCGGCCATGGACCTGTTTCTGTTCTACGTGTTCTGGGAGCTCATGCTCATCCCGATGTACTTCCTGATTGGAGTCTGGGGTGGCAAAGACCGCATCTACGCGACCATCAAGTTCTTCATCTACACCATGGTGGGCTCCCTCTTGATGCTGGTAGCCATCATCTGGCTCTACCGCCTCCACATGGATGTGTATGGGGAGTACTCGGCGTTGGTTACCGACTACTACGGTATCGGGATTGCGCGGGATGCCCAGATGTGGCTCTTCGGGGCCTTTGCTCTGGCGTTTGCAATCAAGGTGCCCATGTGGCCGCTGCATACCTGGCTACCGGATGCGCACGTGCAGGCGCCTACAGGAGGCTCGGTCATCTTGGCGGGTGTTCTCCTCAAGATGGGTACCTACGGGTTTGTGCGCTTTGCCATGCCGATGTTCCCCGATGCCACGGTGGCCTTTACACCCTTGTTCATCGGCCTGTCCGTGATTGGCATCATCTATGGTGCGCTGGTGGCGATGGTGCAGGACGACATCAAGAAGCTCGTGGCCTACTCCTCGGTGAGCCACTTGGGTTTCGTGATGCTCGGCTTGTTTGCCTTCAACACCATGGGTTGGTCGGGCGGTATCTACCAGATGCTCAGCCACGGCTTGTCTACCGGTGCGCTCTTCCTGCTGGTTGGGGTTCTCTATGAGCGCCGGCATACACGGGAGATCTCCGAGTACGGTGGCATCGCCTCGGTCATGCCGGCTTACGCATTCGTGCTGATGCTGGTGACCTTCTCGTCAATCGGTCTGCCGGGGCTCAACGGCTTTGTCGGGGAGTTCCTGGTGTTGCTCGGTAGCTTTGAGCGCAGTCCCTGGATGACCATGGGGGCGACCACGGGTGTGGTCTTGGGTGCGGTGTACATGTTGTGGATGGTGGAGCGGGTGCTCTACGGGCCTCAGAACAATCCCAAGAATGCGGACCTGCCTGACCTCACTCGCAGAGAGTGGACCTATCTGGTGCCGCTGTTGGTGATGATTGTGGTGATGGGAGTCCTGCCCGGACCCTTCCTGGCTGTGCTCGAGCCCTCGGTAGACCGCATCCTGGGCTTGATGCAGTCGAACATGGAGCCCATGTCGGCGTTCAAGATGTTTGGGGGGCAAGCGCCATGACTACTGGCGATTACACCGTGCCTGTTGGCCTGGCCTCCGACCTGTTCCGCATGGCGCCGCTATTGGCGGTGTTTGCGGGGGCGATGGCCGTGATGTTGATTGAGGCTGTGGTGCGGCCGACCGACCGCTGGCTGCAGGCCGGTATCAGTGGCATCACCTTGATGTTTGCTCTGGGCCTTCTGGTGCTTGGGCCATCGGAGGGGGCGGCGACAGCGTTCTCCGGCATGCTTCGCTTTGATGCCTACGGCGCCTTCTTCAACGTGCTCCTGGTGTCTGGGGCCTTGATTGTGGTGATGCTGTCTCCGGACTATCTCCAGAGCATTGGCGTGAAGGTGGGGGAGTACTACGCGCTCATATTATTTGCGCTGCTGGGCATGATGTTGCTCGCGCTAGGCAACGACCTGATGATGATGTTTGTGGCGGTGGAGATCATGTCCATCGCTGTCTATGTGCTGGCGGCCATCAAGCGAGAGGACTCTCGTTCGGTGGAGAGTGGCTTCAAGTACTTCATCCTCGGGGCCTTCTCCTCGGCGCTTCTGCTCTATGGAATCGCCTTGGTCTATGGCGCCACGGGCACCACCGGTCTGGACGGTGTTCAGGCCACAGTGGCTGCGGGAGAAGCGGGAGCCTTGCTCTACACGGGTATGGCGCTCTTGCTGGTGGGCTTTGGGTTCAAGGTGGCGGCAGTACCGTTTCACATGTGGACCCCCGATGTGTACCAAGGTGCTCCGGTAACCGTCACTGCGTTCATGGCCTCCGGGGTCAAAGCCGCCTCGTTTGCGGCCTTTGGCCGAGTATTGCTCGTGGGTTTTCTTGGAAGCAGTACTGAGTGGGTGTGCCCCCTGTGGATTCTTTGTGCGCTCACCATGCTGGTTGGAAATGTGGCTGCCTTGGTGCAGACCGACCTCAAGCGAATCCTGGCCTACTCTTCCATTGGCCACGCAGGGTTTGCCATGATGGCTCTGGTGGCGGCCGATGGCAGTGGCAACACAGAGCCGGCCTCCGCGCTGCTGTTCTACCTGGCGGCGTACACCATCATGACTCTCGGGGCCTTTGCGGTGCTGGGGCTCATGGGAAGTGAAGAGCGGGATACCACCGAACTCTCTGACCTGGCGGGCCTGGCTCAGCGCCATCCCTATCTCGCGGCCTCTTTGGCGCTCTCGCTGCTTTCTTTGGCGGGTATCCCGCCGACGGTGGGCTTTGTCGGCAAGTTCCAGTTGTTCATGGTTACTGTGCACGAGGGTTTCGTCGGCTTGGCGGTCATTGGGGCGATTTCGGGCGCTATCGGGGTGTATTACTACCTGCGTCCCATCGTGTTGATGTACATGCAGCCGGGTGAAGGCAAGGTGTTGGAAGTGAGCCGGGCGACGCGAGTTGTGCTGTCTCTGGTGGCAGTTGCCATCCTTGCATTTGGGCTTTTGCCGTCTGCATTACTGCCGTTCTGTAGGGTGGCAGCGGCATCTTTGGGCGGTTGAGCACGGGTCGCTGAGGCCAAGGGCATGAAAATAGGCCCTTTCTCGCGTTGCCGGGGTGAGGTTGTCGCGGCTATATTTTCCGCGCCCCAATCGCCTGGGGAAAGGTCCGCTTTGCGTGGAGGCACCATGTCCATTCGTCCGGCTTTCGCTTTGATACCGCTCCTGCTCGTTTCCGTGCTGGTGGCAGGATGTTCCCGAGACAAGGGGGAGACCAATTCGGACTCGGCCGTGGAAGTAGAGGCTGCGTTCACACTGGACCCGCCTCAGGCGGGGATTGGCACCGAGGTGCGGGTAGCGATCCAGGCCAGCCAGAGCCGCTTTCGTCAGGACGCAATCGATGTGGGTTTTGGAGAGGGAGTGGAGGTGACCGGTGTGACGGTGACCGATAGCTGGACGACCCTGGTGGACCTGGTCATTTCCGAGGAAGCCGAGACCGGCCCCCGAGATGTGACCCTTGAGATTGAAGGCAATGAGGTGGTGCTCGAAGACGCATTCCGCCTGGTTCAGTCTTCGTTCACGATTACCCCGGCAAACGGCAAAATTGGCGAGAGCCTTGATGTGGAGCTTGAGGGTAAAAACACCCAATGGCTTGCGGGCCGGACCTGGGTGTCCTTTGGTCCGGGAATCGATGTTCTGGAGTTCACGGTGTACTCCGACACCTTTGCGGCTGCCAGCATCGCCATCGGCTCGAATTCAGCGCCGGGTGCTCGAGATGTCTATACCGAAGATGGCCCCAAGATCGTCACGATGCATGATGCGTTTGTGGTGGACCGCGTAGGGATTGGGGCGGTGTTTGACCCCGCTGAGGCCGCTCAGGGCTCCACGGTTGAGTTCACGATTTTCGGCCGTGCAACGGATTTCGACCAGGACCTCACCGAACTGGAGTTTCTGGATGATGTGGGCGTGACCCACGATATTTCTGTGGACATGATCACGGTTCTGGATGCCGAGAACCTCTGGGGTCGGATGAGCTTGTCGAATGCGGCCACGCTCGGGCCTCGCAATGTACTGATCAAAACCGGAGGCGAGGGCGTCCTGGTGGAAGATGCATTCGAGGTCGTGGGCGGTGATGTGAATCTCGAAGATGTGATGGTGGGGCTCTCTTTCACCGTGGTTCGAGGTATCGACAATCAGGACTGCAGTCTTTACGAGCGGGTTCGGGCTTCAGCGAGCTTTGTGATACCGCTGGACCCCCCATGCGGCAGTGCTCCACCACCGGGAGATGGCCCCCAGCCTTATGACAACAATGGGGTCTACCCCATTCCCCCGCCAGCAGAGGAAATGGACTGCCCATCGCCGAGAACGGTTTCGGCCGGGGACTATGTCTGGCTTGAGTCCAACTCCAACGTGGTCACCCTAGTCAAGCAGGTGGACCCGGCAACCGCGGACGTCTGGTATGCGGGCGAGGGCCTGACCATGGCGGACTACGTGCCCAATGAAATGTACGACCTGCACCTGCAAGGGGACCCGGAAGGCCTTCCCGAGGAGTTGGTGGAGGATGTGCAGCCCACTGTGCCGGCCGACTGGCACCTCATCTCTCCGGAGCTCTGTGGGAACTACACCCAGCTTCGGGCAGAAGACTTCGACTACACCTGGACTCCGGCCCAGACCTATCCCACAGCGATTTTCTCTACGTCGATTACCGGTACGCTGGAGCAAACCGGTGAGGGTGGGTTTGCAGGCAGCATTCCCTGGGATGATGGGGTGCACACCTACACGGCCGCAGAGCTGTCGGCACTTGAGGCCGGCCCGGTCTCTTTTACGGCGTACAGCTTCATCGAGGGACGAGAGTTCGGGTTGAGAGAGTCGCGCTACCAGGAGAACGTCGCGAAGTCCTACATTTACCTTCAGGCCTCCATGGTTCTGGAATAGGCGGATTTTGATGACATCGAACAACGCAAGACTTTTCCGGCCCTTCCTCCTGGCACCGATGGGGCTCCTGTTGGCAGGAGTGGGGTGTACCGAGAACGAGATTCGTGCTCAGCCTATTCGGGACATCGCGCTCGTGGCTGGGGACTTTGACAACATGGCGGAGAACCTCGACCGATTGCTGGTGACCTACCAGGTCTACGAAGGCTTTATTTGCTGTGCCTCCTACGACACCGAGATCGACCCGGAAACCAACGTGTTGAAGGAAGAGACCCTGTTTGTCGGAACGGATGACAGCGCGGGCGACATTTTTCAATACGATGCGGTCTTCTTGAACTCGGGTGCTCGGGGGTGGGGAGAGTACGAGTACAACGGAGTCAATGAAGACAACGCTCTGGTGTCAGACCCGTTGGCCCTTGAGAATATCGAGCGCTTTGTGGACCGCGGAGGCTTGTTGTTCATCTCTGACTGGACCTATGACCTTGTGGAGGCCATCTGGCCGGAAAAGGTACAGTTCTTTGGCCAGGACGAGGGTACCCATGATGCGGCTCAGTCGGGTCGTATCGGCAAGGTCCAGGCCCAGGTAGTGGATGAGGGTGTGGCCCAAGCGCTGGGAGTAGACGAGGTCACGCTCGACTACAACTACAGCAACTGGACGGTCATGGAAAAGGTTGGCGACGGAGTGGATGTGATCCTGCGTGGAGACGTGGAGTACCGCCTCTCGGCCTCGGACGGCTACGGGACCGCTCAGAACGTTCCCTTGTTGATCTCCATGGAAATCGGGGCCGGGCAACTGGTCTACAGTAACTTTCACTGGAATGCTCAGACTCCGAACCTCGCGGACCGCCTCATGTTGGCCGTGGCTCCGGGTCTGACCGCTATTGCCTCGGTTGGAGACTGAACACGTGCCACGACTGATATCGCTGCTGGGACTGGTCCTGGCAAGTAGCTGTACCGAGTATGAGTTTTATACGCAGCAGCAGACAGACACGTTTCAGCAGAACAGCCGAAACACTGTGGATGTCCTGCTGGTCGTAGACAACTCCTGCTCGATGATCGAAGAACAAGTCAAGCTGGCGAGCAACTTCGAGAGTTTCATCCAGTATTTCCAGGGTGTCGATGTCGACTACCAGATTGCTGTGGTCACCACGGATACCCTGGATGACAAGTTCAAGGGCCGCCTGGTGGGTGGAGACGACGAGATTATCTTCCTGGATGCGCTGGGCCGAGAGGTAGACCGTGTGGTCTACGACTCCGACTGGCCGTTTACTCAGGGCGCTGCGCTTTCCCTGAACCCGGACCGGTTGCATCCAAGCTACAACGACGCTGCTGGCTATTGGTGTGCGGCACAGAGTGAATACGGAGATGGAGACCTGGGTACTCCGGGAGCGGACAATCCAGAGTGTGAGGAGGCTGCGCCTCCCATGGCTGATACCGAGGTGGATACGGGAGCGGGCACGGACACGGGAGAACCTGCAGACACCGGCCCCACTCCTCCGCGAGGACCGATTGTCGGTGATGTGGTGATTACCGAGTTTCTGGCAGACCCCTCCAAGGTAGACGACGTATTCGGGGAATGGGTGGAACTGAAGAACGTCAGCGACGAGACTTTGGACTTCAGCGGGTGCACCTTGAAGGACTCCGGAAGAAACGAGTTTGTGGTTCCGGAATCGACGCATGTTGCCGCCGGGGACTACCTGGTGCTGGCCCGTTCCAGTGACCCAAGCGTCAACGGTGGCGTGGAGAACGCGGTAGAGCTGGGGGAGGCCTTTACCCTCAACGACCAGGTGTTCATCCTGCGGCCGGACACCGCGGGGGCATCGGAGATCTTTGCGGAGATGGTGGCAGTGGGGATCACAGGCTCCGGTATTGAAATGGGCCTCGAAGCGGCCCGTCTTGCGCTGACCGAGCCTCTCTTGTCCACCACGACGGCGGGGTTTGTTCGAGAAGAAGCGAACTTGAACATCATCTTCCTCTCGGATGAGGACGACAACTCTCCCTTGTCTGCGGATGTCTACTTGAGAGACCTGACCGAGGTGAAGGGAGAGGCCGCCTATCGGGACCACAACCTCTTCAAGATCTCGGCTGTGGTGGGTAGCGAGGCGCCGGAGTTCCCTGGCCAGCCTTCGTGCTCTTCCGCCAATGGCGCTGCGTCTTATGGCACCCGCTACGTGCATGCCGCGAGTCGCACGGAAGGTGTTGTGGAGTCGATTTGTGATGAGGACTTCTCTCCGATTGCCCAGCAACTCGGCCTGGTACTCTCCGGTTTGTCTTTGGAGTTCGAGTTGTCTGGCCGACCCGACGAGAACACCCTGAAGGCTGCTCTCTATAGCGATGCCGATACCGAGTCTTTTGAGCGCGAACTGATCCGAGGCGAAGACTATGTCTACCTTTCGGAGCGCAACGCCATTCGGTTCGAGGAAGACCAGATCCCTCCCTCACAGTGGTACGTGCAGGTGAAATACACCTTGCTGGCTGTGGGCGCGACACAGGGAGAGGAAGAATGAAGTTCCTGATTCTGTTGTTGGTGGTGGCCTGTTCGGGGCAGCGCAATGCTCCGGAGTGTTCGGAAGAGGTGGCTTGCGAGTTCGGTTCGGTCTGTGTGGAGGGCACCTGTACGGTGGTTGGCTGCTCTACTTCGGCACAGTGCGGCATGGAGCAGTTCTGCTCGGAAGGCCGCTGTGCGGATGGCTGCGCGGAAGCCGATGACTGCTATCCGGGCGACACCTGTGACGTGGAGGCTGCGAGCTGCGAGACCGGGGCCTGTGAGGACACGCGACGAGACTGTGGCTTCAAGGAGTTCTGCAACTCGGTATCGGGCGAGTGCTATGAGGCGGGGGGCTACTACTGCCATCCGTGCAACGACGACTTCGACTGCGGTGGCAATGGGAACTACTGCACCGGGTATGGATACTGCGGGGTGACCTGCGAGTCGGATGCGGACTGCCCATCCGGGTTCAACTGCTACCCCTTCTCGGACATCAACGGGAATGTGCAGTTCTACCAGTGCTTCACCTACTGCCAGCTCTATGAGAACTACGAGTCGGATGCCGGTTCCGGGACTGAGATGCCCGTGGTTCAACCCCATCTGCCTACCAGTCCGGAAATCGAGGCGAGTCCATGAAGACAGGATGGATGATCGCGGCGCCGCTATTGGTGTTGGCCGCGCGCAACGGCAAG
>JAYZDK010000042.1:0-11627 GCA_036337845.1 Myxococcota bacterium | reverse complement strand
GTGCTGTACGGGCCTGACTACTGGTCCGAGGTGATCAACGTTCAGAAGATGGTGGAATGGGGCACAATCTCCGCTAAGGACCTCGACTTGTTCCATATCAGCGACTCGGTAGAGGACGCCTATGAGCACCTGGTGACCCAGATCGAGGAACAGGAAGACGCTTCCTCCTAGGCGCTGAGTCTTTAGGAAGACAGGGGGGAGTCTGTCCGTCAGGCATTGCCTTCCATCGCCGGTGTCGGCATAGTGGATCAACTTGGGTGTCCACCTATGAAACCAACACAGCCCTATTGTGACCTCCATATTCATGTCGGTGCCTCGGTCGCTCCCCACATCATGTGGGCGATCGCACATGAACAGGGATTGAAGCTACCGGTGAAAAACTATTGGGAGTTTGTGGACCTGATTACAGCGGACCCGAGAAAGGTCCACAGCCTTGAGGAGTACCTGGCGATTCTGCATACGTGGACCGAACGAATCCAGTCCAGCCCGGCAGCGATGGAGAGGTCGGTATACGAAATCATTGGAAAGGAGTACCGAGGTTCACGGGTGACCCGCATTGAGCTGCGCTTCAATCCCATGAAACGAAACCTCGGAGGTGAGCGAGACCTCGATCACATCATTCACGCGACCATTCGAGGGATGGACCGGGCATGTCTTGAGTATGGGGTTGAGGCGGGGTTGATCTTCTGTCTGGCAAGGGAGTTTCCGCCGGACCAGAACGAGAAAATTCTGGAAAAGGCCATCAAGTACGTGGATAGGGGTGTGATTGGTATTGACCTTGCGGGCACTGAAAAGGAGCCAATGGAGCTGACAGAGTCGGTCCAAAAATACGGAAAAATCTTCGGGAGAGCCCGCGAGGCAGGATTGGGGACGACTGTACACACTGGCGAAACCCAGGCCACGTCCGGAGAAGGCGTGATGGCGGTGCTGCGGGAGTTGAAGCCCAGTCGGATTGGGCATGGTGTGCGAGCCGCCTACAATTCGGAAGCGACCAAGATGCTCGCGGACAGTGGGGTGGTGTTGGAGTTGTGTCCTACGTCCAACCTACGTACTCGTGCGGTTCGTCACCTGGAGGACTTCCGATTTGTGCTGGCGACGTTCCAGGAGGCTGGCATCCCATACACGATCAACACGGACGGTACGTACCTGTGCGGCACGAACATCCAGCGCGAATTTCAGATTCTGATTGATTCCGAGATTCTGACCGTGGAAGAGGCCGAGTCGGCTCGGCAGTGCGCTTTTGCTTCCAGTTTCTTGGAGGGCAGCAGCTAAGAGACGCGCTTAGGAAGCGTCGCCGCCACCATTGCTGGGCCTACGTCTGCGACGACGACGGCGCCTCTTCTTTTCGCCGCCTCCGGAACTCGCTTCCGTGGAACCACCGTCTTGGGGTGCAGCGGTTGCGGCCTTCTGTTGGTCTGGCTTTCCTTGTCCGGAACCCGAGTCTCCCTGGCGGTTCCGATTGCGTCCGCCAGATCCTCCTCGGCCGCGACGTCCGCCTCCGCCGTCTCGCCGGCCCTCTCCACGTCCGCCGTCTCGCCGGCCGTCACCCCGGCCACCGCGGGAACGTCCGCCTCGTTGCTCATTTCTGGCCTCGGAGAGTGCGCTTAGCGTATCTACAGAACCCTTGGCTCGTTCGTCGCGATCCCATTGGAAAAAGATTCGCAGCGCCGTTGCCAGTAGGCGCTTGCCATCTTCGCGGGCATTCAGTGAGTCCACCAGGGGCAAGTAGGCTTCAAACGCGGTGGTGCCGACCGCAGCCTCCAAACGGGCAGCCTGCCGCTTTACCCGGAGTTCGGCCGCTTCTTCCTTGGTGGGAAGAGGCTTTTCATTGAATTGGATATCGAACTGGTTTTCCAGGACATTACGGGTGGCGAGGTCGGGGCCGCCGACAAGCGAGATGGCCTTCCCTTTTTTGCCAATACGTCCAGTACGGCCGATTCGGTGCATGTAGACCGGTGGATCGGCAGGCAGGGAGTAGTTCACCACATGGGTGATGTCGGAGATGTCGATACCTCGGGCCGCCACATCTGTTGCTACCAGAAACTGAATCGCCCCCGACTTCACTTGATTCATTACCTGGTTTCGCTTCTTCTGGGGAAGCTCCCCGGAGAGCAGTTGGGCATCCAGGCCTTGTCGAGACAGGAAGCTGGTGACCGTGGAGGTGTCTTCCCGGGTGTTGCAGAAAATAATGGTCGATCCCGGCTCTTCTTGATCAATGATGGCCAACAGTGCCCGGACCCGGTGAAAGTCGGGCGTGGTCTCATAGAGAATGTGCTCGATTCCCTCCACCTTGTCGGAGTCTGTCGACAACATGATGTCCACTGGATCGTTGAGGTGGGCCTGCACCAAGCGCTTCACCCGCTCTTCCACCGTGGCGGAGAACAGAAGCACCTGCGCTTGTTTACCTGCAGCCTTCAGAATGTTGTTGACGTCTTCGTAGAAGCCCATGGAGAGCATCTCATCGGCCTCATCCAGGCAGCTCACCTTGGTCTTGGACAGGTCAAGGTTGCCTCGGCGGATGTGGTCGAGAACGCGGCCGGGTGTGCCGACTACGATGTCTACGCCCTCTCTAAACGCGTCTTCTTGAGGGCCCATGGCGACGCCCCCATACACGGCCAGAATCCTTAGGTTCTTATATCGGGCGATACCCGCACACTCCTCGGCTATCTGAGTGGCGAGTTCACGGGTGGGGGAGAGGATGATGCCCTGTGGGTACCCACCTCCCTCTTCGAGTCGTTCGATAAGGGGTACACAAAATGCGCAGGTCTTGCCGGTACCGGTCTTGGCGCGAACCAGGAGGTCGCGGCCCGCGATTCCGGGCTCGATGGTAGACGCCTGGACCTGAGTGGCCTCCTCGTAGCCGAGCGAGTGTAGGCCTTCGATGATTTCGTCACTGATCGGAAATTCGTCGAATCGGCGACCCGAACGATAGTCAGTACGCGTTCCTTCCGACTCGGTTCCGTCATCGTCCACTGACGCTGTTTCGTCGTCATGGTCGAGCGCCTCGGCGGAGGCCTCGTCTTCCGCTGGGCTCATGGCCACAGGGTCTGCGTCACCCGCGTCGGGTTCGGCTTGTCCCTCGACAACAACCTCTTCATTTTCAGGTGCAGGGTTGGTGTCAGTCTCTTCTTCCGAAGAGGTCGGTTCTTGGTTCGGCTCAGTGGTATCGGTCACAGTAGTCTCCAGCGGCGGTCCTTCTATTGCTTCCCGTTGGTTAGGGCCAGCCGTCCTGCTGCGGGTATGCGGGTCGCCGAGGCGGCAATGGCCCGTTAGGGAGTGCACCTTTTGTTGAATCCAAGGACATCGACTCATGAGCACCCTTCAGCCTGCGCTACTTGAACGTTTCTCTGAACTGGTACGCGCAGAAGGCCGGGTATTGTTGACTGGGCCACAGGATGCCGATGGCGATTCGCTCGGTGCAAGTTTGGCACTGGCCCGTGTGTTGAGGACCCATTGGGGTGTTGAAGTGGACGTAGCAGGCGTGGCGTCTCCGGCCTATGCGTGGCTTCCAGACACGGACCAATTGGTAGCCGACGATGTCGTGAAGCCGGTGTATTCCATGGTGGTGGTCATGGACGGCGACCGGCATCGGCTCGCCCCAGCGGTGGAGCAGGCGTTCGAGCAGGCGAGCACCAAGGCCATTGTCGACCATCATCGAACCACGGTCTCCGAGGGCTACGACATCGCACTGATAGACGCGGAGTCTCCGGCTACGTGTCAGATGGTACTTGAGATGTTGGACGCTTGGTCCCTTTGTTTGGATACCGCTGCGGCTACGTTGCTCTATGCCGGTATTCTCTTCGATACGGGTGGGTTCCGATATTCTAATACCCGCCCTGAAACGCACATCGCGGCATCGCGTTTGTTGGCCTTGGGGATTCCCCATGCCGATATTGCAGTTCGAGTCTTGATGGAGCGCACTCGTGGAGGGATGCGTCTTGCGGCGGCCATTCAAGACGGCACAGAGTTCAAAGTGTCCGGTCAGCTTGCCCTTGGCGCTTGCACCCCTGCCTTGATGGCTCGTGTGGGTGCTGAAGCCCATGACCTTGGGGGTGTGGTGGAGTCGCTGCTCTACATAGAGGGAGTGGAGGTCTCGGCCTTGCTGGTTCACAAGGGTGATGAGCGCACCAAACTGTCGTTCCGGTCACGAGGTCGTGTGGACGTCGCACGACTCGCGAAGGAGCTTGACCCGGGTGGGGGAGGGCATGCCAAGGCTGCGGGTGTGGTAGTGAATCAATCCATTGAGAGGCTGAAAGAACGCCTGCCGGAGCTGATTGCGGCAAGGCTGCAAAGCGGTTCGTAGCCGGACTGATGTTCCGGATGTGCATTGGAGCAGGTTGAATCTTGAGCGAAACGAAACAGGAAGAAACCCTGGACCTGTTGATTGGGGACTGGTGGATCTGGCAACTCAAGCGCGGCCATCGGTTCTCAAGTGACGATTTTGTGACTGCATGGGTAGCGGCGTCTGCGATGCCCGGGGCCAAGAATCTGCTGGACCTTGGTAGTGGAATCGGGTCAGTGGGCTTGATGACATTGTGGAATATGGCTCCGGAATCCTGCCTACGCGGCGTTGAAGTGCAGGAGTTGAGCTATGGCTTGGCGTGCCGCACCGTGGAACACAACGGATTGGGCGCCCGGGTGGAGCTGGTACGGGGGGACATCCGAGATCGGCAAGTGGTAGCAGATACGCACAGCCATGACCTCGTCACTGGATCACCCCCCTATTTCCCGCTGGGAACCGGTGTCGTTTCCCCGCATCCACAGCGGGCAGCAGCGCGGATGGAACTTCACGGGAGTGTGTTCGACTATTGCGAGGCGGCAGCCCGCTCTCTGTGTGAACACGGTCGGTTCGTGTTTTGTCACTCCGCGACAGACCCCCGACCGCGGGAGGCGATTGACGCCGTCGGTCTCAAGTTGATCAGCCAGCAGGATGTCGTCTTCGGAAAAGCACAGGCTGCGATGATCACGGTGTTTGAGTGTGGCTGGCAAGGCCAGGAGTATTCCCGAGAGCCTCTGCTCATCCGCGATTCAGAGGGTCGCTGGACCGATGCTTATCAGAAAGTCCGCTTCGGCATGGGGATTCGCGACCCATCTCGTGCGTCTTGCGGGTTAAGGCGGGCGAGTTGAGGGGCTCTTCATGAACACCACCATTCGAATCGGTACCCGCGGGAGTCGGCTGGCCCTGGCTCAGGCCAACTGGGTGTCCGATCGCTTGAGGGAGGCTCACGGGGATGAGCTTGTCACTGAGTTGGTGATTGTAAAAACTCGCGGCGACAAGCTGCAGCACCTGGCGCTGGCCAAGCTGGATGACAAAGGATTCTTCACCAAAGAAATCGAACAGGCGCTTCTGGATGGCCGCATCGATGTCGCAGTACACAGCCTGAAAGACCTACCCAGCGAACAACCGCCCGGGTTGGAGCTGGCAGCAATCCCTGTCCGGGAAGACCCGGCGGACCTGCTCTTGCTCAACGGTACTCCCGGGACTGGTGCTGGGCTTCGTGATGGCCTGCGGCTTGGTACCAGTTCGATACGCCGGCAGTTGCAGGCGTCGGAGCAAGAAAGCGGGGTTGAACTGGTAGAGGTTCGCGGGAACGTTCCCACACGCCTGGAGCGGCTGCGAGAAGGCCGTATCGATGGGCTGGTGTTGGCCAGTGCAGGTGTGAGACGCCTCGGGCTAGACACCGACGATTTGAGCGTGGAACGGCTGGACCCATCTGTGTTCGTGCCCGCACCGGGTCAGGGTGCGCTGGGGCTTCAGATCCGTGACGGCGATTCGGTCACTCGCGGTTGGCTCGAGCCACTGAACGACGAGGAAACGGCGGTCTCCGTTGAAGCCGAACGTTGGCTGCTCCAAAAGGTAGGGGGGGGCTGTAATCTTCCGTTGGGCGCTTGGGTCCGCAAAGAGGGGGAGGAGTTTGTGTTCTCCGCTTGCCTGGGTTCCCGGGGTTGGCGTCCGGGTCAACCGCCGGTCGCGGCGAGGGTCACGGTTCGTGGTCGCGACCCCATGGGGCTGTCCAGGACCGTTTGGGCTTCCCTTGAAGAACACTGGAAAGACGAGCCGGTTGCTGCGAGTGAACGTGTGGTGTTGACGGCCACCCAGGCTGTGGCGGAGCGGCAAGCTCGCGCTCTTCGGGGTGCGGGCATCGGCGTGGTGGCAGCGCCGTTGATTGAGACGGAGGCCACCCTGGGTGAGGAAGCCATAGAAGCGGCATTGTCGGCGTTGTGGGCGAATAGCTGGATCGTGTTGACGAGTACAGTGGCGGCGGCTGCTTTCCTGGGTCGGGTTTCCTTGACTGCCTTGGCTCCGACCACGCGATTTGCTGCCATCGGCCCATCCACCGCCCGAGAAATTCGCCAGCGAGGTCTCCAGGTAGAGTGGGTTGCCACTGAAAGTACCTCGGAGGGATTTGTGTCCGAATTTCCCGCGTGCCAACAAGGGCAGGAAAAGCAACACTTCCTATTTCCTTGCGCCGAGGGCGCACGGACTGTCGTGCCTGATGCGCTCCGAGCCGCGGGACATGAGGTTGTTCGGTTGCCTTTCTATCGAAGTCGCCCCGCTCCCGAGGATTCGGTTCGAGCAGCCCTGGCAATGGATTCCGATTTTCTGGTGTTTTCGAGCCCTTCCGCGGTCAAGGCGTTTTGCGCATTGGGTGTAGGTCTGGAGGCGGTGCCCATAGCGCTGGGTCCAACTACGGCAGCGGCCATACGGGAGCACGGACTGGCTGAGCCACTGGTCGCGGCGCGTCCAAATCCGGAGGCTCTGGTGGAACTGATCATCGAGGCCCGTGGGGAGCAGGAGGATGCTCGGTGAGTTCAGAAGAAATCGGGCAGCGATTTGAGGTGAGCACCGATTGCTTTCACGGCAAGCTACCGGGAGGTGTCTCTACTTTCCCGTGTATTCCCACAATGTTTTAGGTCTGATACGCAGGAGAGCCAAAGCGATGCAAAGGCACAATTCGAGCAAGTTGTTTGAGAAGGCCAAGGAACTGATGCCCGGCGGTGTGAGCTCCCCGGTCCGAGCGTTCAGAGCGGTGGGCGGGGCGCCCATCTACCCCGTCCGGGGGAAGGGCTCCCACTTTACCGATGCAGATGGCAACAGGTTGTTGGACTACTGCATGTCTTGGGGGCCTCTGGTGGTTGGACATGCGCACCCCAAGGTCGTGGAGGCCGTCACGGAGACGGCCAAGCGCGGGTTGAGTTTTGGTATGCCCCATGACAGTGAGATTCGGCTTGCGGCTCGGCTGTCTCAAGATTTGCCGGAGGGTTGGCAGGTACGATTTGTCAGTTCGGGTACCGAAGCGGTGATGACGGCGCTACGTCTGGCGAGAGGCAAGACCGGCCGAGACGTAATCGCCAAATTTACGGGTTGCTATCACGGACATTCGGACTGCTTGTTGGTGAAGGCGGGCTCGGGGCTCGCCACCTTTGGCACGGCCAGTTCCGCTGGGGTTCCAGAGGGCGCCACGAATGACGTGTTGGTTCTTGGATTGGATGATTCCACGGGTGCGGTAGACGCGCTGCGGAAGGTGGGGGACCGCCTGGCGGCGGTGGTCATCGAGGGGATTCCCGCAAACAATGGCCTGCTTGTACAGAGAGCCGAGTTCTTGGAGGACCTGCGCCAGGTGTCTCGTGAACTCGGCGCAATGGTCATCGCAGACGAGGTGCTTGTGGGCTACCGGACACCTTCCGTGCTGGTATCCCGCGAAAACGGGCTGGATCCGGATCTCATTACCCTGGGCAAGGTGATTGGGGGCGGAATGCCTGTGGGAGCCATTGCCGGGCCAGCAGAGACGATGGCGAGCCTGGCTCCAGACGGTCCTGTTTACCAAGCGGGTACGCTCAGTGGTAATCCCGTCGCGATGAGTGCGGGCCTCGCGACGTTGGAGGTATTGGAGGCCGAGGGAGGCCAGGCTCGTTTGGAGCAACTTGGTGCGCGCCTGGAGTCGGGGTTTGTGTCGGTGGCCGCTGGTCTGTCGCTGCCGGTCCGATTGCAACGAGCCGGTAGTATTTTCTGGCTAGCTCTCGATACAGAGACGCTCCCTCGCTCGGCAGAGGCTATCGCTTCCGAGAGTATGGATAAGTATCAAACCCTGCATCAGGGCATGCTGGAGCGGGGGATTTACCTCGCGCCCTCTGGATACGAGGTGGGCTTCTTGTCGACGGCACATACTGAGGAGGACATCGACCGAACCATCGAGGCGTTCGGGGAATGTCTCCAAGAGGCCTATCGATCCTCGGATTGAAGCGGTGAGTCCGGACAGGCCAGGGGCGCGTGTTTCGAGGGCCTCCCCCGTTCACTCTATTCGCGAGCATCAGGCTTTTTGGGGCTGGAATCCGGCCTTAGAACGGGCCAGGGTGGAAATTGATTGCTGCGGGATTCTACGGGACGGTGGCGATTTGGCGCTCTCGGGATAGGTGAAATGTCTGTCTTTAGGAGATTCCCACATGCTGCTTCAACTGCTCCCCCTCCTATTCGCCCCGCCGGCCCAGGCCGACGAGGGAATGTGGCTGCCTGAACAACTCAAGGACTACGCTGACGACTTGGAAAGTCAGGGCTTGGAGTTGGCGGTCAAGGACCTGGCCAACCCGAAGACTGGCCCTCTAGGCGCTGTGGTTTGGATCGGTCATTGTTCCGGGGCGTTTGTCTCAGAGGACGGCTTGTTGGTGACCAACGCACACTGTGCCCGCAGTTATCTGCAATATGCATCCTCCGCCGACACAGACCTTGTGGTCAATGGATACAGCGCCCAGTCACGGGATGAAGAATTGTGGGCAGGGCCTTCGGCTCGATTGTTTGTGATGGAGGCCGTAGAAGATGTGACTGAGTTCATTCATGATGAACTCGATAAGGTGAGAAAGGATGGGGATCGCTATGAGGCTCTGGAGCGGGCCCGTAAAGAGGTGATTGCCGAGTGTGAGACGGAGCCTGGAAGGCGCTGCCAGATCGCCGAGTTCTATGGGGGGTTGGAGTACCGCCTCATCAGTCGTAAAGAAATCAAGGATCTCCGCATCGTAAATGTGCCAGCCGAGAGCGTTGCCATGTTCGGCGGAGAGGATGACAACTGGATGTGGCCGCGCCACACCGGTGATTACGCGTTTCTACGTGCCTATGTGTCCCCCGATGGGACAGCCGCTGCGAACGCTCAGGACAATGTGCCCTTCAAGCCTGCCAGCTTTTTGCCCGTTCAGCCCGATGGGGTGAAGCCGAGTGATTTCGTGTTGATCGCAGGCTATCCGGGCGCCACCTATCGCTACCGAAGTGCAGCGGAGATCGCTCACGCCCAAAGTGTGCGCTATCCGGAAGGAATCGCACTTTTCACAGAGCTCATGGAATCCATGACGGCTCACGCAAAGCAGAGCGACGAGGCCGCTAAGAAGATTGGGAACTACATCTTCAGCTTGGGTAACCAGCGAAAGAGCTATCGCGGCATGCTGGAGAACTTCGAGCAGTCTGGGCTTGTTCAGCGAAAGGCGGCGGAGTTCAAGGAGCTTCAGGATTGGGTGGACGACGACCGCCGGAGACGTCGCGCATATGAAAAGTCACTGACGGATTTCCAGAATGAGATTGAGTCCAATCTCGCGACCTATCAGCGGGACCGCCTGGTTGGTTTGACCAGCTACTTCCCGCAATTGTTGCGCGTCACTCGAGTCGCTTATCGGCTCTCTGTGGAGCGTGAAAAGAGCGATATCGAGCGCCGGAGAGGGTACCAGGCCCGGGATGAGCAACGCATCGAAGACAATATGCGGCAGATTCAACGCTCGTTGTACATGCCGGCTGACAAGGATCTGGCGACGATTGTTCTCGGGCATATTCTGTCGCTACCCGAAGGCCAGTCTGTGGCTCCCATCGCTGACTGGATCGAGGGACAAGGCGGGCTCGAAAAGGCCATTGAAACACTCTATACGGAGCCTGCTTACGTGGCGGAGGACGCTCGGTTGGCCCTGCTCAAGATGGATCAGGCTGCCATGGAAGCCTCAGACGATCCTTGGATTCAGCTTGCGGTAGCGATTGAGGGGTGGGTGGACCAGCAACGGGCTGAAGAAGATCGCTTTCGAGGCGCCATGCTTCGACTCCGCCCCAGCTACATGCAGGCTCTCATTGAGATGAAGGGGGGCGACCTCTATCCGGATGCCAATGGAACGCTGCGGGTATCCGTGGGGAACGTAAAGGGCTATTCACCCTCCGAGGCTGTGAGCTACCAGCCGTTGACTACGGTGAGCGGTATGTTGGCCAAAGAAGGAGCTCCACCCTTTAATGTCGACGCCAATGTGAAAGAGCAGGCGGACGAACAAGGCCGCTCGGTTCCACTGAATTTCCTGACTACGCTAGACAACACTGGCGGGAACTCCGGGTCGCCCACCATGAACGGGAAGGGTGAGCTCGTGGGACTGGTGTTTGACCGGAATTACGAGGCCATGGCGGCGGACTGGATGTACGATCCCGACCTCACGCGCACGATTCACGTGGACATTCGCTTTGTGATCTGGATGTTGAGGAATGTGGCGGATTCGGAGTGGTTACTCACGGAAATGGGCCTGAACTGAGCCAGGCTCGCTGGAGCGCTGAAGTCGGTAACGACTAGGTCTGGTCGTGATTGGCCAGGCGCACGGTGGTGTCTCGCAGACGATGGCTCACCGCGTTGAGCAGGTTCCAGAGTATACGCGTGCCGAGCTCCGGCTCTCGTTTGCACAGAGTGTCGAGTTCCGCGCGATCGATTGCGATGAGGTGCGCTTCCGTGGCTGCAATTACCGAGGCCGATCGGGGCTGAGAATCGGTCAGCGCCAGTTCTCCGAAGTGGTCGCCATCTTTCAACCTTGTGATTTCGACCCCATCCAGCTGAACGAGTAGCTCGCCATTCACGACGGCATACAGCGTTCGTCCGGGCGCTCCTTGTGCCACCACCATCTCTCCCGCATGAACATGCAATTCTCGAACGACTCGGCTGACGCGGTTGAGTTCGGTAAAGGGAAGGTCGCGAAACAAAAACAAACCGGCCATCGCGTGGGTTCGCTTCACGATCAGGTCTACTTCACCGCCGTGTTCTGGGTCCACCACGATGACGGAGACATTGTCTGGCCCGCCTCCGTCTAGGGCCGCCTTGAGTAGGAGTTCGGTTGCGTCGGGTGCGGCTCCGCTTCCAAGGAGGCGTTGGATCTCGCGGGTCTTTACCGGGCCGGTGAGCCCATCGGAACAAAGTAGTAGTCGGTCGCCGGGGTGAAAGTCGGTACTGAGAAGGTCTGCCTGTACGCTGGGCATGTGTCCGACGGCCCGGGTGATCACGTGTCGGTAGGGGCTCTTTACGGCTTGCTGCTGAGTAAGCTTTCCCTGGCGAATCAAGTGGTTGATCAGAGTGTGGTCCTCTGTGAGACGCATCAGCACTCCATCCCGAAGAATGTAGGCACGCGAATCCCCAACGTGGGCGAGGAATAGGTGTCCAAATCCGATGAGCGCGACTACCAAGGTTGTGGCGGCGCCTTCCAGATCGTTCTCTTCCGCCATCTCGTATACGTTTCTCGAGGCGGTCTGACAGGTCGCATCCAGTGCCTCCAGAATTTGATTCCGAACGGCTTGTCCCGGGTCCTTCTTGTAGTGCTCCATGAGGTGCCAGAGGGCCGGGGCGCGGGTG
>JAYZDK010000041.1:0-10529 GCA_036337845.1 Myxococcota bacterium | reverse complement strand
CGGTCAAACTGGACATACTGTCGTACTCGTTGTTGTTGTTGTAATTGTGCTGAATGTCCGTACCGGCTGAAGAATACCAGGGGTCTACGGTCACCGGATACACAGCATCCGTGTCGTCCAAACGAATGGAAAGGTCTGTTCCATCGGACTCGAACCAGGCATCGAGACGCGTCTGCTCCGCATCCCAAGCCACCAGCCCTGTCACCTCGACCAACAAGTCCCCACCACTCTCAAGCCAGGCGGTTCGACCATCGGTTTCCACAAAGCTCGCATCGACGCCCAGTTCAAGCGACAACAGCTCCGACCCCGCCAGGCGATCAGAAATGGTCCAGCCCTGCTGAAGCGCAAAGGGGGTTCCCCGGTACCACTGCTCAATGCCATTGCCTTGAGCGCTCAATCGATCCACCTGACCCGTGGGCCCAGCCAGTCCATCCAGAATCGATAGCTCCGCAGAACTCTGCTTGGACCCGCGCCCCCAGCTTTCCAAAGAGACCCCTACGGAATCATCGCCATCCCGGTACTGCATTCGGATTTCAGCATCATCGAGACGAACCACCATCCGGCCAGCCTGCAGTCGCCACACGTCATTCTGTTCACGACCGAACGCTCGCGACTCCGGGAACCGCTCTTTGGCTTGCGCTAACCAGTGAGGATCACCCAGCTCAGCCCCATCCACATCTGTGACTTCACCTTGGATCTTTTCAGCACCCATCTCGGCCTGACTGTCCCCTGCGGAATCCTCCCCATCTCCTCCACAAGCCAAGAACAAAGAAGCCAAAACAATTGAAGTAAATGAAGAGGTGCGCATGTGGGCCTTCCCAAATCTGTGGTGATGCGATTTCTCCGGGAAAGCCCCGGTGCCACGCACATGATGCACATCAAGCCTCAATCCAGTCAAGGCCTCACAAACCCCATCTCCAAACCCCCAGCCCACTCAGCCACCTCCAACTGACGTAGGATCTCCAGAGGAGACCTCCATTGCGAAAGCCAAATCTGGACCTGGACACTTCTCAGAACTGGACCTTGACGGACTGGGTACTGGCTGTGGGGTCTGGGTGCTTGCTGCTTGTTGCGAGCGAAACCTGGCTGGCAGATCGCTATATGAGCGGCCCCAGTACCAGTGCTGACTTCCAGGATTATTGCTGGGGCATTCTCTCGAGCCTTGAGTCGGACTCTGAACTCTGGCCCGCGAAAAGAAGTCGGTTCGCAGCGCTACCCGCTCTGTTTCTTGCCGAGCCTCTGGGGATCCTGGGTGCACTGCGAAGGGCCGCTCAACTCGCTACCGTTCTTGTGGGGTTTGGCTTGTTCGGATGGGCAAGGTTGCTGGCTGGCCGCACAGCCGGGCTCAGCGCTATCGGAATCGCGCTCGCACTCGCACCCATGTGTCTGCTTCCCAAAATGCTTTCGTTCTACCCCTTTATGACAGCCGTTTTGGTGCTGGGAGGGCTCATGACCACCCGCGGGCTTCTATCCTCCAGCCCCAAGGGCCTGTTGTGGGTGGGCACAGCCTGTGCGCTCGCACTCTGTGTCGATGTACGCGGCCTCGTCTGGGCGGTTCCGTGGGGCCTTGCCGGTATCTGGCGCGCCTCGACAAGTCAGAAGCCCAAGCTGGCTCTGACTTGTTTGCTGATTCCTATCGTGTTGTCCGCACCAATCGGAAGATGGGCCTACCCCGAACACGCATTGTCTCTCGAGTCACAGATGGATGCTCGGCCCCTGTTCTACAAAGCAGGCTCTACCGACCCTACCCATGCCCCACCGTATGAATACGGTGGTGAATTTGTCTGGGGGAGAAGCACCCCCCTGGAATGGCCAGCCACCGTTGCGTTCGTCACGCAGCAAGCCAATCTGGAGCCTCCCGCAGACTTTCCCCCAAAGAACACGCGCTTCATTGTCGACAATCGAGTGCGACCGCTGATTCCCATTTGGATCGGAAGCGCTCTTTTCGCGCTGATTGCGCTCGGGCGTCCACGGGGCCCAGCGCTTGCGCTGGTCGCTTCGGTCGCGCCATTCGCGTTGGCATTTCGAGGACAACTGGAACTCGCGGAGATTTTCCTACGCTTCCAGGCTCAGCTACTTCCCGGCCTCTGCATTCTCCTGGGAGTCTGCATTGGCGCAACCCTGGAGCGACTGCCCCTTCCGAAACGCCTTTCGTGGGCTCAGGCTCCAGCGGTACTGATACTCCTCATGCTTCTGGTTTCCGGTGTCGGCTCCACCCCGCTCTCCCAGCATGCGAACTGGAGACGCCCCTGGTCTCCCATAGACCACCTCGTCCGCTTCCACCCGGATACCCCAGCTGTGGACCTGAGTGAGGCCGAGTCTCGCTGCACTCAAGCAATGGCCGACGATCAACGCGAGGGTAAATGGGTCCCCCTGTCGAGCGCTCGGCGAACCCGATGAAGCAGACCACCACTCGCTGTGCTGCCATCTTCGGGGTGTACCTGTTCGGAGCCCTGCTCCTGACCCACCAGGCCTGGTGGTCGAACACCCTGATCGGTGGAAGCGATACCCCAGACAGGGCCGGTTCCATCTGGACAAGCTGGTGGATGGGAACCGCCTTACTAAGCGCCCAGAACCCCTTCATGGCCACAGACAACTTCGTACCCATCGGCCAGGCCGCACTTTCCCAATACAACCTGCTCGATGCCTTCTTGGCAGCTCCGGGCCTTTACCTGTTCGGGCCCCGTGTAGGGTTCAACCTGGCCTGTGTATTCACGATTGCATCCACCGCTGCAGCCGGGCACCTGCTTGCCCGTGTCGCAGGCGCAGGCCGAGCCGGTGCATGGATGGTGGGCATCGGTCTCGGCACGTCGAACTTCCTCTTACTGGAGATTGCTGAAGGACGACTCTCACAGGCACTGCTTGCGTTCTGGTTCTTAGGACTCGCGGGGCTACTCCGCATGGCTCGGAATGACAGCCCTATCTGGATGGGGGTCTTCACCGGGCTCGCACTTGCCGCAACAGCGTATACCTACTGGTACAACGCTCTGTTTCTCGGCATGGTTGCCTTCATCCTGGGGTTGGCTGAGAGAAGGCACCTGAGCCTCCAGCGCTTGAAGCCAATCCTGGTCGCCGTGTCCCTCGCCGGCCTGCTTTGCATTCCCGCCATTTGGGACCTGGCAAACCACTACTCGGAGCTTCCCGGAGTTCGCCGAACCACAACACCTGGAGGTGGATTTCCCGGCTTGGACCGCGGGCTGTTTTCATTGTCCAACATGATAGACACCGCCCACTGGCCCCTTTGGCCCCTCGTGGAAGAACCCTACTCTCCCGCTGATAAGAGGCTTCCCCTGGCGGTCCTGGCATTGGCAGCTATCGGGCTTTTCCGGCGAACCCGAAACACAGTGCCCTGGATTCTGGTAGCCGGGCTTGGATGGGTCATCACCTTGGGGCCGTATCTTCGTTGGACGAAACCCGAGCCACTACCCATCCCGCTCCCCGGTCTGTGGCTCCATGACCTGGTGCCTTTCTTTGACCGGTTCTGGTGGCCCCAACGATTGGAGTTCGTAGCCCTAACAGGCGTTCTTATTTGCGCGGCACTGGAGCTAAGTCGCTGGCTGGAATCCCGTCCAAACACACCCAAAGCCTTCTTGGTAGGCCTCTGCCTCTGTCCGCTCCTGGATGCACCGTGGAGAAACGATCACCTGAACGTCCCCACAGCCACCATGGAGCCCATAGACACAGAGATCTACGCCCAACTCGATGGCGCACTGCTCACCACGCCGCCGTTTCAGTCTTTTCAACGCCAGCTCTGGCTTCAGGCTCACCACCATCTGCCCATCCTCGCTGGACTCGGTGACACAATCGACTCGCACCGGCCTGTTGAGTTCAATTCGTGGGCGGAATCCAGCACCGTTCTCAGTGCCCTGACAAAGCTCAGTCATGGCAAGTCTCAGCCGTTCTCCATCCAGCCAGCAGACATCGAATTCTTGCGAGCGGCAGGCTACACCTGGGCAGTAGTGGATTCCACAACCATGCCCCTCGAACACCGAAACGCCTGGACTGCGACCTTCATGAAGTTCTTTGAGTCCATCTGGGGAGAGCCTGAAGTGATCGCAGAAACCGGTGCAGCCTGGCGAATCAAGTCCATCGAAGACCCGGTAGAAGTGTATGTACCGTTCCAAGCGGGTCGAGACGCTTGGAAGAATAGACCTGTAAAAGACCGAGCCCGACTTCGATGAACACACCCCCCACCCAAACCGGGATGGCTCGAATCAAGGAGTGGGCCATTACCTTGGTGGTCCTCACAGCGACTGCTGTGTTGATTACCGTAAAAGTCTGGCCGGAAGGAACCAAGCACATCATTGGCGATGCAGCGCCCATGGATCTTCCGGGCACCGCGTGGCTCTACTGGTGGGTCGGCCACGCCCTGAGCCATGGCCTCAACCCATTTGAGGGGAGCTGGAACTTCCACCCCGTAGGCGTCGCCCCACTGGCTCAGTACAACCTCCTCGACGCACTGGTTGCCTCGCCCTTGTTTCTCTGGTTTTCACCGGTTCTGGCCTACAACCTTACAGTCGTCTTCTTTCTGGTAGCCAGTGGGTGCGGACTCGCGCTTCTGTGCCGAACTGCAGGCACCAGCCACAGCTCTGCACGCATTGCGGGCATCGCCCTGATGACATCGAGCTTCCTCGCCTACGAAATCAGTGATGGCCGACTGGCCCAGGCCTTATTGGCCTTCTGGTTTGTCTCTCTGGCCGGCGTATTCGAAATCCTCAAAGGAAGAGGCACTTGGGTGACCGTTCTCTGGACCGGGCTCACTGCCGCCGCCACCAGCCTCACCTACTGGTACTACGGCCTGTTTCTCGGGTTTGCCGGCTTGGTTCTATTGGCGGTTCACGCTCGCGAAGTCAGCCGCTCACAGGTGATCAAACTTTGTACAGCCGCAGCGATACCCCTTGTGGTGTGCGCACCGTTCATTCTGGAGCTTGCTGGGCGGTTTGATCACCTTCCAGGGGTGAACCGCTCCCCAGAAACCTGGATGAAGAACGTCAAACAAGGCCGTGGTGAGTTCGGACTCGCCAATGTGATTCATCTCTCCCATTGGCCCCTGTGGCCTCTCTGGAAAGAAGACCCACTTCGGCCCAAGCTCGTATCTATCGGTGTGTTGGTTTTTGCTGCCTGGGCATGCAAAAGCCGCGTGACCCACTTCAAGACCTGGTTGGGCCTGGCGTTCACCGGCTGGGTTTTGACTCTGGGGCCCTATCTTCGATTCCAAGGCGAAGAAGCGACCTTCATCCCCCTGCCCTATCTGCTGCTCTACGACTGGATTCCCTACTTTGATCGGTTCTGGTGGCCGCAGAGGTTGGAGTTCGTATTTCTCACTGGGATCCTGATCCTGGCTGGACTACAGATCGATGCTCTGAGCAAGCGAGGACGCTGGGTTCCCTTTGCTGCTCTGGCGTTTGTGCTGATCGATATTCCGTTGCGAAACGAGTACCTCCCCTTGAACGCGGAAGCCCCCTTGGACAGCCACGACAGGGTGTACCAGGGACTCGATGGTGCGCTTCTGACCACGCCTGTCACATCAGGACACGACTCCTCTCGACATCTCCTTTGGCTGCAAACCCTCCATGAGAGGCCCATCCTCGCAGGTGACGGAGACCACATCCCTTCTCACTGGCCTGTGGGATACCAGGCATACATCGAGAGCCGGCCGATACTCACCGCTCTGCAGGAGCTCTCTCTCGGGACCTTTACCGGCCTACAAGTACAGCCAGAACATGTCACACAACTACTCAATGATGGGTATGAATACGCCATAGTGGACCCCAGCGCATATGTGCTGGAACTCCGCCTGCAATGGGCTTCCACCTTCTCGGAATTCTTCAACAGCCTATGGGGAGAACCGGTACGGGTTTCAGACCGGGCGGCGGCGTGGAGAATACGGCCCATTGAAGAGAGCCGGTGGCTGTATGTGCCGTTCAACTACACGCCTCGTACCCGGCCAAGAGTGAAATGAGCCCTATCGCAACCCGAAGACGTGGCCTGGTGGTTGTGCTCTATGTTGCTGTGGCCCTACTACTGACCGGCAAAGCCTGGGTAGACGACAATGCATTGATTGGCGTCGTGGATCCACTCGATCGAGCAGGGACCATCTGGGCTTCGTGGTGGACAGGACACGCCATACTCAATGGCCTGAATCCGTTTCACGGGACATGGAACTTCCTGCCTACAGGGCAAGCCCCCATCGCCCAGTACAACCTGCTCGATGCCTTTGTCTTTGCCCCCTTGATCCACAGCTTCGGGCCCAGGATTGGGTTCAACCTTGCCGTAGTGCTCACATTGTCCACAACCGCCATGGGGGTTCACCACCTGGCTCGAGTGGCCGGCGCAAAGACAGGCGGCGCCATTCTGGCAGGCCTGTGTATGCAAACCTCTGGGTTTCTGCTCCTGGAGGTGGCTTGCGGAAGGCTGTCTCAAGCACTGCTGGTCTTCTGGCTGTTCGCCTTGGCCGGCGTGGTTCAGATCCGACGCGATGAAGGCTCCTTGAAGCTCAGCGTCTTCACAGGTCTCTGTGGTGCCGCCAGCGCACTTGTTTACTGGTACTACGGAGTGTTCCTGGCGATCGCGGGAGCCTGTGTCTGGTTCCTACAACCCGCACCAGCCACCAAGCAAGCCTGGAAGCACATCACAGCCGCTGGCGGATTGACACTGGCGATGTGTCTTCCCTTTGTGGTGAAGCTATCCGCTGTATTCGAAAGCCTACCGGGTGTGGAACGCCCGGCGGAGCCCTGGATCTCCACACCAGCGCTCGACCAAGGCAGCTTCGGTCTGGCCAATGCGATTCAGGAAAGCCACTGGGCCTTCTGGCCTATCTGGTCGGGCAGCAGCCCTGCCGAACACAAGATGCTCCCCCTTGTGGTGCTCATCCTGGCTCTCTGGTGTGTGACTCGCCGGCTGCAGGGATGGCTCGCCTGGCTGGCGATCTCTCTCACCGGGTGGGTCTTGGCCATGGGCCCCTACCTGCAAGACTTTCAGCAAGAAACCTCCTCGATTCCACTCCCCTTTCTGGCCCTCTACAACACCGTTCCCTTCTTCTCTCGGTTCTGGTGGCCTATGCGGTTTGAGCTGCTGGCTGTCACCGGCCTTTCCGTGCTCGCTGGGCTGGCTCTGAGCGATGTGCTGGCACGCAAATCCCAATATGCCACCGCAATCTCACTCTCTGCCGCTCTGGCCATATTTGCCGAAGCCCCTTGGAGAAACTCGCACCTACCCGTTCAAGTCACCCCACAGGAGCCCTATTCCAGTGAACTGTACGAAGGGCTCGAAGGACCCCTGCTCACCACGCCAGTGCTCTGGGAGAACGACCGCTCTCGCGTTCAACTGTGGCTTCAAACTCATCACCAGCAGCCAATCCTGGCGGGGCTCGGAGACCACATCCCCAATCATCGACCGGCGGGCTGGGAGCAGTGGGCACGCGACAACCCGCTCTTGGTCGCCTTGTCCGACTTGGCCAAGGCTCAGTTCCAAGGTGCAATCGTGGAGCCCTCAGATGTAGAGGACTTACTGGATTCAGGGTTTCGTTACGTGGTGGTGGACCCGGCCACACAACACCCCGCCCTCGCCAAGCAGTGGGCTGAAACCCACAATGTGTTCTTCCGGTCACTCTGGGGTGAGCCCATGAGAGAAGTGGGAAGCGGTGCCGTCTGGGAACTGCTTCCAATCAGTGAACCTACGCAGGTCTATGCGAGCTTTCAGTCCAGACCTCGCAGAAACCGCAAGCCCTCTACCAGAACGCGTACACCCGAGCCTCCGTCCCCTCCCCCCAGCGAGCCGTAAGCCGCTCCTCCAAAGACAGCGCAACCCGCCGGTGAGGATCGGTGCGCTCCCCCACGTGGTCCTGAACGAGCAAGTAGCGATAGCCAGCGCTCTTCAACGCCTCAAGATCCACAGGCTCAGACTCCACAGCCCGCCAGAAGTCTTCCTCCTTCTCATTGCTCAGCGTGAACAGAGAACGGTTCAACGTCTGGCCGTGGCTCACCTGGTAAAGCAGGTCTCGAGTCCTGGATTCGGTAGGGTAGCTCACCACAACACCCGGGGCGGCCGTGCCCAAGGCACGGACAGACTCCGGCACTTGTATCGACACCCCCGGTATTCCGGAAGACAGGGGCGAGAAGAGCACCAACTCCAATAAAATGCCCCCTCCCAGCACAGCACCGAGTCGGGGGGTGAGCCGCCAGCAGCCAGCGGCCGCCAGAACCGCCAGGGTCAGCGCCGGCGCCTGCCCGAGGCGCCACAACAGGGAAAGGGACTCAAAGCCCGGCCACCCCTCTATCCACGCATAGGGAAGAACCGACGACCCTCCCGGCCCCATCGCCAGCACCCCACCCGCAGCTCCCCCGACCAGGAGAAACGCAGACTTGCGACGCACCCATACCAACCCTCCTGTGGCCGCTAGGATCGTCAGAAACCCAAACCCATGAGACGCGCGATACGCCGACCGACCGGGCCGGCCATCCACCACCGGCGCCTTGCGGTCAAACACCCAACCAGAAAGAGTGGCTGCACCCTCCGACCGGCGCCAGTCTGAGAAATACTCTGCTGTTTGAATGCGGCTGATTTCTGACGGCTGCTGATGTGCTGCCCGGACTCCCATGGCCACTGGAAGAACAAACAACAGTCCGAGCGCCAACGCCATAAACCGAGCCCCGATCTGTTTTCGAGACGGCAAGTCTGCCGAACCCCATAGGAATAGGGATGCCGAAAACAGAAAGGCACAGACCCCGCTGTACCAGTTGGCCAAGCAAGCTCCCAAAAGCGTAACTGCAGCCAGCAAAATCCATTTCGCCCCGCCCTTTCGGGCTGCAAGCCAGCCAGCCCAGACCGCAGCCACCAGCCAGGCCCCATTGAAGGACTCCGTGTTGCCATTGTAGATGCCCACCAACAGCACGGGCGCACCCCCATAGACCACTCCCGCTGCCCAGCCCGCTCGATGGGCGGCCTGGGGTGAGGCCCCACACTCTTCCATCAACCAGGACCTGGCAAATCCATGAGCCAAGAGCCCCGACAGGGCCACTCGAAACACAATCAGCAGATGGTAGGCCCCGCTCAACCCCAAAAACACCGAGCCCACCCAGCAGAACAAAGCCCCCAAGGGATCGACCACGAGAAGTGAGCCGCCCACCGGGTAGTTGAGCATCGGTACAACCCACGGCAAGCGCCCGTCCGACAGCGACTCCCCGAAAAACCAGAACGACCAAAGCCCATTAAACGTATCCGTCCCCTCGCTTCCTGGAACGGAAGCACCGGGCATGGAGATCGCAGGTGCGATGAGCGCCAAAGCCAGGAGCGCATAGACACCAAAGGGAAGGCCCAGACCGCGAACCACCGCCAGCACACGAGCTTGCCGGCTCATTCCAGGTACCCCAGCGCCTTCAGCGATTCCATTTCTTCCCGTGTCAGCTGAACCTCCACCGTCTCGGCTCTCGGCAGAGACTTCTTGAAGGCCTCAAGCTTCTCCCTCATGTCCCCAGCGGGGCTCGCCAATGTCTGGGCTTCACGAGGATCATCCGCCAAATCAAACAGCTCCGAGCGCTCGACAGGCAGAGTCTGGCGAATCAACTTCCGCTGTCCATCGGTAAAAGACTCCACCTGCGCTGTCTTCACCGCCTGGATCTGAGTTTGCGCATACACGGGCAACTCAGCGCCCTCTCCAGCACTGTGGTTCACGAGACTCGTTCCCTGCAAGCCCTCTGGATGGTCCAGTTCCAACATGTCCAGGATCGTAGGCATCACATCCACATGGCGTGTTCGTCGCGATACCCGGGCCGCCTCCGAACCTGGCTGCAGCACTATGAACGGCACATGCAACTGCTCCTCGTAGAGCGTGTAGCCATGCAATACAGCCCCGTGTTCAAAGAACTCCTCCCCATGGTCGGAGAGAAACACCACCAGGGTGTTCTCCAAGTGGCCTTGAGTCTCCATGAAGCCCAATAGCGCCCCAAACTGAGCGTCAAAATAGGCCAGAGATTGATCATAGAGTCCCACGAGGTGAGCCTGGTCCTCGGCATTCAGGCTCAAGTCTCCCTTCAAGATGGAATCAAGCTGCTCGTGGCTCCCATCTACCGGGCCCGAATACGCGGGGTCGACAAACGCCGTGCTACCACCTGGCACCTGGTAGGGACTGTGGGTTTCCATGTAGTGAAGGTAGAGAAAGTAGGGTTGAGTCCCTCGCTTACCGAGCCAGTCTTTCGCCGCTCGGTTGATCTCCTCCGCAGTAGCCCTGGCATGCTGGTATCCATCGAACCCCTGCGAAAATCCGAAGCGGGCTGACACATTTATATTGGCTACAAAGCCTTGGGTGCTCCAGCCCGCCGCTGAAAGCAGTTCGGCCAACACCACTTGAGATTCTGCCAGGGTTCCCTTTGCATCAAAGGCATCCAAGGGATTGATGACCCCATGACTAGGCCCGTGCAACCCGGTGAACACCGAAGCCATGGAAGGGCCTGTCCTGGAAGAGTGCGCATAGTGCTGCTCAAACACAACAGAACGCTCTGCCAACCCATCGAGATGCGGGGTCGTGGGCC
>JAYZDK010000040.1:0-6035 GCA_036337845.1 Myxococcota bacterium | reverse complement strand
CAGCGACTCACGACAGAGCTCCACCTGTTTCTCCAGGTGTAGGAAGCTCGACTCCATCGCCTGTAGTCTGCGCTCTCGTTCCGTTCCTGGCTCCCAAGCCTCAACAGCCGCTCTTTCCTTAGAAAACCCGAGCCCATAGTGCATGCTGGCGATCTCGCGCAGCTCCCTTTCCAGGCTGGGAACACCCGAAAAGATGAGGTCGGTAGCCACCTCCTTTCGGACCATCGAGAACAGGACCGCATTCATACGGTCCCGGGTGGCGATAACGCCAAGGCCATCCCGAATTCGCTTGATGTAGTCCCGGCGCTTTTCACTCAAGCGGGGCGCAAGATCCGTCACACCCGCCACTCGGAGCAACTGTTCATCATCCAAGCGGTCTACAAGGTGAAAGAGCAGCCACACGCTCGCCAGGTTTTCAGACCGAACACTCGACCACCCCAGAGACACAAATGGGTCCGGTTCATGGTCTGGATTGGGCGCATAGAAGGACCCCTCAAATGGAAACACCGCCCTTCGGTTGTCCAGCTCGTCCGTTGGCGTCCAACCCAGCTGAAGCGCGGCTGAAATCAGAAGAGGCTTCCACGTAGAGCCCAGCTGTCTACGCGCTGCCACAGCTCGGTTGAAGTCCTGGTTTCTGCTCCCGCCCACCATGGCTCGAATCCGGCTCTGCTCCAACACGATGATCGCCCCTTGAAGTTCTGGGGTGAACTCCAGATCACAGATCGCTGTGCCCTCATCCAGGATTTCCCGAACGGAAACCCGCACAACCGTGCCGGGGGCCAGCGCATCCAGCAACACATCTCGATGTGCCTGGGTAGGCTTGGCCCACCGATTTCCAGCCGCCCCTTTGGCCAGCAGCCCACTGATGCGGGAAAGTGACGCCTCGTCCAACAGCCCGTCAAACCCTCCAAGGTCGAGGCGCACTCCATTCGCAGGGTCCTGAGACACCACCTGTGCCCGGCGAATCTCGTGAACCTCCAGCCCTCGATTGGGATCGGGCTTGGGAGCCAAGGAAGCGTCCAGTAGGAAGCTTCCAGCTTCCAGCCCCTCCATCAAGGGCCCGACCTCGGTGAGGTGGTGTTGGAGGCCATACACAGCCGACCGCTGAATCGACTCATCCAACGTCGTGACCACCTGAATGCCCGCAGTCGACGGATTGTCTATGCCAGCCTCCAAGAACAGCTGCGGGAACGGAGGTAAAGCCAGTCGACGTTCCACTTCATCAAGCATCACGGAGGAGGCATACCGGAACGTGCCTTTCTTGAATGGGAGTGGACGCTCCGAAAGCTCCTTGTGTGTGCCCTCGTCGATATGACCCTCTGCCAGCATCCGGCCCAAAACCAGGACCATGCGCTGTTGGGCCTTTTCGCGGGCTGCCTCACGCGCTTCAGGGGTCGCTCCCACAAACGGGTTGTACCGAGCCGGAGCTTTGACCAACCCAGCCAGAAAAGCACATTCCTGGACCCCCAGCTCCGCCACGTCCCTATCAAAAAAATAGCGTGCAGCGATTCCAAGTCCGCGGCCGTTGGCGGACACATGAAATTGGTTCGCATAGAACTCGAGGATCTCCTCTTTGGAGTAATGAGCCTCCAACCTCAAGGCATTCACAAGCTCCTGAAGCTTGGAGCGCAAGGAGCGGTCGGGCCGGTAATAGAGGTTCTTGGCCGTCTGCTGGGTGAGGGTGGAGCCCCCAGCGACCACGCGTCCCGACAACACGTTCTGAAGCATGGCCCGCGAGATCCCCCAAACATCGACCCCGAGGTGGTCCCAGTAGCGCTTGTCTTCGGAAGCCGTAATCGCCTGAACCCAGGCTTCTGGAATCTCGGCAAAAGGCACATGCTCTCGGTGCTCTCTGGCGAAGAACACTCCCAAACGAGTGCGCCCATCTGCATAGTAAACGGGTGATTCCTGTGCGATGACAGACTCGATTGAAGCCCTGGAGAGGTGTTCACCCGGTTCCAGGAGGACATGCTCTCGATACAGGAAGCCCAGAACCAAGCACACGACAAGCCCAAGCCCCCAGAGGATCAGCCACGCTCGGCGCAACCATCCAGGCAGCCTTTTCATAGGGTAGCTCCTCCTGCTTCCGATTCATTGCAGGGAGCGTGCCGACCTCCAAGTGTTTCAGACCCCTGCTCAGCCACAGCCTGCGAGGAACGCAGCAAAGACCACTTCAAAGCCACCTCGGCGGCCCCAATCCAGGCCATCCGCCAGCCCAACACCCCATCCAGACAACCTGCTCTGAGCAGAATGGATTTCACGAAATGTAGAATCGCGCGCACACCAGGCTCCCAGAAGCGAGCCCGCCGCCCTTCCGATAGGGCTTTGCGAACAAAGAGCCCTGCATAGTCCAGTGCCGTATCTTGCTGCTCCTGTGCAGTCCGGTAGGGGTCGTGCTCCAACACGCCCTTGAGCCGGCCCACGCGTCCATGCACCTTGAGGGTTTCATGCAGAATTCCCCCTTCCCATTGGCACCGGTTGGCACGCGCCAGCCGAACCTTCCAAGACGGCCCCATGCACCCACCGCGCAGCGGCCTTCCCAGCCAGTGGTTTCGCCGCTTCACCGCGAAACCGCTCATTTCAGGGTCTGAGTACGCCAGCGTCGCCAAAGAGTCGACCAGGTTGGGGTCCGCCCACTCATCTGCATCCAGAAAGAAGACCCACGGCTGGGTCGCTTCTGCAAGGGCTCGATTTTTCTGAGCGCCATAGCCTGGCCAGTCGGTCCGAATCACACGAGCGCCCAACGACTCGGCCACACAAACCGTGGCATCTGAAGACCCGGAGTCCAACACCAGAACCTCCTTCACACCAGCCACGGATTCAATGGCCCGCCCGAGTCGGTCCTCCTCGTTGCACGCGATTATGGCAAGGGTCACAGGAATCACCCCTTTCCTCTATCCAGGTTAGTGGCCTGACATGGCCCCGAAAGACTACTTCTCGGAGAACTATTCCACTGCGCGATCGCGATTCCGCGACGCGGCAGCTGCAGCGGGGGCAACCCTTCACAGCCTGCCCCTCGACGCACAAGGGCCTGATTCGGAAGAACTGACCATCGACATCGCGCTTCTGGGCTCAGAGAATCCTGAGCGGGTGCTCCTTCACAGCTGTGGACTCCATGGCGTTGAGGGGTTCGCTGGCTCCGCCATCCAGCTCAGCCTCCTGGAGAACCCTCCAGAAATTCCTGAATCATCAGCGCTGGTCATGGTGCACCCACTGAACCCATACGGGATGGCCTGGAAGCGCAGAGTCAACGAATCCAACGTAGACCTCAATCGAAACTTTCTCGCTCCCAACGAGCCTTATGAAGGCAGCACCGAGGGCTACCGACTCGTCAACCCGTTGATGAACCGCCCCAAGGTGCCTTCCGTTTTTGATTTCTTCATGCTCCGGACGCTACACCTCATTGGGAAGCACGGTTTCAACAACCTCAAGCAAGCCGTTGTCGGTGGACAATACGACTTTCCCAAAGGGCTGTTCTTTGGGGGAGCGGAGCTTGAACAAGGCCCACGCCTCTACCTGGATTGGCTGGCCCAACATCTCTCAAACGCCCAACACGTCGTAGTGATCGATATACACACGGGCCTGGGCAAGATGGGCGGCGACACCTTGCTGGTTGAATCCCAGGTAGGTGAGCCCCTGTATGAGCGCCTGCATAAAAAGTTTGGAGATCGCGTGGCGCCCTGGGACCCGGAAGAGTCCGTGGCCTACGAGATCCGGGGTGGCCTACCGCAAGCGCTAGCGCGGCAGTTCCCCAACGCCCAGGTAGACTTCGTTACCCAGGAGTTTGGGACCTACCCTCCCCTCAAGGTACTCAAAGCATTGGCACTGGAGAATCGCCACGTCCAGTGGAGTGAAACAGACATTCCCTTGGAACATCCCAGTAAGAAATTCCTGTTGGAAATGTTTCGGCCCGACTCGGATTCCTGGCGACAAGCGATTTGTCAGAGAGGAAACGAGTTGTTCAGACAAGCCCGCGAACTCGCTTTTTCATAGCCCCAGCCCTGGTTGGCGGTCGCTTGACAGATTGTCCGTCAAAGTTAGGAGCCAGCAGCCGGCGACGTAGCCAAGTGGTCTAAGGCAGAGGTTTGCAAAACCTCCATTTCACCGGTTCGACTCCGGTCGTCGCCTCCATTTTTCAGGAACGGGGTTTCTCGCAAGAAACCCCGTCTCCATTTTTGGCCCTTCAAAGCCAAACAATCACAAGCCCCTATTCGCAGGCCTCCCTGGTTCCGCAAAACACCCGCACCCAAGGCCTGTCGGTTCCCGAAAGCGCAGTTATACTCCCGTCGCGAAGAATCCATGAATCTTGAACAAGCACTACTTACATTTTCCCTTCTGGGCGCGGGCTGGGTGCTCTGGCTCCTGGTGGGTTTGTCCATCGCCTGCTTGGGCGTGGCCTTGGACCGCGGGCTGTATCTGAGGCTCAACCACACACCGATCGACAAGGTCCAAATGGGACTGGCTCGTTTTCTGGAGAACGGCGACGCAAAAGCGTGGCAGGCCGAACTCGATGAACTCGGAGGCCTGGAAGCCCGTGTACTGGCCGCTGGACTGGAGGCCGCTGACCGAGGGCCAGCATCCGCGGAAGAGTCGGTGACAGGTACATTGATTTTCGAGAAAGCCGCGCTTGAGAAGCGCCTGATCATTCTCGGAACAGTCGGATCCAACGCGCCCTTTATTGGCCTGTTCGGAACCGTACTGGGCATCATCAAAGCCTTCCACGACCTCGCCGCGAACGAAGCCGAAGCGGCCAGTGCCGTTATGGCCGGAATCTCCGAGGCCCTCGTAGCCACCGCTATCGGGCTGATGGTCGCCATTCCTGCCGTGGTTCTCTACAACTACTTCCAGCGCAAGAACAAGGCCATCATCTCCCATACCGAGAGCCTCTCGCATCTTGTGCTTGCCCGCCTCAAGTCCAACGAGGTGAGCTCGGAGCCCCGAGCCGAAATGAAGGGCGCATAGGTGGCCGGCAACCTGTCTGGAGGAGACGACGAAGCCATCGTCGATATCAACATCACGCCTCTTGTGGACATCATCCTCGTGGTGCTCATCATTTTCATGGTGACCGCCACCTACATCGTCAAACCATCCATCAAGGTAGCCCTGCCCGAAGCGGCCACCGGAGAACCCACCGAGTCATCCTCGCTGGGACTGCACCTGACGACGGAAGGTGAACTCTTCCTCAACGGAGAACCCACCACCGAAGAAGCCCTAAGGGCCACATTGAGAAGCGAACTCGAGCGAGATGCGGATGTCGTTTGCCTGATTGCCGCAGACAAAGACGTCTCTCACGGCCAAGTGGTTTGGCTAATCGATCTGGTCCGGCAGGAAGGTATTTCCAAGTTTCACATCAACATCGATCCCACCATGGTGGCGTCTGTTGCCAAAGAGTCCGGGTAGCGTGGCATGCGCTCCCCTATCGAAGCGCACCCTCGTTCTACGAACCCCATTGTTCTCGGGGGGTCCGTAGTCACCTCCGTGGTGATGCACATCCTCTTTGCCTGGTGGATGGTCCGAGTCGAACCCCCCGAAAAACTTGAATCCGTTTGGATGGAAATGGTCGTGTCCGAGCCTCCGGCCGAGCCTCCTCCCCCAGAGCCGGAGCCGGAGCCGGAGCCGGAGCCGGAGCCGGAGCCGGAGCCGGAGCCCGACCCACCGCCACCACAGCAGCCCGAGCCGCAGCCCGAGCCGCAGCCGCAGCCCGAGCCGGAGCCGCAGCCCGAGCCGGAGCCGGGGAGCGCCGAGCTGGCCATTCGGCAGCCGGTCGTCGTGCTGTCGCTCGAGCTCGCGGGCGCGGCCTGCGCGGCGGCGGGCG
This sequence comes from Myxococcota bacterium, assembly GCA_036337845.1. Lineage (GTDB taxonomy): Bacteria > Myxococcota_A > UBA796 > UBA796 > CAJQPC01 > JAYZDK01. The sequence goes on along the minus strand of JAYZDK010000040.1, from coordinate 220 downwards.
TCAAGTGGAACGCCGCGCGCAAGAAGCGCGCGGATCAGCGCGGCACCGTCGCCGAGCGGCTCGCCGACGGCAACGTCAAGGTCAAGTTCGAGACGAATGTCTACGGCCACGAGGGGGAGCTCGTGCGGGTGGACACGCAGCTGCTCTCCTTCCCGGCGGCGGCGCTGGAGGCGACCGGCCCGGCGCCGCCCGCGCCCGCGCCCGCGCCGGCACCCGCGCC
>JAYZDK010000039.1:0-4961 GCA_036337845.1 Myxococcota bacterium | reverse complement strand
CGGTGAAAATATCTTCTGTGTGGGCCGCATGTCACCCGGGGGGAACTGGCGTTCGGGTGGCACGGCACCAGCCAGGAGGCCTTGTTCGATGGGTCGGTAGGCCAGCACTCCAACTTCATGTGTTTGGCACCACGGCAGGATTGATTTCTCAATCTGGCGAGCCAGGAGACTGTAGCGGGGCTGGGTCGATGCCAAGGGCACCTCACCTAGGGCGCAACGGGCTTTTTCAAGGAGTTCTGTGTCAAAGTTGGACACTCCGATCGCGCGAATCTTTCCTTCTTCTCTGAGGCGTGCCAGGGCCCCCATTGTGTCTTCGATGGGAGTTTCGGGGTCTGGCCAGTGGCACTGGTAGAGGTCGATGACATCCGTGCGCAGCCTTCGGAGGCTGTCTTCGCACTCCTGTCGAATGGACTCCGGCCGAAGATCGTTACGGACCAATACCTTCTTGCCGGATGGGGTCTTGGTGGGGAAGGCAACAGGGCCATCTTCTCGGGTCCAGCTCAGTCCACACTTGGTGAGGAGCAAGACGGAGCTTCGGTGTGACTCCAGAGCTTCACCCACCAGGCTTTCCGAGTGACCAAATCCATAGATTGGAGCCGTGTCGATGGCCATCATGCCGCCGTGCGCAGCAGCCTTCATGGCGTTGATGGCCCCTGGGTCGTCTGTGCCGCCCCACCACCAGCCTCCGATGGCCCAGGCTCCATAGACGATGGGTGGCAGTACCACCTCTGACTTGCCAAGACGACGAGATTCCATCACTGTTCTCCGAGTTGTTCTTCAGTCGAAACGCGGACCCCTTGGCGGCGCAATAGGGCTGCAAACACACCATCGCCAGGTAGAAGCTCTCCTTCGATACGTGTTTCACCACACCCGCAGGAGGGAGAGCGGGCCTTCAGGACGGCGATTTGAGCACCCTTGGCCTCTGTTGCAGCAAGCCTGGCTCCGTCGAGGAATGCTTCTGTTACGTCCCGTCCTTGGTCGTCTACGACCTGGGCTTCTCCGGCTAACACCTGTTGCCCAGCGCCTCCCCGGAGATCGGCCGGTCGACGTGGCGTACCCAGGCCGCCGAGTTCTTCAGGACAGAGAGCCAGAACCTCGTGCCCTGTGGCTCTCTGTTTCTCAACCCAGGCTTGCACAGCACTGTGAGCCTTCTGTCCGCCGTCGTAGCGGCACGGCCGGCCCAGGAGACAGGCGGACACCACAACACGGCTCATGCCGGCTCCATAATCCAGGCCTGCTCTCCTTCGGGGAGATCGATTTCAATCGTTCGACCTCTGCGCTTGAGGCGTCCTTCCACGGCCCAACGTAGGGCTTTGGGGTAGATCTTGTGTTCCATGGCCAAAATGCGCTGTTGGAGGCTGTCTCTGTCATCGTCTGCCAAGACGGGAACAGCGCCTTGCATCAGGATTGGACCCGTATCGGTACCTTCGTCCACCAGATGGACGGTAGCTCCACTGATACGGACACCGTGTTCAACGGCCTGGCGTTGAGCGTCGAGGCCCGGAAATGCCGGGAGAAGGGCAGGGTGGATGTTCAGTACGCGTTCGGGCCACGCCTCTAGAAAATCTCTACCCAGCAGGCGCATAAAGCCCGCAAGAGCAACCCACTCCACTCCGTGGCTTTGAAGCTCGGCAGTGAGGGCGTGCTCATAGGCTTTTCGAGAGTCATGTTGCCGAGGCGACATCCAGACTGCTGGGATGTCCGCAGCACGTGCGCGCTCCAGGGCCTGAACATCCCGTCGACTGGAGATCACCACAGCGATGTGAGCTGGGTATCCGGGGGTTTGGGCTGCGTCGATGAGCGCCTGAAGGTTGGTGCCCGAGCCGGACACCAATACACCGACCCCAACACTCATGAGAGCTTGACTCCCTCTTCGCCCTCGGTCACTTCTCCGATGATTACGCTGTTCGGTATGGTGGCCGCTGCATCCGGCCTGACCACGGCGATCATGCCAATACCCATGTTGAACGTCCGATATAGGTCGCGGTTACTCAGATCTCCTCGCTCCCGAAGAAATTCGAACACGGGTGGGATGCTCCAACTACCGAGTTCAATTTCTGCACCATGCCCAGTAGGTAGAATCCGAGGAATATTTTCCAGAAAGCCGCCACCGGTGACGTGGACGAAGCCTTTGGCGACTTCCCGCATGGCCAGCATCTCTTTGACGTAGATCCGTGTCGGAGCGAGAAGCAGCTCGCCCAGTGGTGCCTCCAGGCCATGATTCTCGCTGAGGTCCAGGCCCTCGACCAGCTTTCGAATCAAGGAGTAGCCATTGGAGTGGGGGCCAGTCGAAGCAAGCCCGACGAGGAGGTCTCCCGCTTGAATGTTGTCCCCGCTGAGCAGCTTCGAGCGCTCGACTGCGCCTACGGAAAAGCCAGCGAGGTCATATCGCCCAGCCGGGTACATTCCGGGCATCTCTGCGGTCTCACCCCCGATGAGAGCACAACCTGCCTGGCGGCAGCCTTGAGCGATGCCGCTGATCACTTCAACGGCCACTTCCGGTGAGAGTTTTCCGGTGGCAAAGTAGTCCAGGAAAAACAGGGGCTCTGCTCCACACACCGCCACGTCGTTTACACACATGGCCACCAGGTCGATTCCAATGGTGTGGTGCACTCCGAGTTGTTCGGCCAACATCAGCTTGGTCCCGACGCCGTCGGTTCCGCTGACGAGAATCGGGTCCTCATATTGCCCCAAAGCAAACAAGCCTCCGAACCCTCCAAGACCGGAAACAACGCCAGCACGATGAGTGGAAGCCACGATGTCGCGGATTCCATCCACCACTTTCTCGCCGGCTTCAATGTCTACGCCGGCTTCTTTGTAGGCGTCAGAATCTGCCATGCCCACCTCGCAATGCGGCAGCGGTGCCGCGGGCGCATGCCTCTATCGGATCCGTGAACTAATTGCCGCCGCCATCTCCATCAGATCCGTCGGATTTCGGTGTGGAGCCGGATGCTACGAGTAAATTGGAGGTCATCCCCGCGTAATCGGTCACTTGAGCGGCAAACTCGTAGTTGGTGTTGTAGGCGAGCTGGGTCCCGACTTGGAGGAGCAGGTTGAGGTCTACTGATTTCGTGGAGCAGGAGTCCGACTCCAACGTGAAATATCGATCCTGAGGAGTCACTGCAGTGTCCACTGTGCCGTCGATGGCGTCATCCCACCAGAATTCCATGTAGGCCAGGTCCAGATCTCCGTCCTCGTCTGTTGCTTCCAAGCGCAAGCTGACAGTGGGGTATTCCACGGCCTCAAAGTCCGCTAGCCCGCCATTGCCGATGGTGAGCCGGTCTGCGACCGGGGCGGTGCCGGAACAATCCACGTCTGTGTCATCACCGGAAAGGTCTGGGCCGGATTTCTCCGGCTCGCCTTCACAGCCAGCGAGAACAAGTAGACTGAAAAAATAGTAGCGGTGCATGGGTACCTCCGGGCACAAGCTATCACGCCTGGGGGAGCTTTACGGGATACTGAGGTTCACATGTCGAGACGACTACTGAGTCCAAGCGGCTTGTACCATGCGGTGCGGGATCAGCTGGGTAGTATCCGCCGGGTATATGGGCGTGGAAACGCCATTGTACGGCGTGGCGACTTTGGCCAGCACGACGAGATTGTTCTGTTGCTGCATGGCTTCATGCAAACGAGAAATGTGTGGGATGTGATGGAGGACCGGCTGCGCTATGACGGGTTCGGGGTGTTTTCCCTCGATCTCGGCGGTCTGTTCCGCCGTTTCAACAATCGCCCTATAGCGGTGCTGGCCGAGGCCATCTCCGAGAAACTGGAAGGGGTCTGTGCGAAGCATGGAATGGATCGCTTTCATATTGTGGGTCACTCCAAGGGCGGCCTGGTAGCCAGGCACTACATTCAGCACCATGGTGGGGATAGGCGAGTGAAGAGTCTTGTGACTCTGGGTACGCCTCATCGTGGAACCCCCACGGCGGCTCTGGGCGTTTGGTTGATGGGGGGAGGGCTTTTGTCTAGGAGCCCCATTGAGATGCTGCCCAGGAGTGCGATGGTCCGGCGGTTGGGGCGAGACACATTTCCCGCCCAGGTACCGATGACCTCGGTCTATTCAAGACACGATGTGGTATGTCCGCATTGGTGCTCGAAGCTGATGCCGCGGGAGGGCGAGAGCAGCATGCGAAACATCTCGGTAGATCGAGTTGGGCACACGGAACTCTGCTATGACCCGGGGGTCTATCAGATTGTACGGGCCGAGTTGCAGGAGGCTGCTGAACTATGGCGAGAGCGCACCGGCTGTGCGGCTGAGTGACTACTCGACGTCTTTGCAGCAGCGGAAGGAGAGCCTGGAGTCTGAGGCACCATAGTTGCCGCGCTGATCAACACTGTATGCGCAGCGAAAGCCCTTTTCTGAACCGGACTTGTCTCCACCCTTGACCATATAGCGGTCGCTGCCCTCGCTGCGGGGAGTGGCGGTCCACTCATAGTTTCCACCACTCATGTCGTAGACGTAGTAGGCGGACTGGCACTCGGGATTCTCGCCGAGAACGGAGTCCTTTGTGGCTTGAACACAGACAGAGTTGTCGAAGCTGTCGCCATAGCCGGCGATCCCAAAGACCTGGTTGCCCGGACCTTTACACGCCTTTTCCCATTCATCCGCACTACAGAGTCGCTTGCCGAAAGACTCACAGGTCGTCTCCGCTCGGCTCCAGGCGCCTTTGCCAACTGGCTTTTTCCCCTGGATGTTCGGAAACTCAAAACGATCAATGTAGAACGCGTCCACAAACACTTCGGTAGCCGGGTCCTCAGAAGCCGAGACCTGCTTTGGATCGATTTCGGTAGGAAGTTTTCCACGGAGATACGGCCCAGGCGGGATGTACACCATGTCTGGTTGTTTGGCCTGGAGCTGTTCTCGTTCCTCGGTGGCCTGCGGGCTCTGCTTGGCCTGGACGTCGGCGCGAAGTTGCTCGGTTTTCAGGACCAACTGGTCATAGGTGCGCTTTCCGATTTCT
>JAYZDK010000038.1:0-13490 GCA_036337845.1 Myxococcota bacterium | reverse complement strand
GAGGTCACTCTCGACAATGGCCTGAAGATGGACAATCTGTTCTTTGACTTTGAGGCCGATGCCGGAGACAGCTTCACCAACGTTACGGCTGTGTTGGGCTACAAATGGAGCGAGTGGAAGCTACTGCCTCGTGGGGAAGAGGATCTGGAGGGCTATGTGGCTCAGCCAGCACCAGAGCCTACGGCCGCCACGATCGCCGAGATTCAAGCCGGTGACTTTGCGCTGGATACGCTCGTGAACATTTCGGGTGTTGTTGCCACGTCCCAGACAACCTCGGGCAACTTCTACGTCCAGCAAGCCGGTGGGGGTGAAAACTCGGGGCTCTACATTTATGCATGGGACGAGGCTGAGACGGATGTTGTGCTGGGTGATGTGCTCGATATCGAGGGGTACGTCACGGAGTATGAGACGGATGACAGCTCGCTTACCGAGCTGGTCGTCAAAGAGGGTGGAAAAATCCAGGTGACCAGTCAAGGCGCCTCGGTCACCGTGGATTCGGTGGATGCCGCGAGCGTGGTGGACTGGGAAGTATGGGAAGGCTGTTTGGTGCAGTTGGGCTCTCTGACCACCACGTCAGTGGCGGATGAATACGGAACCGTGGGCACGGATGCCGGTATTTCCCTGGATGACCAGTTTTATGGGGTGGAAGTGGATTCTGGTACGGCCTTTGCTTCCGTGACGGGGCTGGTCAGCGAATACTACGGCTGGAAAATCAATCCCCGGGACGAGAACGATCTGGTTTCGCAGTAGCGTGTTTTTATGCGGTAGGTATGGCGCCATGCAAGAGAGTGTTTCCTGCATGGGGTAAGATAGGTTTCAGCCTGAATCCTGGAGCCGGTTTCCTTTGGCTAAACAGTTAGACCGAACGCTCGGATTCTGGTCCGTGTACACGATTTCTCTGGGGGCCATGCTGGGTTCGGGGATCTTTGTGTTGCCGGGTATTGCTGCATCTGTGGCTGGCCCTTGGGTCTGTCTGTCCTACCTCCTGGCAGGGCTTATGGTGCTTCCGGCGGTGTTTACCAAGTCGGAATTAGCCACATCGATGCCGGTTGCGGGCGGTACATACGTATACGTGGACCGGGCAATGGGTCCGTGGATGGGGACCATCACGGGCATGGGTACGTGGCTGGCCTTGTGTTCCAAGACGGCCTTTTCGCTTGCGGGGCTCGGCACCTATCTCGTGATGTTCAGTGATGCTGATCCAGGTGTCTTTGCGCTGGGGGTGCTGGTCTTGCTCTTGGGGCTGAACCTGATGGGGGTGGGAAAGGTCTCCAACATTCAGAGCTTCATCGTGCTGATGTGTGTGGGCGCTCTCCTGATCTACTGCTTGCTTGGCGCAAAGTCGGCGGATCCGGAGTTGATGTCTCCGTGGTTTCCGGAGGGAATCGCTGGGATCATCTCTGCGGCAGCATTTCTATTCGTGGCCTATGCCGGGGTGACCAAGATCTGTTCGATCGCAGAGGAAGTTCACCATCCAGAGCGCAATCTTCCGCTTGGAATGCTGGCCTCTATGGGTACGGTGCTTGTGCTGTATGCCATCGTATCCTGGGTCATTACGGCCAACGTCTCCTATGACACGATGTCCTATGACAAGACTCCCATTGCGACAGCAGCCGCGGTGTTTCTGGGGAGTCGCGGTCAGAGCTTCATGGCAGGGATTGCGGTTCTGGGCCTGATAGCCACCTGCAATGCGGGGGTGCTCTCTGCCAGTCGGTTTCCTTTCGCGATGGCTCGGGACTCCCTGCTGCCGGGGATGTTTCAGCATGTGAGCCAACGCTTTGGTACTCCTACTAAAGCGATCTGGGCTACGGGCCTCCTACTTGCAATTCTGGTCACCAGTCTGCCGGTAAAGGAGCTGGCCAAGTTGGCTAGTGGGTTCAAGATCTTCTTGTTCTGCGCAAACCACCTGGCACTGATTGTTCTTCGCGAGAGCAATGCAAGCTGGTACAAGCCAAGATTCCGCTCGCCGTTTTACCCTTGGGTGCAGATTGTGGGGATACTCGGCGGCGTCTGGTTGCTGACCTATCTTGGGGGATTGGCGAGCATTGGAATCGTGCTGGGCATCCTGTTGGGTACGGTCTGGTACTTCTGGTATGTCCGAAAGCGCGTGGATCGCTCCAGTGCGCTGCGCCATCTCTGGGGGGAGACTCGCTTGTTGCGTGAGACCGAAATGGCAGAGCTTGCCGAGGAACTGACAGACCAGGCTCCTCGGGTCATCGTGCCGTTTTTCGGTAAAGAGGAGAGCACGCGTCACCTGGTGCGTGTGGGCTCGGCCTTTGTGGATGTGGGGATTCTGGAGGTGGTTCGCCTGGAGGAAGTGCCGCCACAGATACCGCTTCTGGATGCAGCCGAGGAAGACTCGACCATGCTGCGTATTTCTCGTGAGAGTGAGCAGTTAGCCAGTGAGCTTCATGTCCAGCTCGACTTTCACGATGTGGTGACGCACAACGCCAAAGCTGCGCTGCTTCATCATGCTGAGGCGGTCATGGCTCAGTGGATTGTGATGGACTGGCAGACCACGCGGTCGGAGAGTCGACTGGTGCGCCACCCGATGGCCTGGTGGGAGAATCACGCCCCTTGTGATCTGGCCATGTTCAAGGACCGGGGAATGGAGCGTTTTGTTCGTATTCTCGTCAAAGCGGAGCCGGGCCCCCATGACTCCCTCGTGGTGCATGCGGCCGATCAACTGGCTCGCCAGGACAAGGGTGAGGTTGTCTTGTTTTCGATGGTGCCTGAGGATGCCTCTCCCGAGCAGATGCAGTCGGGTCGGGATTACCACCATCAGCTGCGTCAGTTGACCCGGTCGGAAACCAAGTCTCTCATCATAAAGACCTCGGACACTGAGAAGACGATTGGGGAGATCACGCGAAAATTCGATCTGTTGGTTCTGGGGGGGGCGGAGGAGCGGCCCCTGCACAACCTGTTCTTTGGCTCCAATGAGCATCGACTGGTCGAGGCTGCGAGTTGCTCGGTGCTTTCGTTGAAAACCCCTAGACACCGGGTGCATCCCCGATTCGAGCTACCTGATGAGCATGGTGAAGATCATTTTGACCTGGGCCCGTATCTTGTGGGAGCTGCAGTAGGGATTCGGATTCGAGGTTCTCGCAAGGAAGATATTTTTCGGTCGATGGCTGGTCGGATCGGAGAGGTGGTTCAGGTGGGGTCTGCGACGGGTATCGAGACGGCACTGTGGGAAAGAGAGCGGCGCCAGAGCACGGCGTTGACAGGTGGGATTGCCTTGATGTCCGCGACCTGCGCGAGCATCGATTCTACGGTTCTCGGTGTATTTACGCTGGAGCAGCCAGTGGACTTTAGGGGAGGTGGGGGAGAGCCGGTGGATGTGTGTCTTGTCACTGTGGCTCCTCCTTCCGATCGGCAGACTCAGCTATGGATGCTGGCTCGCATGGCCCGAATGACTCTCCGGCCTGGATTCCTCGCAGCGATGCGGCAGGCTTCAAATGTTCAGGCCCTGCGCGAGGTGGTGCGGGATGCAGACGAGAACATCGACAGACTGTGACGCAAAAAACGAAGGGATCTCAACGCGACTGTGAAGACAAGTGACTAAGCTGCGTCTATTGGATTCTATCAGTGAGTTGCGAGGAGTGGATATGCGTAAACTAATGGGCTTTTTGCCAATATTTATTGGTCTGGTCGGTTGCGATGCCTTGGTGGGAGATCCGTGTACGGACTGGGTGGACTATGTGTGTGAATGTCATGCAGATGACCCGTCCTATAGCTGTGAGACGGTTCGACTTGCTCATGAGAATGCAGACGTAGATCATTACGAAGATTGCCAGATTGCGTTGGAAGAAGCACAAGCCGAGGATGCGCTTTCTGGATACGAGTGTCTAGGTTCTGATACCGGTGGTGGGTCTTCGGAAACAGGACTTTAGGAGAACCCGTTGCTGCTCTCGTTGTTGCTTGGTGGAATCGCATTCGCTTGGGATTCCGAGTTTGTGAGTACTGAGAAACCTGGAGATGCAGACGAGGAAGTCGAGACCGAGCTTTCCGTTGAATTGGGGGGCATGTGGACCGTGGGCAACACGGATACCCGCACGTTGTCTGGCAAGTACGATGGAGCCCATAGGGTGGACCGGAACAAGTTCTCCGCTCGTGGTGGGGCTTTGATGGGTTCTACGAGGGTGGACTCCAATGGGGATGGCCGGCTGGACGACTCGGAGCGCCTTGCGAGTCGTGTGGAGACAGCGAACCGCCAGGAAGGCTGGTTGAGATACGATCGCTACAATGGGGAACGGGACAGTTTCTATGGATTGACTGGTGGCTTTCGAGACCCCTACGGTGGCTATGATTCTCGTTTGAATGCGCAAGTGGGGTACAGCTACCAGATTGTGGCACCTGAAGAGGATGAAGGGGCAAGTCTGGTCGGGGAGTTTGGGTTTGATGCGGCACGTGAGGATGTCGTGGATGCCGCTGTGCCTCCCGATCTGATTCTGGCCGCTCGGGCGCTGCTGTCACTGCAGGTGGATATTGAGGATACGATCAGTGTGAGCGAAGAACTTGAGAGCCTGATCAATGTGGAGGATCCTGAGGATTCCCGTGTGAATTCGGAGACGGCTCTCACTGCCAAAATCTCCGATGTGCTTGCGCTGAAGCTCAGCTATCGCTTGCGTTTGGATACTCAGCCGGTCGAAGGATTTGCTCGGATCGACCAGACGGGACTGGTCACGGTTGTTACCTCCATCTTCTGATGGAGACGCCATGATTCTCGCTTTTTTGTTTTCAAGCCTTCTTGGCTGCAACGATCCCTACGACCTCGCGATGGAAGTCGGTACCATTGAGGCCATTGAGGGCTTCGCTCAGGAACATCCGACGCACCGTCACATGCACATGGCGAAATTCAAGCTGGAGCAGCTCTATGTGGAGCGTGCAACCGAGTTGGGGACGGTGGAGGCTTGGAGTGACTACCTGGAGCGGTATCCAGAAGGCCAGCTCAAAGACAAAGGTGTCGAGGGTAGAAAGGAGGCCGTGTGGGCAGCTGCTGAGGTGGCCAATACACCCGAGGCCTGGAACTTGTTTCTGGAGGAGTACCCCAAGGCCAAGCAGGATCGCAGACGTGATGCCCAGCGTCGCATGAAGGTTTCGGGTCACAACGACACTCTGAGCATCGGTGAGGTCCGGGTGGAGCCGGTGAATCTGGGCGAAGATCCCAATGGGGCCTACGACGGCTACGCGATCGTTGCGGATGTGGCATACAGTGGTGAGAAGGCGATTATCTATCTCGACATGCTGATTGAGTTTCTCGGCTCGGATGGTGGTGTGCTTTCTACCGAGCGCTGGCCTCTTGTCGGTCCAAGAGGTCCGAAGAATGTACCCATCGAAGAGGAATGGAAGGTGCCCGTGCAGCCGGGGGAAACTCGCGCCTACCGATACACGACTGAAGGCCCGCAGCGCGGCAACTGGGAGCGAAAGGCCCGATTGGTGCCGGTAGCGGTGAAGTTCGAGGGTGACAAGAACTCCCTACGCTGAGTGGCTCGGGTACGCCGGGCTTCTGTTCCTGGTTGCCGGGTGTCGGCCGGGTGTCTTTCCAGACCCCCTGGAAGGATGTGATTCGAGCCCTCTCTCCGGTGAAGAGGTTCGAGTGTACCGGATGGAGTGCTCGGATGTAGCTCCGGAAGGCGGGGTGGGGCGCAAGGGAGACTGGCTCCTTGAAAACGCTCGAATCAAGGCTGTCATTCGCAAGCCCGAAGCCTCGTTGGGAGTCGTGGGCTTGGGGGGAGGTACGTTGATCGACCTGGCTCCCCAAGGGGGGCGGGATGTGGTGTGGGAGGCAGTGCCCGTTCTGAATGGAGGCTGGATGCAGCCTGTATCGATGACCGGCGGGGTGGATTCGGAGGGTGGATGGGTGCGGGTGTTGGGGGTTGCAATGAGTCTGGAGGGGGAGCCTCAGGGAGGAGAGGTTGAGTTCACCTGGCGATTGAGGCCAGGGGCTTCTGTACTTGAGATGACATCGGGGGCCGGGTTGATGATGCTCGGGGAGGTGGATGTTTCCCTGGCAGGACGATGGTGGGTGGGGGCGGATAGCGTTCTGGGTGTCTCGGCGAGTGGGTCTGAGGATCTCGGAGGAGCGGTTGTCTATGAGGGAGAGGTCAGCCTGTCCGTTGGTTCTGCCAATGAGGTGGGCGAGGCGCTGTGGCCGGAAGGGGACAGGGCTTCCGGGGTGTGTGCTGGAGATGGGGTACGAGTGGAGTATGAGGGGGAGCATTGGGCCACTCTTGGGCCCGAGTTTGATACGCGGGTACCAGCAGAACACGCCATGTTGGTTTGCGAGGCGAGTGCTCAAATCGATGGGCTGCCGCACGCTCCGGGAGAGGGCCTCGACCTTGAGGCTGGCTTGTGGGGAGCAGTGCGGGTTCGTGTGGCGGATGAGTTCGGGTTGGACGTTCCGGCCCAGATTCAGTGGGAGGGTGGAACGCACGCCGTTGCTCCGGGAGGAGGCCTGGTTCCGACAGGGCCTGGCCGGTGGACGTTGCGGGCCAGTGGGGGTCCAGGAACTGAGGTTGTGGAGACCTCGCTGGATGTCGTAGGAGAGGTGGGTTGGGAGATTGTGCTTGAAACGGCCATTTGGCAAGACGGTTGGGTGCTCGCAGAGATTGGTCGCGAGACGCACCCATCTCGGACCAATAGAACACCTCCAGGGGTAGACCTGGACATGGCCGCAGCCCAGGGGCGCGGCTTTGTCGTTCAGACAGCAGTAGACGAGATTGTGCCCTCCTCAATGGGTCGATTTTCGGAGGGCCGCCTTCGCCACCGAGGCGGTGTTTCCTCGGAGACGTGGGACGTGGGCAGGGTCTGGTCGTGGCCTTGGGAAGGCTCCTCCAAGAAGGCTGGGCATGGCGCACCGGATTGGCTGGGGCTTTCGGGGGTTGACCTTGCCGCTGTTGCTCGTGGGCCTTCTGGGGAGCGTAGATTGGTGGTTGATTCTGCTTGGGTTGAGGCGGCGGGCCCGGTTCATGGCTGGGACCCGATGCCGGACGCCATGTTTGTGGAGAGCCCCGATGATGTAGGTACGCTGGTAAATGCTCTGAATGCTGGGGCTTGGATGGGGGTGGTCGGGCCGTTGAGTTGGCTGCCTGCCAACACCACGACGCTGCCTTCACTGGCGGCGTGCGAACGTCCGATTGTTCTGGGAGAGACAATCGCGACCAATGGCATTCTCTTGAAACTCGAGGTGGAAGAAGGCGTGTGGGCGCCTGTACCCAGGGGTGCAAAGAACCTTGAGATTTCCCTGGAGGGCCGGGCGGATGTTCAGGTGGATGCCGTGACCCTGTGGTCTTCAGGACAAGTCATCCGACGCTGGGAGCCCTCCGGGGGCGTACCTGCAGGGTGGAGTGCTGAGGCCTCCGCCTGGTCGGGCACCTGGGTGTTGGCCGTGGCAGAGGGTCAGGACTGGGCGGTGACCAGCCCTCTCTGGCTGCCAGTTGAGGGGGTTTCCGATCAGCCCTGGTGACGAGAAGTGCTGGGCGGTATTCCGGGAGCAAGAGGTGCGTTGGCGTTGTGAAATGCTGTGGGGAAGACGCCCATTTCGTAGCTGCCTTCTCCGGTTCTACTCAGCGTGAAGCGCCGCCAGGACTGGCCGTTGGGATCGGCCGCGGAAATGACCGCGACGACTCGGCTTGAAGGGGGACCATCGACATGTCCTGCTACCTTGTGGTCCAAATAAGGCGCACAGTAGGGGTGCACCCGCATGTCCAGGCTTTGACCGACCAGGGACCGAAGAAGCTCGGATAGCGTAGAAGCGTTCTTGAGTTGTTCCAGAATCAGCGAGCGAGACATGGAGGACCTCCGATTAGAAGACTCTATCTCGATAGCTCCTGCTTCACCCGGTTTGCGGTCTCCTCTGCGCTGCGAATGCAGTCTTTCACTGCGACTCCATCGAGGTGGTTGCCCGTGAAAAAGAGCCCGTGCTCCTGTGCTTCCAATGCCCGTACGGAGTGCACTCTTTCCAGGTGACCCATTGTGTACTGTGGAATGGCTTTGGGGTAGCGGTGGACTCGAGTAGCTGTGGGGGGTGGAAGTTTACCCAATAGGCTCTCCAAGCCGGCCTGAGCTCGCGTCAGCAGGGCTTCGTCCGAGGCATTCAGGGCTTGGGGATCTCTGGTTCCTCCCAGGATGATTCGCATGACGGCGGTGCCTTCTGGTGCATGAGAGGGAAAGATGTTGGAGGTAAACAGAGCCCCCAGAATGGGAGGTGATCGTTCCAGGTCTGGGACCAGACAGCCGAAGCCACTTGGAGGTGTCCAGTTCTCGGTGGGCAGGACCATGGCCACCACCCCTACTGCAGCGGTTGGGATGTCTCGAAACGCACGGGTCACGTCTGGCGATAGCGGCTCGATGAGCCTGGAGGAGGCTTCAGCGCCACAGGCCAGGACCACGATATCGAATGTCCCGCTGGCTTCCCCCCAGTTGAGCTGCCAGCGGCTCCCGCTCTTCTGCAGTTCCCGGCAGGGTGCATTCAAGACCACCGTGTGTTCCAGCTCCCGGTGGAGAGCCTCGATCAGAGTGCTGAGCCCGCCTTGGAAAGACATGAGCTGTCCAGGGGACTCGATGCTTGCTTGTTTCCGCAGGCCCGCCAGAAGAGACCCGTGCTCTTGTTCCAGTTTTTTGAGCTTGGGAAAACACGCGCTCATTGAGAGCTGTTCTGGGTCACCAGCGTGGATTCCGGTGACCATTGGGGTGACGAGTTTTTGCAGGACCTCGTTTCCCAGCCGGCGGCGTGTGAATTCAGCGATGGGCTCGTCGGCTGGCCCACAAGTCCGAAAGGGTTCGGTCAGTAGCCTGAGCCGACCACACAGGGAAAGAAAGCCTTTCGTGAGTAGGGTCGGGGGTGAGGTGGGAATGGCCTGCATGCGCCCTTGGAAAAAGACATAGCGTTCCCCTTCTGTGGCGAGAATGACTTGAGACTCCAGCTTCAGTCGCTCGACGAGGCGTCCCACAGAGGGTTCGGCATTGAGCAGCCCGTTTGCTGCGGCTTCGAGCACGGCTCCATCGACGTGTTCGCTGTGCAGTTTTCCACCTAGGCGAGGGCCAGCCTCCAGTACGGTTACCTCGTGCTCCGACAGCGCCAAAGCGGTGCATAAGCCCGAGATTCCTCCCCCTACGATTGCAATGCGGGCCACGGTTTACTCGGTCCTGGAGTGAAGGACGGCAGGATTAGCGGTTTTAGAGGCGTTTTCAGGGTCACGAGAGGGGGGAGTGCTGGAAGTACGTCTTGTCTCAAGCCAGGGTGTTTCTGTCCGATTGAGGATCATGTCTCACTCCACGGGTATCCGTCCACGCTCCAGTGTGGAGCGTATGGCCATGGCGCGGCTATTGGCCAGCGCACCTCGTGTTGTGGGTATTTCCTATCCAGATGACGGGTGGGTGGCCGCGTGTTTGCACATCTCGGGGCGTATACCGGTCTGGGCCTGTGATGAGGACTCAACAGCGGCAGAAGCACACCTGGAGCGCATGGGCTTGCCTGGCCTTTCCACGGAGGTCCCCCAGGCCTATGTGGATTCCGACCTTCGGCTTCAGGGTTCGGCGAGGTTCGAGGTGGGGGCGCTTCCCCCAATAGAGGGTGCGCTTGTCACCATCCTCATCTGCACATTCAATCGGGCAGAAATGCTGCCCAGGGCGATAGCGTCTGCCTTGGCTCAGAGCTGGCCGGCGGAAGTCCTGGTCGTGAACGATGGCTCAACAGACTCGACTGCCGAGGTGTTGGCTGGAATCCCGGGTATCCGGGTGGTCCACCAAGAAAACACCGGCAAGCCCGGAGCGCTGAACCGCGGACTTGTTGAAGCCCGTGGTGAGGCCATCCTGGTCTTGGACGATGATGACCTGCTGCTTCCTGGAGCCTTGCATGTGCTGGCTCCTGCGTTGTTTGAGCACCCTGAACGCAGCGTGGTTCATGGCGACACGATCTTCTTCGATCCAGAAACCCAGGAGATTCTCGACTACATCCCCTCTCTGAGGCTGCCGGGTTCCATGTCTCGAACCTCTGTGCTTCTCCAAACCCCGGCCTACACCGGCGCGATGCTCATACGCGCCGAATCTCAACGAGAAGCAGGCGACTATGATGCCCGCCTGGTTCGGGGCGAGGACATGGACATGTTCCTGCGGCTCTCTCATGTGGGCGAGATGGTGGCGGTTCCGTACCCCACCTTTCTCTGCGGTGTTCATGAAGGTGCACGAGGGAGCGCGGTAGACCGGGTTCGGATTGGGACTCGAGATGAGAGTAAGGCCTTTGAGTTGAAGTACCTCACCCCGGTATTTCGAGAGCGCTGGGAAGCAATGGCGCCCGATGCGGACCGTGGGGAGAGCCATGCCTGGGCAGCAGGCCTTTTTGAGCGTGGGCTTGAGCAGGAAGCCTTGCAGGAAATCCATCGATGGCAGGGCCCTTACACCTCCTCTGAGGCGTGGATACGAGGCCACCTGGGCTTGGAGTCGGAGGTGCATCAGCCGTTGGATGCCCTGGTGGTGGTGGATGAGGGAGATCCTGGAGCACTGGAAGAAACCTTGTTTCGGCATGCGGCGGGTCGCAGTGTATGGGTGAACCTGGAGGTACCCAGAGACCCCTTGGGTCATGTGCGTCTGTACTGGAATGGTCAGTATGCAGCGCGAGAACGGCTTCATCGCTGGATTGACCATGAGGGCCCGGTCCACTTTCGACTGAGTGCGGCTCCTCAATGGGCACCGCCCCCTCTGAATTCACTGTGGATTCTTCCGGACCTTCCAGCGTCCGACGCCATATTCGCGGTGGCTGCAGTGATGGGTTGGGCTCCCCCCGAATGTTCTCGCCAAGGGATTCGAGTTCTGCGCAGTCCTGTGGTGGGGGTGGTTTGGAAAATACGGGGACTGTTGGAAAAAGGACGAACTCCGGAAGCCGCGAGGTGTCTTCCTGAGTTGATGCGGCTTCAGCCCCAGTGGCCGGGTGCTTGGAGGATCACGGCTCAGGTCTTTCACGAGCTGGGACGCGCGGAGCTGGCTCGGCCCTGGGAGGAGAAGCTCGCGGCATTCAGGGCTGCCTGAATCCGGTGTCATAAGCGTAGGGGTAAAACCTGGCGTTCGAGCAGGCGCTGTTTGCGCCGTGAATCGTGCTTAGAGACCCTTGAAAGAGCGAGTGGTAATGCCTGCTCTTAGAGAGGGGAGTCGGCGGTATTTGCTTGTTACCACCAAGGAATCAACGGGAATCAGATCCTCGATGGATTGGCGATCCTCGGCTCCAACGGGATACCCTCCCCAGACTGTCAGGAGGTGCCGTGCATTCTCGGCTATCGGTCTTGTGTACCGCTGTTTTGTTTTCCGCTTGTGATGGGGGAGCTGCTCCCAAGGTCTTTGACGACACGGGGTCCCTTCCTGGAAACCTCGTTGTGGCCGAAACCCAGCTTGATTTTGGCTTGGCCGACGACGTGGGGGAGACCCTTGAAGCCCAGCTGAGCCTCCAGAACACCGGTGATGGTGACATTGAGGTGACCGAACTGGTTTTTGAGGGGCCGTTCAGTGGTGGAATTACCGGATTGACCGTGTCTTCTCAGAGCAGTGTTGCGATTGGTTTGTATTTCCTGCCCACCGAGTATGCCGAGACCACAGGTACGCTCACGGTGATTTCTGATGACCCGGATACGCCGGAAATCGTAGTTGCGCTGGAAGGGTCGGTGGTGTTGGATGCCGACGAGGACGGGTACCTTCGCCTCGAAGCGGATGGCGATGACTGTGACGATGAAGATGCCGGTTCCAATCCAGGGGCTGTGGAGATCTGGTACGACGGCACGGACCAGGATTGTGATGGGGCAGACGATTACGACCAGGATGCTGATGGATACCAGTCTGTCGTGTTCAATGCCGACCCAGATGCGGGTGGTGGAGACTGCAACGACGTGGTGGACTACGTCCATCCCGGGGCTGAAGACACCTGGTATGACGGTGTGGATTCTGACTGTGATGGCTCTGGTGACTGGGATGCGGATGGAGACGGGTTCTCATCGGCCGCACTGAACAAGGGCAATGATTGTGACGATTCGGATAGCGATATCTACCCGGGTGCTGAAGAGCGCTTCAACGCCGTGCGGGATGACTGCAACGGCGAGGTAGATGCAGAAATCCGGTCTACAGCCGCAGACTATACCTGGCCGGGTGCTGCCGCCGAGGAACGCTATGGACGTGGCCTGGGTGCTGGGGACATTGATGGAGATGGTTGGGACGATATTGTCGCGGGCGCTCCCGACTACAACACAGCAGGGGGGCTGCTGGGGCGTGGAGCCGTGGCGGTCTATCTGTCTTCCTATGGCTTGCCTTCGGATGGTTCCGATCTCCAGTCGGCCTGGCATCTTTTCCAAGGGCAGAACGCCACGAGTGGCATGGGTGAAGGTGTTCAGGTTGTGACCGACTACAACGGGAATGGCCAGAGCGATCTGCTGGTTGGAGCGCCTGGTGACAACTCCTACGGCGGCGTCATCTATGTCATTGATAGCAGCGCGGTATTGGCCTGGGGGAGCTCGCAGAATCGCCATACGGAGATTCGGGGCGGGTCGGGGCTTGGCTACTATGTGGGTCGTTCAATCGCGGGTGATTCCGACTTGGATGGCGATGGACTCTCGGATGTAATCTTTGACTATGCATCCTCGAGTTCGACCTCGGCTTCGGGCAACCTGGGCCTTCAGTATGGCGGCGCCATTGGGATTATCAATCTCTCGGATGTGGATGTCTTGCTGTCGATTGGAACCAACTCGGCGGACCCCACAAAAGAAAACCTGGCGCTGACTGCTGACCTCGACGGTGATGGCTACGAGGATTGGGTCTACGGCGATGCCGGCAATGATGACCAAGGCAACGACAGTGGAGCTGTTTGGGTGCTCTGGGGCCAATCCACCCGGTACTCCGGAAACAGTCTCACGACCGTGTTCGATCAGGTGGTTGCCGCGGAGGCCAGCGGTGGGGCCGGCTATTCCACAGCCCTCTTGGACGATGTGGACGGGGATGGGAGCGCCGACCTGGCGTGGTGGCATGAAGCGGATAGCGACCTGCACTTGTTGTCTGGGGCGAGCCTCCGGGATGGGGGCATCCAAGGCCCGAATGACTCTTTGGCCACGTTCACGTTCGGCAATGGGGTGGTTCCCGGTCAGGTCGCCTCGATTGGAGACTGGGATGGTGATGGTGCATCCGAGTGGATTCTCACTCTCGACGGTGAGAACGGAGGAGGAAATGGGAACTCCTACATCTATACGGGTGTTGGACTCTCCGGCTCCTACGAGGGAGATGAGAGCTTTCTGGCAAGCTTCAAACCCAAGGGAGATGACTTCAGCGTTGACTTTGGGGACCGGGTGATCCCCGGTGGAGCTGATCTCAACCAGGATGGGCGTGCCGATATGGTCACCTCCGATCCCTTCTACGAGGCCGATGTCGATGGCGATGGCACAGAAGACACGGAGGCCGGTGCGGTCTATGTCTTTCTGAATCCGGCTCTATAGAGCGAGTCCAGGAATCAGTAGGGA
>JAYZDK010000037.1:0-16744 GCA_036337845.1 Myxococcota bacterium | reverse complement strand
GGCCCTCTACGAGCACGCCCCCCTCGATCACGTCCTGTTTGGTCACATCGGCGACAACCACCTGCACCTCAACCTGCTACCCAAGACCGCCATAGAGTTGGAAGAAGCCCGGTCCTGGTACCGAGAAATCTGCCGCAAGGCGGTAGCACTGGGGGGTTCGGTGTCTGCCGAGCATGGGATTGGCAAGCTCAAAAGAGCCCACCTCGCAGACATGCTCGGCGCCTCGACGCTCGCTCAGTTCACAGCCCTAAAGCGCGAATTGGACCCCGCGTGGATACTCGGGCGAGGAAACATCCTATCGGTGCCCGTAGAAGACTGAGCACGCGGAGTGTAAGGTCTTTCCCAGCCTTTCGTTTCCCTGAAGAGGCGTAGGAGTCCCACGCCGAGTGAGTCGTCAGCCGCAGGCCACAGACAGTGATCTCGTTCCCATTGAACGCGAGCGTGCCGTTGTCGATGCTCTCAAGCTCGGCCAGCGAGCTGCTCTGTCCGACCTGTTTGCCTGGTACGGAGACCGTATCTACCGACAGGTGGTACTCCCCCGTCTCCCTCAAGTCGAACTCGCCGAGGATGTCCTTGCCACAACATTCGCAAAAGCCGCCGAGAGGATCGAACAGTTCGAGCTTACCGACCGCAGTATTTTCTTCTGGCTGCGTCGAATCGCCATCAACCTCTGCTACGACACCCATCGTAGAAACCAGAGAGACCGGAGACTCTCAACCGCACTGGGCGAAGACCCAGCCAGCCCCACAGCCAGTCATCTCCCATCCCCCGATGCCAGCACCGATCAACGGGAAGCCCGTGAGATGATTGAAGCCACTCTTTCACAGCTCAACCCCAGATACGCCCAGGCGTTGAGGATGCGACTCCTTGAAGACCAGGACCGAGAAACCTGCGCCGAGGCGCTGGAAGTCACGATTGGCAATTTCGATGTGATCCTGCATCGCGCCACCAAAGCATTTAGAGCAAAGTACCCCCCCAAATGAGCGAACAACTAGAAATCCAGAAACTGGTTGCCTGGCTGGAAGGTCATCCTGGCGAGCCGCCCCCAGCCGAGCTGGATGGCGATATCGTCGAGGCGGTCTATGTCCTTCGCCCGGACCTCGCTCCAGCCCCGCGCGTTCGAATCGAGGACATCATGGGCCGGATCCAAAGCGGGCCACTCACAGAGGCACCGATTGAGACCAGCCCAGATTTTGTCGAGCCAACAGCGCTGCCAGAAGAAGACCTACCCAGCTTCGCTACAGAAGACGTCCCTACAGAAATCGCCATGGGACGGGAACTCGAAGCTCAGGCTGCCAACTCGAACCCCGAAAACCTCAGCTTTCTTCATCGGAATCGCCGCTCCATCTGGACGGGGGCAGCCACCATCTCCGTGGCAGCGCTCGTTCTCTTTGTGGTTCTTCCCATGGACATCGAGCAGTCCGCCACATCGATGTCCATGCCTGTAATGGAGGCCCCACCGGAGTCGGTGGCCGAAACAGAACTCTCGGTATTCAAGGAATCGCTCAAAATGGAGATTCCTGAAGAAGCCGCAGAGTTCGAACCCGACTCCCGCCCCGACGCCAGAGTTCCCGCTCAAAAAGCCCCACTACGAGCTTTGGCAAGGGAGGCCACCGAACCTCAAGCGGCTCTGTTAGACCAACTCTTGGAGGAGGATGCATTTGAGAACAGCCTGAGCGAACCCAGTATTGGAAGCGCTGATTCCATGGGTTTCGGCTCGAAGGGGTCCGCTGAGGGTGATGCCTATACCGGGTCCGGCATGGGAAGCTACGGCGCCGGTTCTGGAGGAGGCTCGATTAGCAGCAACTCCTCCTCGGATGGAGTTGCCTACAGGGGTCGGACGGAGATTGATTTCGAAGGAATCGATGTTGAAGGAGAGCTGGCCGCCCTACCTCCGGCGGCCGCTGCCATGGAAGCCCCCCAGGCCGAGAGCCCCTCAGAAATCGCAGACATCAGTAGTGCTCGGAGTGCTCGAAGAGACCGACGATCCGAGCGTGGAATGTATGCCAAAGAAGCCTCCGAAGATGTCGGAGTACAGTCCGATGAGGCTCCCGCTGCCCCCAACCCCTCGGATCTCAACAGCGCCAAGCGCATGTCCAGTGTGAGTGACTACAACAGCCAATGGTACAAAGCCGACCTGTCTGTTTCCGAGGCAGAAGTCATCGACCAGGCCATCCAAAGTGGAAACATTGAGAACCTGACAGCCTTGATGAGTCACGAGGACTACCGCGTCGGCCAAGACATGGCATTTAGGGCCGCCACCCTTACCTACAGATCTGGACGAGCCTCAAACGCACTCGCTCTCATCCAACAAGGTAAAGCTCGCAGTAGCGCAAACACCGCCTTTCTCTCCGTGTTGTACAACTTGGAGGGAGAGATTCACCAGGCCCTTGGGGATCTAGCCGCCGCGGAGCAAGCCTTCCGCAGCTCCGCTGGCCTCAATCAGGCCCGCACACGTTAAATGGGCCCGGCCGATGCCCTTTCCACCACCACCACTCGCACGCGCCATCACGCGCAGCATCTTGACTCCGGCGGAGCTGGAGTGGGTGGAGGGAATCGTCTATCAAAACGCCGGACACGGGTTCGATTCGTTTGGCATGCATCCGACCTATGTGGCCTTGGGGCTCGCCACCATGATGCCCATGTACCGCAACTACTTCCGAGTGCGCTCCTACGGGTCTGAGAACATTCCCCGAGAAGGCCAGGCGATAGTTGCCGCAAACCACTCCGGCGCCGTACCCACCGACGGAGCCATGCTGTGGACCGATGTCCTGGTTCAGTCTCGCCGAGTCCTGCGACCCATCGCCGATCACTTTGTGACCACGCTGCCGTTTATCGGCTCACTCTTCTCTCGTGGAGGCATGGTCGGAGGCGCTCGAGGAAACGTCCGTGCTTTGCTCGGAGGCGGAGAAATGCTGATGATTTTCCCGGAAGGTGTTCCAGGAATCGGAAAGCCATTCAAAGACCGCTATCAGCTTCAAAAGTGGCGAGTCGGACACGCTGAGTTGGCCATTCGCCACAGCGCACCCGTCGTACCCGTCGGCATCGTGGGTCCAGAAGAACAAATGCCTCAAATCGCCCGAATCAAGAGTGTCGGTCGAGCCATCGGTCTGCCCTACCTCCCCATCACCCTCACACCACTGCCACTGCCTGTGCGGTACCACATTCACTACGGAGAACCGATCCCGGTTCACAACGACTACGCCCCCGAAGAAGCCGATGATCCAGCCCGAGTTCTTGAAGCGGCTGAGCGTGTGCGAGACGCCGTAGCCGACCTGCTTCGCAAAGGTCTAGAAATGCGGAAAGGAGTCTTTGAATGAGCGGAGTTCTGGTCACGGGCGCGACCACTCCGATTGGGGAGCGACTGGTTCGTTCGCTGCTGGCAGACACAGCCATCGACCACGTGCTGGCCGTCAGCAACCGCCCGCCCGAAGCCGCGCTGCCATTCTCCCAAGGCGATCGGCTCGTGTACTGCAGCGTCGACCTCTCTCGTACCCGACCGGTTCGCGAGTTGTTGTTTGGGGTCGCCAGAGACCTGGCCGTCACCACGGTGATCCACCTGTCGATGCATCGTTCCACCGCGGCTCACGGCGCTCGGGTACACGCCCTCAATGTGGACGCACTGCGTTCCTTGCTTCAGCTCTGTGAGCGCCACCCAACAATCGAACGGCTAGTCCTCAAATCTTGGGGCGAGGTCTACCAGGTCCAGCACGATCTCCCGACGCTGGTCACCGAAGACCACCCCCTCAATATGGGAGCCGGCGCCCCACAATGGATTCGAGATCGCGTGGAAGCCGACACCACGGCCTCAACCCGCATGGGAATGTCCAAACTGGAGATCATGGTGTTGCGCTGTGCGGAAGTACTCGCCCCCGGAACCGGCTCACAGTTGTTCGACTACCTACAGAGCCCCATCTGCCTTCGGCCCGCCGGGTTCGACCCCATGATGAATCTCCTTTCCATTCAGGATGTAATCGTCGCACTGGAACTCGCCGCCCGAGCCCGTGGCATCCAAGGAATCCTCAACATTCCCGGAGCGGACACCCTACCGCTCTCCGAGTGTGTGGCTCGGTTCGGAAAACCCGACATCCCTCTTCCCAGCACCCTGATCACTCCCGTCTATCGGCTGAGACGACGCCTCCGAGGCGCGGACTTCTCGTACGGGATGAACCGCCGCAGGTTTCACTATGCCTCGGTATTGGATGGTACTCGTGCCCGCCAAGCGCTGGGTTACGAGCCGGCTCACAGCATCGAGTGGCCATTCGAAAGCACCGATCCGGTATCCTGAGACCGTGGAGGTTCTGTGTACGTCGTCGTCCTCGGACTAGGTGAGGTGGGTCGGGCCGTGGTGAAGGCCTTGGACAACGAAGGACACGACATTGTAGCGATCGATCAGCGGCTCTCCGCCATCGAACAAGTGGAAGAAGAACACGACGTCGCCACCCTGCAGGGGTTCGCGTCTTCTCCAGCGGTACTCAAGAAGGCAGGCTGTCGAAAAGCCGACCTGGTAGTGGCTGTCACCGACAACGATGAGGTGAACCTCGTAGCCGCCGTCGCCGCTCGGAGCCTGGGAAGTCGAAAATCCATCGCGCGAGTTCAGGGCACCGAATACTCCGGCCGCCGAGAAGCAATACATCACGGGCTGCTGGGAATTGATGTCGTAATCAACCCCCCAGTTCTACTGGCCCAGGAGATCGCAAAAATCGCTCACTCTCATGGTGCCTTGGATGTGATCGGCCTGGTGGGAGATCAAATCGAGCTCGTGGAGCTGGAGCTACACGAGACCAGTAAACGGGTTCACCACACCATCAGCAGTCTCACGATGCCTGATGACATCCTAGTCGCGGCAGTCGTTCGAGAGGGAGAATTGTTCGTGCCCGGAGGAGGCGATGTGATGCTGCCCGGCGACCACATCTATCTGGTGGGGCGTACCGGACACATGGAGCGAGCCGAAGAGTTCTTTACTGGAGGCCATGAAGCCACCAAGGTGTGCGTGGTGGGTGGCACGGTGATGGCCCAGTCTCTGGCGGATAGTCTGGGCCGAACTGGGATTGAAACCCTGCTCTTCGAACAAGACAAGCAACAAGCCGAGGAACTCAGCGAAGCCCTCCCCAACGCCACGGTCGTTTGGGGCGATGGTACCGACCTCTCCTTGTTGCAGGAGGAGCAAATCCACCACTACGACCTGTTCTGCGCACTCACCGACCATGACGAAATCAAC
Source organism: Myxococcota bacterium (assembly GCA_036337845.1). Classification (GTDB taxonomy): domain Bacteria; phylum Myxococcota_A; class UBA796; order UBA796; family CAJQPC01; genus JAYZDK01. The sequence continues at coordinate 11,523 of JAYZDK010000037.1, read as the reverse complement.
CTCATGGCTGGCCTGATGGCCAAGCGTTCGGGGGCACAGCGAGTCATCGCGGTGGCTCATCGACCCGACTACAGCCATATCTACCGAAACCTCGGTATCGACGTGGTGCTCTCTCCACGTGTTGTCGCGACCGAACATATCCTGCGCTACGTACGCCGAGCTTCCCTGCAATCTCTCACCATTCTTGAGGGTGGCCAGGCTGAAGTGCTGGAGCTTGTTGCTCAACGAGACAGCCGAATCGTGGAACGCCCACTTGAAGCCCTCAACCTGCCACGGGGCATTCTCCTCGCTTCCATCGTATCCGGGAGCGATGTACGGATTCCCAAGGGCTCCGACAAGGTGAGCCCTGGAGACACGGTCGTGGTCATGGCGATGAAAGACTGCCGAAAGGCCGTGGAGAGACTCTTTCAGAAACAAAGTCTATGAGCCACTCCGAGTCCACATCGGGCAGCCGGCCCTATACGGTCCATCGATTTCGAGCCGTCGCCAGGCCTGTAGGTCTTCTGGTCGCAGGCCTGGCGGTCATGATGCTGGTCTGCGCTCCCGCAGGTTTGATCATGGGGTCCCCAGAAGGGGCAAGTCACATGGGAACCAGCGCCATTCTCACCGCGAGTCTGGCAGCGCTGCTTCTCCTGATTGGGCGGCGAGCAGAGCCCGGCGAGATTGGGCGGCGGGAGGCGTTGTTGGTGGTCACGTCCTCCTGGGTGCTGGCCAGCCTGGTAGGCGCCGTTCCTTTCGTGATTGGAGCCGAACTCTCCTGGTTTGAGGCCATCTTCGAGTCGACTTCTGGATTCACCACCACCGGGGCCACCATTCTGCCCGAAATCTCGGAACGCCTCTCTCACTCACTTCACCTCTGGCGAGTCTTGTCCCACTGGCTGGGCGGAATGGGAATCGTGGTTCTTTTCGTGGCTGTCTTTCCCGCCCTAGGAGTCGGCGGGCGTCATCTCTTCCACACCGAAGCCGCCGGCCCGAGAAGCAAAGGCCTATCCCCGAGAATCAAAGAGCGCTCCGCCATGCTCTGGCGGGCCTACCTGGTACTGACACTCATCGAGTTGTGTCTGCTCATGGTTTCGGGCCTCAATCCGTTCGACTCCCTGATCCACGCACTCTCAACGATGGGCACAGGCGGATTCTCCAATCTCAATGGCTCAGTGGGTCAAATGCACAACCCGGCTGCCGAATGGATCATCTTGGTGTTTATGCTGATTGGTGGAATGAACTTCGGGCTGATTCAGCCAGCCATCCGATCCGGGCCCCGCACCCTGCTTCGTCACACCGAAACCAAAGCGTACTTTCTCATCTTCGGACTCATCGCCCTGCTCGTCGCACTGACCACCTGGCAGAGCGACATCGGCGTTCACGACACGGTCCGAAATGCTTCCTTTCAGGTCGCTGCCATCATGACAACCACGGGGCTGAGTACCTACGACTACGAGCTATGGCCTGCATTCGCCCAACTGATGATTTTCATCCTGTATTTCATCGGCGGCAGCTCTGGCTCCACCGCTGGTGGCGTGAAGGTGATTCGAATCCTGATCCTGTTTCGCGCCGCCAAAGCAGAGCTTGCGCGTTCCTTTCGCCCCCATGTCGTCCATACCATCCGGGTGGGTCGAGAAGCGGTTTCTCCCGAAACACTACGGGAAGTCATTGCTTTCTGCGCGCTGTTCGGCGTAACGGTGCTCGGAGGAGCCATAGCCGTAGCCCTACTGGACCCAGTCGAACCTCAGACAGCCCTCATCGCATCCTTGGCCTGCGTCGCCAACGTCGGGCCGGGGTTTGACCTGGTGGGCCCCACAGACAACTACGGGTTTTTCTCCGGGGGTTCACAGCTGGTCCTGTCCACCTGCATGCTCCTGGGACGGCTGGAACTTGTCACCGTGCTCGCATTGCTCGTGCCCAGCTTCTGGAAGCGGTAGGCGTCTATTCTCCAGGCCTGTTTCTCAGGCCACCTGCCGACTTGGCACCCTCCAGGCTGTGCCCACCACTGGAAAGCCCAGGCAATGTTGCCTATCCTTGCTGTGGGAGGAACCATGTTCTGGGACAAGCCACACCGGGTCGAAAAGATGCTCTCGGAGTACTTCGACGGCTGTGACAGCTGCTTCCAACAGCTTGAGCAGGCCTTTGAGATCTATTTTTCACAGGGGCCCTCCGACCCGTTTCACGACGCCGTGCGCAAGGTCAACCACCTCGAGGCGAGCTGTGATGATCTGCGCAGAGAAATCGAGTACCTGCTCTACGGAAAGGCCCTTCTTCCCGAATCCCGAGGCGACCTGCTCGGACTTCTTGAAACCTACGACAAGCTCCCCAACATCGCTGAAACCGTGGCTTTTCTCTTCAGCTGCCAGAGCATGATCCTGCCAGACGACCTCCACCCGGCCTACAAGGATCTGTTCCAGATCAACCTTGAAGCGTATCAGTTGGCCCGCCGAACCGTTGATACGGTCATGACGAACCCCAAAGCCACATTGCATGTCACCAAAGACGTAGAGCACAAAGAGAGTGAATCAGACCGCCTGGAGCGAGACTTGATCCGGGCCATCTACAGTCGAGACATCTCAAGGGGCGAGAAACTCAGCCTGAAAGAGGCCGTTCTTCTGATTGGGAAGATCTCAGACCGCGCCGAAAGCCTGGCCGACCGAGTCGCTATCATGGCCATCAAGAGGCAAATCTGAGCATGCGATCGGCTGCGACACCCCACACCATCTCGGGGAGGTAGGCCATGTGGCAGGTGCTCTCCGGGGTGTTCCTGGGCTGGTCGCTCGGCTCCAACGATGCCTCCAATGTGTTCGGCACGGCAGTGGCGTCTCGCATGGTCCGGTTCTGGACGGCCGCGGTGCTCTGCTCCGTCTTCGTGATCTTGGGCGCCATGCTTGAGGGGGGGGCTGGGATGGAGACCTATTCGAGCCTCCTCGACAACAAGTCTTCTCCCAATCTGGCCTTTGCTGTAGGACTCTCTGCAGCGCTCACCGTCACGTTGATGAGCGTTCTGGCCCTGCCTGTATCTACTTCGCAGGCGGTCGTTGGAGCCATGGTGACCGTGGGCCTGATGGAGTCCACCTTGGACACCGGTTCACTCACAAAGATCGTGGCGTGCTGGGTCGGTACACCCATCGGTGCCGCCACCATCAGCGTCTTTCTGTATTTCTTTCTCGGCAAGCTCATGAACCGAGCCAACCTGACTGTCTTTGCCTACGATCGATATCTGCGGTGGGGCCTGTTGATAGGCGGCTCCTACGGAGCCTATGCCCTGGGCGCCAACAACGTGGCGAACGTGACCGGCCCATTCGTCGGCGAGGGCATGCTGTCCACCACGGAGGCGTGTGCCATTGGTTCAGGCGCTATCGCATTGGGAGTGCTGACCTACAGCCGCAACGTCATGATGACCGTCGGTCGTGATCTGGTTCAACTGGATGCCTTTACAGCCTTGGTCGCTATCCTGGCAGAGGCCTTTACCGTTCACTTCTACGCCATGATCGGCGTCCCGGTCTCAACCAGCCAGGCCATTGTCGGGGCCGTCTTGGGTATCGGCCTGGTGAAGGGGGTACAGACCATTCAACTCAAGACTCTGGCCAAAATCCTCTTTGGCTGGATTGGAACCCCCGCCATCGCAGGAGGCATTACCTGGGTACTCTACGTGCTACTCAAGAGCGCCGGAATGATCTGATACCAGGTGCTTGGGGCCACTCCGGAGTTGGTCGGGCGCAGCCCGCAACGGGTATATTCCCAACATGAAACCTCCCCACCACTTCTTCTGCATCGCGTTCGCTCTGTTTCTGGCAGGCTGTCCCCAGTCTGAAAAGGACGCCACCGAAGATACCCAGATCGAAGCCGACGCCGACACAGACGCAGACGCCGATGCAGACGCAGACGCCGATGCAGACGCAGACGCAGACGCAGACGCAGACGCAGACGCCGACGCAGACGCCGACGCCGATGCAGACCCACCATCCCAGGTGGTTCGATTTGTGGCATTGGGAGATGCCGGCGAGGGCAACGATGCCCAATACGCCAACTCCGCCATCATCGAGTCGGTCTGCGCCACAAAAACCGATACCGAACCCGGCTGTGATTTCGCTCTCTACCTTGGAGACAACTTCTACGACGAGGGTGTAGAGAGCGTAAGCGACGAGCAGTTCCAGACCAAGTTCGAGCAGCCCTACGCCAACTTGGACTTTCCGTTCCACATTGTGCTGGGCAACCACGACTACGGCGGCTGCATCTTCGGCAACTGCGGTGCAGGCTATGAGTTCGACAAGTCCGAGTACTATCTGGACTATGCCCTGACCTCTGAGAAATGGACGCTACCCTCGGAGTACTACACGTTCACCGAAGACCATGTGGCGTTCTTCGGGCTCGACACCAACGCCTTGATGTGGGACCCCTGGTTCGACACAGGCGCCGACCAGGCCACCTGGATGTCGACCACCATCCCCAACACAGTCGGAGACTGGAAGATCGCATTCGGGCACCACCCCTATATTTCAAACGGCAAGCATGGAAATGCGGGCGCCTATGAGGGGCTCGATTGGCTGAACATCGGTGGGCTCGACGTAGTCACAGGAACCTATGTCAAAGAGACCTTCGACAACCACATCTGCGGAAAGGTGGATGTCTACATCAGCGGGCATGACCACAACCGCCAGTGGCTGATGCCCACCTGCGGCACCGAGTTCATTGTATCGGGCACAGGTGCCAAAACCACCGACCTGGAGGGCCGAGGCAATGCCACGAACTTCGAGGACGACCAGACCGAAGGGTTCTTGTGGGTGGAAATTCGGGACAACACCCTCACGGGCGAGTTCTACGACAAGAACGGAACCCTGAGTTTCGGACCCCATACCATCACGAAGTAGCCCGATAGCCGGTTAAGGCGATGGCCCTGCATAGGAGGGCACATGGTCTCCCCGATTTTTGATTCGAGCGCCTGGAGCGAAGTCGAGGGCTTCGACTTCCAGGACATCACCTACCACCGCTGTACGGAACACCCCACGGTCCGCATCGCATTCAACCGACCCGAATGCCGGAACGCCTTTCGGCCTCAGACCGTGGATGAGCTCTACACCGCTCTGGATCACGCTCGCATGTGGAGCGATGTGGGCTGCGTGTTGCTTACCGGAAACGGCCCATCCCCCAAAGATGGTGGCTGGGCGTTTTCATCGGGTGGCGATCAGCGCATTCGAGGCAAAGACGGCTACAAGTACGAGGGGGCCGAGGGCGTCGACCGGGCCCGTTTGGGCCGACTCCACATTCTGGAGGTACAGCGGCTCATCCGCTTCATGCCCAAAGTGGTCATTGCAGTGGTCCCCGGATGGGCTGTGGGCGGTGGGCACAGTCTGCACGTGGTCTGTGACATGACTCTCGCCAGCGCAGAACATGCGGTGTTCAAACAAACCGACGCCGACGTAGCGAGCTTCGATGCGGGATACGGCTCGGCCTATCTCGCTCGTATGGTGGGCCAGAAGAAAGCGCGGGAGATCTTCTTTCTAGGCCGCGACTACAGCGCCCAAGAAGCATTCGAAATGGGCATGGTCAACGCCGTCATCCCCCACGAGGAGCTCGAAACAACCGCGCTACAGTGGGCCAAAGAGGTCAACGCAAAGAGCCCAACCGCACAGAGAATGCTCAAGTTCGCCTTCAACATGGTGGACGACGGCCTGGTAGGCCAGCAGCTTTTTGCGGGCGAGGCCACTCGGCTGGCCTACGGAACAGAAGAGGCTCAGGAAGGCCGGGATGCGTTTCTGGAAAAGCGCCCGCAGGACTACACCAAGTTTCCCTGGCACTACTAATCTCGGCCGGTAGGCCTCAGTCCCCACCGCGAATTCGACCCAACTGCTGGGCTGAGCGCTTCAGAATCCCGCTGGCCTTCCAGGTCGGCGTGGCGTGCACCGCTGCAAGCTCTGCCCGAACACGTGCCAACTCTTCACCCAACGAAGCCGTTGGGTCGTCTACCGCCGCCACTCGGGCCGGATTCTCTACCCACTGCAGCAAGGGGGCCATGACCGAATCCAAGGTATACCGATCCAACAAGTGCTCTCGTGCCGCCTGAGTGGCCCGCCCATCCTGGCCCTGCTCGTAGAGCTCCACCAACACACGCGCCAAGGCTTCTGGGTCCCCCGACGGCACCCCATGGACCAGGTGCTCCATCTCCCGGCAGAGGTCACACCCCAATGTGGTGATCACCTCCATGCCTTGATGGACGAAGAACAACAGGCGGGTTCTCGTACCCAGTTCCGGTTCGAACCCGGGCCGGTCCAGGCTGATTCCCACATGGGCAGTTTCCAAACACAGCGGCACCTCGTGGTGAGGGACCCAGCCATGAAAGGTAAACCGGTCTGCGTGGGGTCCGGAGCATGCCTGCTCTTGGAAGCTCCGGTAGGTGTCCCCATGATGGCCCTCAATGGCCCCACCAGTAGAAACCACTCGCACATCCGCGCGACCCATGGCCCGGTGAAGCCCCTCAAGGAGCCCCTCCCCATCCAGCCAGGTGTTGTAGCCTCCCGACAGCGCTACCGTCAGTGGCGTTTTCGGCTCTCTCGTCCGGACATCCGCCTCAAGCAGGTCCCCAAAGTCATAGACTGCCGGCAACGAAAACACCCAATCCAGCTCTATCGGAGCCCCCTCCAGCCTTCCCAGGATTCCCAGTTGTCCCACCAAGGCATGCCGCTGAGCCTCGGAGATACCCGAAAACGCATCGGCACGCGCCAGTGCCGGCCCATACGCCGCACGCATCTCCCGATAGGCCACAGAGTCACCGGTATGAGAAGCCTTGGCCTGAGCCTCCGCAAAAGGGTCTCCCGGAACATCCACCCACAAGGGTCTCTCTCCTGCACACATCGCCGCTGCTCGAGCTGTGTCGTATGGAGCTGCACTCACCACCACATCCGGCGCAAACGCCTCTAACTGCCCAGACAGCCGCGCAATCCAATCCCCCTCTGCGGGGTCCACGGTCGCATGCTCTCCCACCGGCTGTTCGCATCCTTGCAGCAGCACCACACAGACCTCGTGTTTCGCTGACAGTGCCTGTAGAAACCAACGAGTCCTGAGCTGGGCAAACCCCAAGCTGTCGGGGTTTGAGCCCGGCAGTGGACCTGCACCAATCAAGAAGACACGTGCCATGGAACTCCCCAAAACCCGAGTCAATCGAGCTTCTTACTCCTCAGAAGCTGCGTCCCTTTCGACGACGCGCAGCCCAATCTCCGAAACACTGGCGGACTCCCCCTCCACATGCGCCAACAGCCCCCACTCATGCTTCATGCGCACCAACCCGTGATCTTCAATCTCCTGGGCTACCTCGAAATCGTAGAGCTGATTGTGCCAGACATGCGGCTTGAGGTGGTTCTTGTCGAACGCGGCCACGGACACCTGGTAGCTCCCGGTCAAGAGCTGAAGGTCCGGGTAGTGAATGAAGAAGGTGTAGATGCCATCGTAGGTGCCATCGAGCACCCCATCGAACCGGGTGTTGGGCCCAAACACATACACATCATCGTTCCGATGAATCGAAATCCCCAGAATCGGGCGTTCCACAGGCTGAGTGGTCCGAAACGTCACCGCAACCAACAAGGACTCTCCGGTCTGGAACCGGCGCCGCGGCTGTCCATTGCCATCGAGCATCTGCACATCCATGACCTGGACCTCGCCTGAGCCAATCAACACCGCTCGCTCGCCGTCGTACTTCTCATAAGCCTGGGTCTCTACCGGAGTGGCCCAGACCTCTTGGACATCGGGAATCCGACAAGCCTCCACCACAGCCCGCCGGATGGCCGGGTCGTCTACCGTCGAGCGGTACATGGGCGTGGGAGCCATCCCACTAGGCGCCCCCTTGGGCTGTTCAGGCTCGGAGCGGCTGTTTCGCTTCCAGCCAGGCCGCGAACGATCCGCGTCGGTGTAGCGCTCCACAACCTCTCGTGCGGGCCCAATCGCTCGCACGGTACCCCCATCCACCCACATCACGGTGTCACACAACGACCGAATGGCATGGAGGTCATGAGACACCAACACGATGGTCTTGCCCTCCTCCAATACCGACTCGATCTTCCGGACACATTTGCGTTGGAAGTACTGGTCTCCAACGGTGAGCACCTCATCAATCAAAAAGAGTTCGGTGTCCATATGGGCCGCGATTGCGAAACCAAGTCGCAACAACATCCCAGCAGAGTACGTTCGCACCGGGTAGTCGATGAACTCCGCAAGCTCCGCAAAACCAATGATGTCTGGGATTCGTGCCTCAATTTGCTCCCGAGACATCCCCAAAAGAGAACAGTTCAGGTGAATGTTCTCCCGGCCACTGAACATGTCATGAAAGCCCAGCCCCAAATCCAGAAGCGTCGAGTAGCGCCCCCGAACCTCCAGCCGACCGGTAGTAGGCTCGGAGATGCCTCCCACCAGTCGAAGCAGCGTGGACTTCCCTGCTCCGTTCGAACCAATGATTCCAAACGCACTTCCCCGGGGAATGGAAAAAGACACATCTCTGAGCGCCCAGTGAGCCTCGTGGTGCCTGCGCCTCCCGAAAAACTCAAAGAAACGGCTGCGATCATTGAGATAGATATCGAACCGCTTACCGAGATTTTCCGCCACAACAATGGCGTCTCGGCCCCCTAAATCAGGCGCACCTGTGCCTTCCTGCTTGTTCGCAGATCCCGGCGGCTCGCCCGCCCGACCTTCCAAGGCTTGCTCTACAGGCGTCAAGTGTGCAGTTCCTCCTTGGAAGAGTAGCACTCAGTCGACCTCTCATCGAGGTTCTGAGAGGGTTAGGCTCAATATTAGATGTCCTACTGGCTCCTACTACTGAGCGCTTGTAATCGCGAGATACCGATTCTCGTCAACGATTGGTGCGCCCCAGACACCACCGCCACAGTGACAGAAGTGGTCGATGGAGACACCATCCGTATCGACAGCGGGGAAACTGTTCGCCTCCTGGGAATCGATGCCCCAGAGCTCTTCCATGACGGCATGAGCGAGTGTACCAGCGAGGATTCATTCATTTGCTGCTATGGCGCCGATGCGGACGATTGGCTCACCGAACTGCTCCCGGCCGGCACCGTCGTGAAGCTCGGCTTTGATCTGGAATGCGAAGACATCTACAACCGCACGCTGGCCTATGTCTGGCTGCCCGAAACCGACGATACCGGAAGCAGCGACCTGTTCCTGAACGAAGAAGCCCTTCGGTCCGGATACGCCCGTCTATTCGACGAGGATATCGGGCTGGCACGCGACATCCGCTACTACGAGCGCTTTCAAGATGCTCAGACGACATCCCAGTCCAACGGCAGTGGGCTCTGGAGCGCTTGCTACTGAGTCCACTTCACGCCACAATCGTCTGAAACAGGCACAACGAGACCTCCATGAAAAACTCGCCGATCTTGGTAGTCGCTCTCTTATCCGCGTGTGGTCCCACAACAGTTGAGACGCCTGTTTTCGAGATCAAGCCCAACGCTCCTGATACCTTGAGCGAGCTTACCGTCGAGATCTCAGACAAGCGCTCCGACCTACAATACAGCGTGAACTGGTTCCAGGACGGACAAGGCATCGCCGAGTTCAGTGGAAGCAATCTCTTCACCATTCCCGCCGAGGAAACATCCCGTGGTGAGGTGTGGAGTGCGCTGGTCGTCGCCAAGCAAGACGGCCTGACCAGCGAGCCCAGCACACAGTCCGTCACCATCCGGAACTCCGCTCCTGAAGAGCCAGAGCTTGCCTTCAACCCTCCAAACCCCACGACCTCACAGCCACTGCGCATCCACGCCAACGCGAACGATGTCGATGGAGACCCCGTCTCTTACATCTACCAGTGGTACAAGGACGACGTTCTCCAACCCGACCTGACAGAAGCCTGGGTCGATGCCAGCGTTACACGCAGCCAAGAGACCTGGAACGTCGTAGTTGAAGCCAGTGATGGGGATTTCTCCTCTGGAGCAGTCTCCCTCCCGACCACCATCGATAACAGCCCGCCCGAACTCTACGGCCTAAGCTTCGCAAACGAATCGCCCGGTACATCGGACGCCCTGCAAGTGATTGTGGACGGCGAAGACCCAGACCAGGACACCACCACAGCCACCTTCAGCTTCACGGTGCGAGGAACCACCTACGACAACGGGGAGAGCGACACCTTTTCCTCGGACAAGTTCGAGCGCGGCGACACAGTCACTGTGGAGGTCGTACTCACCGACGAGCACAACGCAACCTCTGAACCCGCTTGGGCCGAGGTAACCATCGGCAATACACTGCCGACCCTCACCGGAGCAGAAGTCACGGCCCTGTCGGCTTCCGGAGTCTCCCCGTTGCGCACGGACTCCATCGCAAGCTGCACACCACTGGGCTGGGAAGACCCCGACTTCGACCCGGAGTCCATCGAGGTGAGTTGGATGGTCAACGGCCAGCAAGTGGCCACCGTCGACCAAACCTTAGACGGCTCGATAGAGTTCAACCGGGATGACCAACTCACCTGCATCGCCACCCCCATAGACGGCTTTGGAGCCGGAGAGCCAGTCCAGAGTGCTGTATCGGTGGTGGAAAACTCTCCTCCCACCTTCTCCGGTGTTGTGCTTGAGGTCGACAACGCCAGCAGTCTGGACCCCCTTGAAGCCAACGAAAACAGCACGATCACCGCCGCCTTTACAGACCTTCACGACGCTGACGGCGATGTTCTCGAAACCCGCGTTGTCTGGTACATCCGGCATGGTTCCTACGGCCCTGGCATCCCTATCTGGGGCTATTTGTCGACGGACAACGGCGCTGAGGTGTGCGGCGAAGAATACGATCGAGGCGACGAAATCAAAGCGGAAGCATGGCCGCATGATGGCATCGACGACGGCGAACTCAACGGTTCTGCCGCCACCCGCTTCACCGACTGGTGGACTGTCGTAAACACGCCACCCGTCGTGCAGTTGTTCCACTTGGACCAGGCCGACTACCAGGTCAATGACACAATCTACGCGCTCTTGACCGGCTACGATGCCGACGGCGACACCTGGCTTGAATCCTATACCTGGCGGGTAAACAATGGTACCGGGACCACGACTAGCTCCCCAATGAGCACCCCCGCCGACCTCCAAGCCGTCAAAGGAGACCACATCGAGGTCTCGGTGCAGCTCGACGACCAGTACAATGGAGTCAGCGCAGAGGTCCTATCGGGCACAGCCCCGGTCTCAGACACCCCACCAGAAGTCACCAATGTGAGCCTCACCGCCTCTGTCATGGACGAGGTTGGGGCTGGAACCCGAGCCAGCCCGCTATCGACTCTGACCTGTTCGCTTGAGATCGCCGATGTCGATGCAGCCGATATACTCGGTTGGTCGGTGGACTGGTTGCTCGACGATGGCGGTCTGAGCCCAACCGTGCTGACTTCCCAGACGGGTAGCTACGCCTCCCAGACAAGCACCAGCCTGGATCTATCCACCGTTTCTGTCACACTCCAACGCGACAATACTATCGCTTGCGAGGTGACCCCTATAGGCGATGGTATTGCCGGCCCACCCGATGCGGCCTCGATTGTCGTGGGCAATTCGCCCCCCGTTGTAGAGAACC
>JAYZDK010000036.1:0-11149 GCA_036337845.1 Myxococcota bacterium | reverse complement strand
GAAGCTTGTTGTCTACTTCCTCTCGGGTCCAACTTTCGAACGCGGCATTTTGCGACATCTCCAGAGCGGAGACGGCCACGCCGCCGGCGTTGGCGGCTTTGGCTGGGCCGAAGACCATGCCTGCTTGTCGATAGATGTCGACCGCTTCGGGGGTCGAGGGCATGTTGGCGCCCTCTGCCACCGCCTTGCAGCCACCATTGGCCAGGCTGCGTGCATCCTCTACGTCGATTTCGTTTTGGGTAGCACTGGGAAAGGCCACATCACAGGGAATGTCCCAGGGCCGCGTGCCTTCTCGAGAGGTCACTCCAGGAAATGCTTCTGCCATTTCTGAGATGCGTCCACGTCGGACGTTCTTGAGATTCATCACCCAGGCGAGTTGTTCCCGTGTGAGGCCTTCTTTGATGTGTACAGACCCTGCGGAATCCGAGAGGCTGACGACCTTGGCTCCCAGGTCCATGGCACGCTCTGATGTGTATTGGGCGACATTTCCGCTCCCCGAGACTGTGCAGGTTCGTCCTTCCAGGCTCTCACCCCGGGCTGCGAGAGCTTCTTTGAGAAAGTAGACACAGCCATAGCCGGTGGCCTCTGGGCGGATGAGTGAGCCTCCCCAGCCCTGGCCCTTACCGGTGAGAACGCCATCCCAGTCGTTCGTGATGCGCTTGTACTGCCCATACATAAAGCCCAGTTCTCGACCGCCCACGCCGATATCGCCAGCGGGCACATCGACTCGGCCGCCGATGTGGCGGTAGAGCTCGGTCATAAACGACTGACAGAAACGCATGACCTCTCCGTCTGAGCGTCCTTTGGGATTGAAGTCGCTGCCTCCTTTTCCTCCTCCGATGGGGCGTGTGGTCAGAGCGTTCTTGAAGATCTGTTCGAACCCCAGGAACTTGATGATTCCCAAGCGAACACTCGGATGGAAGCGGAGTCCACCCTTATATGGGCCAATGGCATTGTTGAACTGGACGCGAAAGCCCCGGTTGACGTGGACGTTGCCGGCATCATCCGCCCATGGAACACGAAAGTGAATCACCCGGTCGGGTTCCACGATTCGCTCTAGGATGCCGTTGGCCTGGTAGACAGGATTGCGTTCAAAGACAGGGCCAAGCGCTTCAAGTACTTCGACTACGGCTTGGTGAAAGACCGGCTGGTCGGCATCTCGGCTCTTCACAGATCCAAGCACTTGGGACACATACGGATGCATATCAACTACCTAAATGAGGGTGTGTGGGGCTACACGCTGTAGCACCACGTATCCGTCTTCAAGGGCTTAGGGTGTACCAAGACGGTCCTGTGTGTAAATAGGTAGGTAGAACCTGTGTTTTGCATGATCGGTAATTGAAGGCGTAGGCTCGTTCGGTGAGACCATGGCCCCATGATTGGCCGGTGATAAGCAGGCAACGCCTGGGATGTCGGGACTATGGGATGAGTGGTGTTCGCCTATGGGTGAGCCATTGAAATGGGCTCCGGCGCGTTCATAGGATATGACGCCTCGGGCCTGGGTCAGGGCCTTGGTTGAGCCCTAGCAAGCCTATCTGTAATGAATGAAGCACCCACCGGTACTGTCACACTCGTTTTCACCGACATTGAGGGTTCGACGCTGTTGTGGGAGCACTTTGGGGACGCTTTCAAGCCTGTTCTGGACCTGCATAATGTCCTGTTCCGCGAGGCCATCGGGGAGTACGGTGGCTACGAGGTCAAGACCGAAGGGGATGCCTTCATGGTGGCCTTTGCGAGCCCCGAGCCAGCGGTTCAGATGTGTCTTGCCTTGCAGACCCGTTTACACCAGACAGAGTGGCCTGTCAGTCTGGAGGATTCTGCTGTAGCGGGGGTTTGTGGGCCCACCGAGGATGGAGCCTATCGGGGGATTCGGGTGCGCATGGGTATTCACACCGGTGAGGTGGATAGCGAGCCGGATCCTGTGACGGGTCGAATGGACTATTTCGGTCGCGTGGTGAACCGGGCATCACGGGTGTCGAGCGTGGGCCATGGGGGACAGGTGTTGCTCAGTCAGGCGACGCGGGAGGCGCTCAAGAATGGCCTCTCGGGTATGCAGAACCTGGATCTTGGAGAGCACGCCCTTCGTGGATTAGAGCGCAGAGAAGTCCTGACGCAGGTATTGCCTCCTGGTCTTTCTAGCCGGACATTCCCTCGGTTGCGTTCGGTGGACCTTCGCAAGACCAACTTGCCGTCTCGACTGGATACATTTTTTGGTCGGGAGAGGGAGCTGGTTGGGCTGTCTGATCGGTTCGAGCAGGAGCAGCGATTGGTTTCCCTGGTCGGGGCGGGTGGCACGGGCAAGACACGTTTGAGTCAGCGATTTGGAGCCCAACAGTTGGACCGGTTCCCTGGTGGAGTTTGGTTTTGCGACCTTTCCACAGAGACTGATGAGGCCGGTGTTTTAGGTGCTGTGGCTCGGGCGATGGAGTTTTCTCTGGCGGGTGCGAGTCCGGCCAAGGCTGTCAGTGACGCCCTGCGAAACCGTGGCCGAATGCTCATAATTCTGGACAATTTCGAGCAGGTAGTGGAGACGGGGGCTCCCATGCTTGCACAGTGGTTGCAGGAGGCTCCTGAGGCGCTATTTCTTGTGACAAGCCGGCGTCGATTGGGTATCCAAGGGGAGCACATCTTCTATTTGGATCCACTGCTTACGCATGAAGCGGTGCATCTCTTTGTCGACCGGGCGGCGATTGTTCAGCCAGATTTTGTCCTGACGGAGTCCAACCGCGAGGTGATTACGGAAATTGTTGAGCGGCTGGACTGTATGTCGTTGGCGATTGAGTTGGCGGCTTCACGTGTTCGACTGGTTCCTGTGGAGGGCATCCTCCAAAGGCTCTCTCAGCGCTTCAAACTTTTGCGCGGTATGAGGCGTGACCAGGCAGCCCGACAGGACACACTCCGGGGTGCTATCGATTGGTCTTGGGAGCTTCTTGAGCCCTGGGAACAGCTTGCGCTGGCTCAGTGCTCGGTCTTTCGCCGCGGCTTTACCATCGAGGCCGCTGAAGAAGTTGTGAACCTCGAGAGCTATCCCGAGTCGCCCTGGAACCTGGATGTCATTCAATCACTGGTCGATCACAGCCTGCTGCGAGTGGTGGAGCCGCGTGAAGGACATCAGCGTCTTCGAATGTTTGACTCCATACAGGAATATGCATCGGAGAAGATGAAGGCGGAGAACCCGATTGGCACGGGTACAGATGCCCTCAAGGACATTCGTTTGCGTCATTTGAGGTACTTTGGCGGCTTCTACAACCCCTACTTGCAGGAACCTCCGGAGGGCTCAGAGCACTCCAAGAGGTACTGGGGGCTCTTGTTCGAGTTGGAGAATCTCGTGGCCGGAGCCGAGACGGGGCTGGAGCTGGGAGATGTCGAGTCTGCGATTCACTGTGCTCTGGCCGCTGCCCTCTACTTCAAGGAGAACGCCCCGCCTGAGGCTGGGCTGAGGTTGTTGGGTCGCTTGTTGGACGCGTCTACGGACTACCCTCGGCTACAGGCTCACCTTCTCTTGAAGAGCGGGCAGCTGCTTCGGGCTTTGGGGGATGCTTCGGAGGCCATGGCGCAAGTAGAGGCGGGCCTTTCCTTGGCAAGCTCAGTGGGAGACCGGCCAGTAAAGGCTCAGATGCACGCCTTTCGTGGCTTCCTTGAGCGTGAACGAGGCCATCGGGAAGCTGCGTTGGCGGACCTGGAACAGGCCATTGCTATTGCCAAAGAAGTGGACGACCATACGCTCGTTGCCAAGACACTGAACACCCTGGGTGGTGTCCATGCAGAAGCGGGGAGGCTCCTGGAGGCGCGGACTCATTTCAAGCGTTGTCGGGCCGAGGCTCAACGCCTCGGGTTGACGAGACTTGAGGTGAATGCCCTACTCAATCTCGGGAATGTACTCGACACGCTGGGAGATACGGACCAGGCCATTTCTTGTATTGAAGCAGCGGGCGACCTGAAAAAGGATCTGAGTAGTCGTCGGGTTGAAGGCATGATCCATGGCACTCTCGCGATGCTCTACAGTTTCGCGAAGCGCTTTGAGGAAGCAGGGCTCAACTACATGCTAGCGGTGGGATGCGCTCGGGAGGTGGGGGACCGCTCCTATCACGCGGTTCTGCAGGGCAACTGGGGAACGATGCTGAAGCAACATGGAGACCCGGAGGCTGCGCAACAAAAGCTGGAGTACGCCATTGAGGTCTGTGACGATATCTGGCCTTCTGGGGCGGGTGCGTTTCGGGGCACCCTGGCTCAGATCTTTGCGCAGCGGGGAGACTTGGAGACAGCTCATACCCTTCTGAAACAAGGTGAGGAGCAACTGGTTGGAGTCAACTTACCGGCCTTGGGTTCGCACTACCTGCACTGGGCTGAGGTGGAGCATATTGCTGGCAACCCAACCGAGCGAGACCAAGCGCTGATGCAGGCTCGGGACGTGGAGGCCAAGCTGTCCAAGGAGGGGGCCTCGGAGTTGAGCCGGTCCATTGAGGAGTTTGAATCCAGCATTGTGTTGTGACCTCACCGAAGTAGGGTCGAACTAGGAATCAGAGGTCGAACCAGTAGCGAATCGCCTCTACTTCTATGCCACCAAAGGTCTCTCGCTTTGTGATGCCGTCGACAGTCATTCCCAGGTAGCTGTAGAAATTGCGGGCTTGGGAATTATCGGTGGCCACCCAGAGCATGAGGCGCTCAACTCCAAGAGCCCTCAACGCTTCGCAGGAGGATTTGAAGAGCGCCTTGCCCAGACCTTTGCCCCAGTGTTCCGGGTGTATGTAGATGGCGGAGAGTTCGGCTGTATCCGAGTCTTCCTGATTGTTTCGGGTACTTGAAAACCCAACCACGACTCCGTTGATGCAGGCCACATGGATTTGGTGTTCTTGGCTCAGTAGCTGCTTCCAGCGTTCTCCTCGCTTGACTGCACTCAAGTTGTCGAGAAATGGGTCGGGCATGATGCCGCGGTAGACCTTCTGCCAGCTCCGCACATGTACGTCTGCGATCTCTAAAGAATCTTCTGGTCGTGCCAGTCGAATCAATACGGTTTGTGAGGAGGCGGCTTCCATTTGCTCTATAGATACTCAAGTACAGAGTGCCTAGCGAACTCTGGGCGCCCCAATCCGATTCCCACATTTCCACACGCAGAGACTGGATCGGTGAAGTACCTGGTGCTTGGATCCGAAGTCTGGGTCTAACTCTGGATTCTCACCTAGAAGTTCGGGTAAACCTGCGTCTCGAAAATGGCTTGGATTTCGGAGGAGTGGTAGGCCACTTCTTCAGAAAGCTCGCTTCGTACGTTGAGTTCATACGTGGCGGAGCGGGTGGGTGCGGTTTCCATCCAGGTTGTGTGTAGGGTGAACGGCATGTCCAGTTGCTCGTGACCGAGGCGGGCGAGCGGGCCTTGAGCCAGGATTTCAGCATCGAAAATCCAGATCTCGTCTCCGGTGGAGCCGGGGGTTTGGGAATCATCAGAAATTACCGTGCAGACGATGTAGCCATCTGATTCTGTGTTTCCACCCTCTCTGGGAACGAACAGGGGAGAGAGGGCGACTCGGCCGTCTGGGAAGGTGTAGGAGTCTACAATCTGGAGGTTTTGCGCATCCAGGCGCACCAGGCTGGCGGGCTTTCCATCTGTGGGGAGGCTGGAGAGGGGGACTCTCCGGTATGGATAGTCGGCGTACAACTCCTCCACGCGCTTCAAGCGCAGATCCTCATTGAACCCCAGTGAAATCCACCAGAGGTCCTGGTATCGATCCGGAGACCGGTTGCCCGGCCAAGTGACCAGTGCGGGTCCGCCCCAACTGAGTTCGTCGAACAACAGGTCCGTTTCCAGGACCATTCCGGACCTTGCGTCGACCACGTATCGGCCGAGGCCACCTAAGTCGGTTGCAGAGGCTGGGAGGCCCTTCAGGAGTGGGTTGATAGGGGCTCCAGTGTCTGCGCGTACGTCAGCGTCGGAGAGGAACTCTGATGGATCGGCGGCACAGTTGTGGGCCAGATGGAGGGTGATCTTGTCATCGGAGTCATCAAAATCGGCCAGAAAATGGGCTGCTTCTCGGGGAATCGTGACGGTCATTGCGGTCACGTCACCGCCGCCTTGGGGAAGGTCGGAGCGCTTGATGATGTGAATGTGTGTATCTGGGGATTGCGCTCGCGAAGACCCGGGCAAGAGCAAGGACGTCATTTCCACCAGGAACGCTGTGTCCATGATTACGATGTAGTTTCTGGTGATGGCCATCTGGTGGACGCTCTGCTGAATTTCCAGAGATTGTCCCCACCGGTCCACCACATTCCATGTGGTCAGCTCACCCTCGCCATCCCATCCAACAAGACGTGTGAAGATGCCCATGCCCAGTATGGGGAGACCGTAGCTGACGGAAAAGATTTCGCCGGTCTCGTGGTCGTAGCCGGGATGTGCCGTACTCATGACTAGTGGGAACGGCCAATGGGTGAACCAGCCGATCCAATTGGGAAGCGCAGAAGCCCAGTGCTCGTTTCGGCCTACTGGGGTCACTACTTCCAGGGACTCGGGATCGAGTTCGTGGGGGCGCCCGGCGTCGTTTGTGAGCAACAGCCGATCTCCCATGACCTGAAAAGCCGTGTTCGCCATGTTGCGGATGCCAAGCGTGGTTGAGATGCGCATCAGGCCGCTGGTTGAAAAACCGAACGACCGATTTTTGCTGGCTTCATCCGCAAACCAGCAAGGTGTCTTTGCGGTCCGGGAGTGAAGCGAGACCTTGTCTGGATGGAAGTCCATCCGGATGACCTGCCCATTGCCGTTGAAGATTGGGTTGCCTCCACCGGGAGGGATTGGATGAACCAGGAATCCGTGGCCTTTCATGTCTGTGGGCAGCGTGCCTGAGAGCAGGTTCAGATCGATGTCCAGTTCGGCATCATTTGCTGTGGTCAGGGACACAGGTGTCTTTCTGGGAAGGGTCGGTCCGGTATCTGCAAGCACCACAGGCTCGTTGCCCGTGTCCAGGCCGGTGTCTGTCTGTGTGTCTGTATTCTCACCCGTGTCGTAGGAGCCCGAGTCAGGCGATGGTTCTCCTTTGGCTGGGGACGGGGTGTCTTCCTTCGAGGAGGAGCAGGCTCCGAGTGCGAGCCCTGTGAGGCCGAGCCCGCTGGACCGGAGGAAGTTTCGTCGATGGATCTTGGGCATGAGGGCTCGTGAGTTCAGAGGGTTGAGATGGCGCCGGCAGAGGAGAGTTCGTCGAATGCGTCGCCACCGTCGTGCCACCAGCGTTCCCCGGTGGCGTCTTGTCCAAGCATCCACGCGGCAAATGCTGTGGAGAGCCCCCGGATGGTGGCTTGGAGCGATTCGTCGTCAAAGGTCCGGTTGCTGCCGTTGCAGGCTGTGGTACACACCCAGTCCGAAGGTGACTCAAAGTCGCAGTGGTCGGACTCTGTCACTTTCAACACTCTGTTTTCCGATCCGGTCAGGAACAGGCTGGTCCCGGAAGCCGATGAATTGCAGGAGGAGGATTCTCCCATCAGGGCATAGGCGGGAACGCTCAGCTGCCCAACGAACTCAGCCGCTGGCTCTCCTCGTGCGTCAACTGGATCCAGTCCAAGTACAGCGACCGCCTGTGTGTCCAGCGCTGCTGCGATGATGGAAACGGCTCCACCGTTGGAGTGCCCCATGAACAGTCGCGTCCCAATGTCCAAGTGGTCGGCGAGCGCTATCATGTCCCGCGCATTCTGCTCCGAGTCGATGTCGAAAATCGAGGAATGGCAGAGTGTGGCTGTGACGACTCCAATGCCCCAGCTCGACAGGTGCTCGCCCCAGCCCGTCATTCGATTCTGATTGCGCATGAAGCCATGGGACAGAATCACCGTGCCGGTAACTTCCGTGTCGGTAGGCTGATACCAGGTCCAATCCAGTCGGCAGTTTCCACTGGCCGTGAAGGTGCCTGTGGTTGTCGAACCCGCTTGGTTCCCGGGGGACCGGAAGTCTGTTGTCGGTGCAGGCTCAACGGGGGGTTCTGGGGTGGGCTCGCCGGTGTCTTCCACGGGCTTTGCGGTGTCGGTCGGGGAGGCGGAATCGTCCCACCACTGTAGGGTCGGTCCGTCCACATCCGAGGCTGAACTACAGGCGGTAAACAGAATCAGGGCGTTGAGCATCTTGCCTCCAAATCAATACCTACCCTATAGTAGGTATTCTCCGGATGCTCGAAGCGCAAGTAATCTACCGAGATTGTTGAGAAATAGGCTTTTGCCGTACACTCTCGCCATTCGCCGAATCTCGATGTTTCGAGCGAGTCGGCTCGTTTTGAAGGGAAAGAGAGATGTTGGGGCTGAGGATGATGGAGGAGCAATATGCGTGGTTCGGGCAGCGGTTGCGTGGGCGAGTGGAGCCTTCGGTGTGACCGGAGGGGCGGGGTCGTCGGGGTCAGACGGTTTGGAAGAAGAGCCGTCGGAGCAAACCCATTGTGTCTGGGTTGGGGCCCCACATGGCGAGGGCGATTGGGCCGGCAGAGTCTCGTACAAGTGCAGTAGCGGTCAGTTGGAGTATGGCGCTTCGCACGTCGGTGTCTTTAGATACGACCTCACTTCCTTCCGTACGAATCCAGTTTTCTACCAGGTCGAGCACAGGAACAAGGCCTGTCTCCAAGATGCTGGGCACAGGCTCGCGACGATCCATCAAGCCTCGCAGCACCAGTCCCGAAAATGCAGGTCGAGTTGCGAGATAGTCGAGATAGCCCGCCATGAGCCCTTCCAGTCGCTCTTCGAACGTTCCTGGTTGGTGCATCAAGTGAGTCATGCTCTCTGCAAGAGCCGAGAAGCTTCGAAGAACCACGGCTCCGTAGAGGGCTTCCTTGGTGCCGAAATGGTACAGCAGGGAAGGGCGTCGGATTCCAGCGGAAGCGGCGATATTGGCCAGGTTTGCATCGGCGTACTGGCATTCTCCAAAGGCGAGCTCGGCTGCAGCGAGAATTCGCTCTTCGGTGGGGATTGCGTTGGAGTCTTTCCTGGGTCTGGCCACGGCTATTCCTGGCAGTTGAGGCGAGTGTACTTCAATTATCGAGCTACTTGTAATGTGTTCTTGAGTCGATGTAATCCGCCAAAGAGGGCCTGAGAGCATTTGGGAAATGACAAGCACGAGGTAGAGCTTCGACTTGAGAGTTGATTTCTCTCAATGCCCGCAGTCATCGGAGTACTTGCCCGTGTGGCTTGGCAGATATCGCCTAAATGGCTCGATAGGCTGTCGGGAGCATCTGTCTGAGACATACCAGGCGTGATCAGACGGTGCGCAAATAGAGACGCAGTGGCGCTCTTGAGGGCCCACTGGCTTTGGGCCAGTGGTGAGCGACGGGTAGCCCCAAATCCCTCAAGAGGTGCCCAGCGCCCCTTCTACGAAATAGGGCTGCACCGGGCTTCGCTGCATAGAACTCTAAATCCGGCCTGTTGCATCCAGGGTTCCCAACACTCCGTCTATTGCCCAGAATGCCGTGTAGATCTCGCGTTCTGCTAACCATCCACCCCATCGCTGCTCCAGGAGCCAGCGGTTGTTCCAGGACTTGGTTCGGATGGTCTGGTAGGAGAGAGTGATTGTCGTGTTCGGACCGAAAGCTCCGTCTACCCAGTCGCCCATAAAGAATCCATTGAGAATGTCTTCAGCATCGGTGTCGTAGTAATAGATGAGGTCTTCGATAAAGTCTGGCGTGATTTCGATCATCAACTCACCCAGCACAAAGTAGTCGTCCTTGTGGTCATCAGTGCTTTCTACGGCAACTAGTGAGTAAGGCAGATCAAGGGTGAGGTGGGCCACCATGGCTACCACGACGGCTCGAGTGCGGGAGACGTCATCCCGGTCGGCCAGGTAGTAGTATTGGCCCCAAGCGTAGGATGGCCGCTCGTTCAACAGCACTGCTTGTAGGTTTTCGAGATAGCGGCCTGCAAAGTCCACCACGATCTTCTTGGCCCAGGCTGTATCCTCGATTTCCCGGCGTTCAATGGCTTTGATAATTCGGGCTGTAATGTGCCGATAGGTGGTTGGAAAAAGCCCCCAAGGGTCTTCACAAGCCTGGAAGAGCGTTGCGATTCTATCGATGCGCTCGTAGGTGCTGTAGATATTCTCACGGTCGGTAACCTCAGTCAGACGGAGCATTTGCTCGACGCCTTGTTCCGAGAGGTACGCCCCATCGCAGCGCCAGTCTTCGGAGGAATCCCTGTTGGAATCTGTGCGGATCTCCATTCGGTAGTCTTGTTCAGTAGCAGTGAGTCCGTCTTCGGAGGTCGATGGATTGGAGTCGACGTACGTCTCCAGGTCGATGGTGCAGCCAAGACCGAGGCCTGCAAGGCCGGTTAGGAATGCCAGTGTGGCGACGACGTTTTTCATGGGAGACTCCTTCTCGTTGTGTGGGATCAGTAATCTACTGATGAGTAGGTTTATCATGGAACTGGAGAATGGCAAGGGAAAAGGTTGAAAAGGGGTCTGGGTGTTTTTCACCTCCAGGTGCCGTGGGGGAGGGTTGGTCCTGGCCCAGGCGTTTGGGTGGGGGCTGATTGAGCATGCCCGCCATGCTTTCGATGGGATGGTTTGAGGGGTTTGCTCTCCCCGTGGGAATCGTTTCAGAAGGGCATACGGGAGAGGGCAGGGGAGAACCTGAAAGAATTTGAGATTGTTGTGGACACCCTTAACTACTGTCGGGTAGATAATGCATGGCACCGGTTGGAGAACAAGATGTTCAACCCGAACTGGATCCCCTTGCTTGTAGCGCTCAACGTTTCCTATTGTGGTACGCCGGGTGGCAGCTCAAGATCGTCGAGCGATCCACACACGTTGTCTTGTTATGAGCACAGCTTGATGCTCAACATCGAGGTGGATGCGTTGAGTTGGTGCTCGACGGATAGCGATTGTGGGCAGGTATTGAACGGAACGGGTGTGGGTTGTTCGACGGATGACCGCATCGCCAACAACTCTTCCAACGTCAGCTATTTCTACGACATGCTTGAAGAAGCGGAAGCTGCGGGATGTTCCATTGACTTTGGTACATCCGGAGTGTGTGACCCCTATGCCCAGCCGGTGTGCCACTTTGGTGAGTGTGCCTGGCAATGATTGTAGGAGCGTACGTCACGGTTGGTTCTCAAGAGAACTGGCTTGTCTGGGGATGTGTGGTCCCAAGGCCGTGACAAGGCTGTAGACGGTTGGCCTAGGGATGTGTGGTCCCGAGGT
>JAYZDK010000035.1:0-20794 GCA_036337845.1 Myxococcota bacterium | reverse complement strand
CCTACATTGGTGGATATCGACGTGGACGGGGACCTGGAAATCGTCCTCGCCGGGATGGACTCGAGACTCTACGTCTGGCACCACGATGGCTCAGCCTTTGAACCCTATCCCAAAGAAATCTGTCACCAGGACAACTGTGATACCCGCGGATTTCGCATCATTACCAGCGTTACCGTTGGCGATGTGGATGGGGATGGGGACCTCGACTTTGGGTTGGGGGGCAACGAGACCGTGCGGGATGATTCGTATTCGGTCACCCATGTCATAGATGCTTTGACCGCAGCGCCACTTCCCGGTTGGCCTGTTGAGGAGCACGGCTTGGTTAACGAGGCCGCTCTTCTGCCAATCATTGGGGAGGGGCATCCGGCTTCATTGGCCTTTGGCGACATGGACGGCGATGGGGACCTTGAGATTATCGATGCCATCATGCTGGGCCAGACCGATGTGCTGGATCACAAGGGCGAGGCGGCCCTGGAGTTGAATTACGCTGCGGATCAGTTTGGGGAGAACAGCAACTCCAATGAGCCTTCTTTCGTAGCCATGACGAACAATCCGGCTTTCGGTGACTTAGACTGCGATGGAGTGCTCGACCCGGTGATGGGGGGCGCGGGGAGCTTTGCGCTGGTGGGGCTGGCGCTGACTCGGGCGATCGACTTTCAGCATGTCCTGGGTGGATGGAAGGGTTCCACCGGAGAATTCTTCAAGGGCTGGCCACGACAGGTGGAGGACTTTCAGTTCCTCGTTGCACCCGCGATAGCCGACATCAGCGGCGACGGCTGGCCTGAAGTGGTGTACACCTCGGCGGGCTATCTGGTTCATGCATGGGACCGACTGGGGAACAAGCCCGAGGGCTGGCCGAAGTTCACGGGCCAGTGGCTTCTTGGCTCTCCGGCGGTGGGAGATATCAACGGCGATGGCTGGTTGGATGTGGTGGCTACGACCCGGGAAGGGTGGCTCTATGCCTGGAGTACCAAGGGGCGAGCGGATCAGGAAATCCAGTGGGCCAGCCTTCACCATGACCCGGCCAACACGGGGAATTACGAGACCCCATTGGCCACCCAGGCAGGACCTGACGAGGTGGCTACGGGGTGTTGTAAACGAAGTGGTGCCGCAGACCAGGCTTGGCTGATCGGGCCCATCCTGTTGCTTGCTGCGGGTCGCCGCAAGCGAGGCTTGAGCTAAGCTTCGATTACGGCGTCTAAGGCGCCGATCTCGCGGAGCGTGTCCTCTTCGTCTTCCGTGAAGAAGTCGTCGGCCTCAAGTTTCGGTAGAAACTCGGGGTCGGTCTTTCTCCGATTCAGAGTGCGTCTGCGCTCTTCGTAGTCTTTCAACTGTCGCTCTACCTTGTCCACGAGGAGATCAATGGCAGCGTAGGCATCTTCGTGATGAGACGACGCGTTGAGGGTGGGCGTGTGGGGCATGGAGACGCGCACACGGAGTTCGATTTGTTCACCGACAGGCTCACCGTCTACATCAATGAATGTGCCTTCATTGTCGAGTC
The DNA here is from genome assembly GCA_036337845.1 of Myxococcota bacterium. Classification (GTDB taxonomy): domain Bacteria; phylum Myxococcota_A; class UBA796; order UBA796; family CAJQPC01; genus JAYZDK01. The sequence goes on along the minus strand of JAYZDK010000035.1, from coordinate 19,293 downwards.
GGTGACGCCGTATAGGACGAGAGAGCTTTTCTTCGCAATATTCTCTCAGGGCGTGGGTGAAGAACTTGTTTTGAGCATGGATCTTTAGCTGCAATCTCAACTCCTTGCCGAGGGTGAGTTTTCAAGGAACCCACCGTGCCGTGCGTTCCCTGTGATCGAGTGTACAACATGTCATTCGATTTGCTTGAATTCTGTTGCGCGGCCCTACCGTAAACCGGCCTGCAAGCTTATAATCCCGAGCATGTATATTTGGATGCTTTTTGGTGTTGGATGTAGTGGTGGTAGTGCTCCGTCTGTTTGTTACCGTCCGGATGACTGGCGGGACAAGGTGGTTGTCGAAGACGGTGTTGCCACTGTGGTGCTCACCGAGGACTGTGAGCTGGACCTCACGGTTACCGAGGCAACCCTCAACGGTGCTGGTTTTTCGGCGGAACTTCCCGCTGTCGGTGATGTGATCCCGGCAGGAAGCTGGTCGATTGACGTGCTTTGGGACGATGGCTGGGAAGAGGAAGGCGTTGTCGAGGATGGCAGCACGTTTTCAGCGACCTTGACCATTGAGGCCGATGGCTTGGACGAGCAGCCCGCGAAGGAACTGACCTATACCGTAGGGGAATAGGCTTGGGTGCCTACGAGGTTCTGCGGGACCGGGGTTTTATTCAGCAGTGCACCGATGGAGTGCGCGAGCTTCTCGATGGCGATCCGACGTCGTTCTACGTGGGCTTTGACCCTACGGCTGATTGTCTGCATGTGGGGCACCTACTGCCCATCATGGCAATGGCTCATCTCCAGCGCGCAGGGCATCGTCCCATTGCGGTCATTGGGGGCGGGACGGCTATGGTCGGGGATCCCTCTGGGAAGGATGAGGCCAGGCAGCTTCTAACCGCGGAGCAAATCGAGAAAAACAAGGCTGCGCAGAAGGCGATTTTGCTCCGGTTTCTGGACTTTGGTGAGAACGGTGCAGTGATGGTGGACAATGCCGAGTGGCTGCTCGGTTTGAACTACATCGACTTCCTCAGAGAGATTGGTCGTCATTTTTCGATGAACACCATGTTGTCGAAGGCTTCGGTCAAGCTGCGTTTGGAGCGTGGGCTCTCGTTCTTGGAGTTCAACTACCAGGTACTTCAGGCGTATGACTTCCTGGAACTTCACAAGCGCTATGGCTGTCGACTTCAGCTCGGTGGAGATGATCAGTGGGGCAATATTCTAGCTGGCATCGATTTGATACGCCGGATGGAAGGGGGAGTAGCTGAAGGCATGACGAGCCCGCTTCTCACGACCGCGAGTGGCCAGAAGATGGGCAAGACCGTCTCTGGGGCTGTTTGGATCGATTCGCAGCGTCTCTCCGCCTATGACTACTTTCAGTTCTGGGTGAATGTGGATGATGCGGACGTGGGGCGTCTCCTTCGTTTGTTTACGTTTTTGGAGCTTTCGGAGGTGGAAGCGCTGGAGGCTCTCCAGGGCGCAGACATTCGCCAGGCCAAAGAGCGCCTGGCGCTGGAGGCGACTGCCATTGTGCATGGTCAGCAAGAGGCCGAGAAAGCACGAGATGGAGCTCGCGCGGCTTTCGGAGGGGGCGGTGACCAAGCGGAGATGCCCCAGCACAACTCGGTGTTCCCGGTGTCGTTGATTCAACTACTCGATGAGAGCGGGCTGTGTTCTTCTCGCTCGGATGCTCGCCGTCAGATTCGGGGCGGCGCGGTTCGCGTGGGTGGGGAGAAGGTCTCGGATGAGAACTTTGAGCTGACCCAAGCGCAATTAGATGCTGACGGGGCGGTCATTGTTGCCCGCGGCAAGAAAAAGAAGCTCCGGGTGTGCCAGGCCTAGTAGCCCGGAGGCACCAGAACGACTCCGGAGAGCCAAGCCCAGTCAGAAAGCGGCTCATTGCTAATGACGTTCTCGCTTGTAGCCGGTGTGGACCAGTGGACTTCATAGACTTCGCCATTGAGAATGAGCGCCATATGGCGTCCGCCTCGAGCGGCGACCACTCCGAAGGGAATATCCTTCAACCTATCGATTCCGCTGCCGTCAATCGGAGTCTCGACCTGGCCATCTTCTAGATATTCTGTGGGGCGGTAGTTCAGCACAGATCGTTCTGGGTCGATGGTAAGTCCGTAGTAGGTGCCTTTCTTCTGCGCCACGTAGGCGGAGTAGGGGTGTTCTGAATCGTCGTCATCCGGATGCTTGGTATCGGGGTTCCAATAGATGCCGGTCCACCCCGTTTTCTGGAGTGACTTCAACAGTTCCAGTCCTTTGAACTTTCCACCGCTGTTCTTGACCGCTTCGTTGAAGATTCGAGTCCATTCTTCTGGTGCTCCGGCTGCAGCGAAGGCTTCTTTGAGCACTTCCAGGACGAACGTTGTGCAGTCCTGGCCTGTGGCTTCCGGCCACTGTGAGTTCTCTGTGATCTGGTTGCCAAAGTAAAGCCCATAGTCACGGCCTTCCTGAGCAAGCGCCTCGTCGTGTGAGGTGTCCATCTGCCGAGCTTTGGCGGCTGCGGCTTCACCAATGACTTTGCCGTCGAGGGCCTCGGTCACGTTTCGCAGGTCTTCCACGCAGAGGGGGGTGCCGTCGCAAGGCGTCAATGATCCCTCTGCTCTGGCTTGTGAAGGACTACAAACCAGAAGCACAAACGACAAAAACAAGGCGCAAACGCCCTTTGTCATGGAGACTCCTAGCGGTGCCCACCGCAGAGTTAGATTGTATTGTGATAGGAACACTGTCAAACATTATCTCGTAGAAGACTTAATTGCGGGAAATGGATGGGTCGGGTATCGGTTCGCGTTGAGGTTTGTATGGTCTTGTTCTTCTTGTTTGCTTGCGCCACGACACAGGCCCCGGAAGTTGTTTCTGGGGATAACCAAGTAGCGATCCCAGCTTCGGCTGAAGCTGTAGTTCCTGGACAACTGGAGGTACTGGCGACCAAGGACTTTGGGGGAGTCAGGGCCGTGTTTTTGGGTGAAACCCTGCCGGAGGGGCTGGATGCCCGATTCGGAATCCGCGAGATTCGATTTGAAATCAATGGCAAAGCTGAGGCGTTCAAGCCGACCGGTACACTTCAAGACAGTGATTGGAGCTTTGAGATTGCGACGGCTGAGGGAGACTGGATTGTGCTGCCTCAGGACCACTACGGGCCGTATCATGTCATTTCGACCGCTCGGCTCGGAGAGTACCTTGAGGCTGGGAAGGCCGACTATGAATTGCACCAACAAGCCTCAGTGGAAAACGCTGGGGCTTGGGTGCATGCCGATGCGCGGTGGGAGGGACGTGCCCTGGTCTACCGTGCCGGCCTCACAGACATGATGGAATTTCGGTTCGAGCTCTCGGACTGACGGTCGGGTCGAGGCCTCTATAGGGCGTAGCGGACCTGGACTGCGGTGAATGGCTGGCTCGGTCCAAAGACCCGGTCTTGTAGATGGGGCTGTACGAGCAGTAGATAGGAAATCTTACTGTCTATTGCTTGGGCTCTGACCATGGGACCCACGCGGAGCAGTGAGTCACCCGACTCAGCGGCGGAGCGCCACGTGCCAAGCAGCCCGGTGATGAGCTCCCAATCACTCACCGTCCCAGACCAGGCCACCAACCCCGTGCCTGAAGTGACGGTCTCGTTGTGGGCCAACAGAAGCTGAGACTCAGGCTCGAACCAGTAGGGTTCATCCACGTCTTCAGCCGTCAGCTTGACCCATTGTTGCTCTCCTGCGAGCACGACTACCACGGAGCCTACTTTGGCTCGCAGTATGGGCGCGATACCGGCGCGGAGGGTGCTGCCGCTGTTCTTGTCCTGTCCTTCGCGAGCGTCGGGTCCGTAGCTATCTGTCTGATTCTCAAAGCCGACGATGGTGTTCACGTTGCCGAAATACTGCGTAGCCAGTGCGTGAGCTCGAACCTCGAAAACGGCTGCGGGCGAAAACGAGAGCTCCCCCCCGGCCCGCGCAAAGTCTGGAGTGAGTTGGAGCCAGGCGCCTGGGCTGACGTGGGTGCCGTCTAGCAACAGGCTGCCCTCTTTGTCCCAGAGTGTCTGCTTCCAGACGGGCTTTGCCAGCAACGACAGACCCTGATCGAACATGGTGAAGGCGGCATCGACCTGTAGGGTGGGGCCACTTTCGGCAGCGCTGGCGAGTGTCGCCAGCAGGGTCAGCGCGAGCATATGAACTCCTCAGAAGGTATCCAAGGCAGCCTAACATTTCCGCGCTGTTCTACCTCACAGCCTCTTCGATGACGCGGATGAGTAGGTCGTTGAGTGGCTCGACCTCGTATTGGCCCACAGTGGGTTCCAAATGTGCACCGCCGATGCCCGAGTCGTCCGTCAGGAAAATATAGGTTCCCCCTGTCAGCACATCCATTGCGCGGAGCAAGAACTCGGTTGACTTGTCGATCCCGCTACCGGCGATTGGCAGCACTCGGATTCCAGAGAGCGCAGCGGCCTCGATGGTCTGCTGTAGGGATGCGAGGGTGGACCGAGACTGGTGTGGTGGCGCGTCGAGTAGTGGAAAGAGAAGGCGGGCGCGGGCGCTGTCGCTCCATTCGTGCTCGAAGACTGCGTTTTCCAAGGCGGCATCCAGTGCTTCTGGGTAGTCGCCGCCACCGCCGGCTTGCTGTCTGGAGAGCTGCTGGCTAGCAATCTGGACATCTGTGGTGAACGGGAAAGAGCGGACTACGTACTCATCTCCCACGTCTCGATAGAAGTTCACGCTGATTCGAATGTCCAGGCCCGTTTGAGACTTCACGCGGGAGATCACGTCTTCCAACTCGACCTTGAGGTATTCGAGTTCGTCGGCCATGGAACCTGTGGTGTCCACCACAAACATCAGGTCGATCACGGGGTCTGGAGTTGGGCTGGGGCTTGCCTGAATCGATATTCTTTGACTCACGCGCTCCGCGACATCACCCTCCCACAACAGCTCGCCTTCGATTTTCAGAGCGAAAGGGCCTTGGGAGCCAGGCGGGGCAAACAAGTCCGCTTCGCCGGCGCTGTCGGTGCGAGAGGCCCAGAGTCTGCGCCCCTGATCATCCAACAGTTCAATTGCGGCATCCTCGACGGGTTGGTCCTCGGAAATCACCTGGACGGGCACCCGGTGCGCCGTGTCCAGCCCCCAACTGGCCTCGAGGTTACCCCAATCGGCGTTTTCGTCTTCCAGTAGATCTCGCCAGAAGTCCCAGTGTTCCAGGTCGTTCCACTCCGCTGCAGAGAGCAGTCCGGACTGAGATTCTTGGTTTTCCTCGTCGACAACACTGGAATCGTCGTATCCCGTGTCGTAGGTGCCCCCTTCTGGGCTGGCGATACTTCTGTCGCCCCACTGGTCCAATGAACAGCCGCTAAGGAGAATGAGAACTAGGAAACGCATGATGACCTCCGGGTATACGAAGGACATCGCAATTCACATGCCAAATCAAAAAGTTCCGATAAATCAATATGTTATGAAATCGAAACTGGTCGGATCCATTGGAATCACGACATGGATGTCAGGGAGATCAGAGAGATTCCAGACGCTGTGTCATGTTTTCTTTCTGCTCTTTCAGGCTGGCCTTGTCCGCGGCTTGAATGCCTTCTGTCAGCAGCTCTCGGGCGCGTTCAGACTCACCTTTGTCGACGTAGATATCGGCGAGCTGTTGGCAGGTGGCCGCCAGCTTGGCGTGGTCTTCGGAGTGTCGGGCGGCCGGTAGGGCTGCGTGGAAGGCTTCCTGTGCGGCTTCGCTCTGTCCAGAACGCGAAGCTGCAATGCCTGTGTTGAACAGAAGCTCTTTGGCGAAGTGAACGTCTTGCTGCAAGTTCGCGTTGGACCGCGACTGGCGGAAGCTTTCCAGCGCCTGGTCGTCTTGTCCAAGCATCAACTGGAAGAAGCCCACATTGTAGAGGTCGATGGGCTCCAGTTGCTCCAGCTTCAGCTCTCTTGTGAGACGCAGTGTATTGACGGCGGTTTCCAGTGCTTCGTCGTAGCGCTTGAGTCCACCTTGGGCTTGCCCTAAAAGAGCGGAGGCTGCTCGTTCTCGAACTGGGTTGCGTAGGGCCTTGGCAATGACTTGGACACGGCCTAGCACCTCCACGGCCTTGGAGGGTTGTTCGGCGAGCAGCAGAGACTCTCCGTACCCGAGCCCCGATTCCAGTGCCACGGCTGCCTGTCCAGTGCTGCCAGCGATCTCGTTGGCCTTCTGGAAGTGTTCGGCAGCCTTGGGATAGTCCTTGGCCTGCTTGGCTACCAGGCCACGGATGAATGCTGATTGGGCTGCGACCTGAGGCAGCACCCGCTCGCCTTCAGGCGTTTCGATGCGGCCTAGCTTCAGGGCTTCTTCTACGTGCTCCAACGCCTTGTCTGCTTGGCCATCCGAGAGACAGATCAAGCCCAGGTGGTTTTCGATCTCCGCAATCTTCTTGGGGTCATCTACGGCCTTGTAGAGAGTGCGAGAATCCTGAGCGCGATCCCGGGCCCGGTAGTAATCCTGGCGGCGGTAATCCAGACGCGAGCCGGCAAACAAGAGCCAGGCCTTCATTTGTCGATCGTCTTTGTCGTCGGCCCAGGCCATCGCTTCGTCGTAGAGCGGTTCGGCTCTTTGGACGTTTCCGTTTTGGACCATGCGATCGAGCAGATTCATGAAGATGGTCCGAGCCATAGCGTCGGGCCACTCCACCTCGATGTTTCCGATGAGATCATGGGCCATGGACCAGACTTCAGGCCTGTCGCCACCAAGGGCCATGGAGCGAAGCATACGAGCGCGATTCACGTCTCCCATCTGCGCATAGAGTCGGGCGGTTCTGACGATGAAGTCATAAGACTGCGGAACCAGGAACCGCTCGAGGAAGAATGCTGTTCTCCGGCCCATCTCCTTGCCTTCCTCGACTCGATTGGGATCGGCCAGGTAGCTGTCGAGAGCACCCTGGTGCCAGATGGCGCGCGGGAACTGGTAGAGCCAGGTTTGCAGCGGCTTGGAGAACTGCAACTCCTTGAACAGAGGGGCTGCGGCATCCAGAAGATCGTCTATCGAGTCGCGATCGTATCCACCGATGTCCGCGAGCAGGCCCGATGGAAACGCTCGGCCCAGCAAAGCGGCCCGGAAGACCACTTCACCCAGGTTGTTGGGATCGGCGACTTTGCGCTTGGTGTCTGGGTAGCTGTTGGGATCGAACTCGTCGTGGTCGAATTCCCGCGGAAAGAGCGTGCTGAGGTTTTCTTCGGAGAGGTTGGCCTCCAACTGGTTGGTTTGTTCCAGGTGGTCGACCAACTCGGCGACGTAGCCGGGGCGGCCTTGTGAGATTCGTGCGATGTCTTCTGGGCTGGAGGTGATCTCTTTGGACTGGAGGTACTGTGCAACCTCTTCTACGCCCCAGGGATCCAGGCTCCATTGGTCCATGGCCTCACCTTTTCGTTCGATGAGGTCCATCCACGGAGAGGGGAAGTAGGTCTTGTTCTGAGCACTGAACTCTTCGGTGCCGAGAATGAGGAGCAGCTGCCGGTTCTTACAGCGCTCCATCAGGGCTTCGACAAAGGCGTGAACGGCCAGCGATTGGCAGAGGTGCAGATTTTGGATTTCCAGAACCACAGGCATCTTTGCCGAAATCCCTGCTGTGAGCTCTACGAGCCCCAACAGTGGATTGTCTCGAGGCAAACGGACCTGGATGGACTCAGAGGCTTGCTGGTTTGGTGCGCTCTTGAGGGTCTCTACAAATCCCTGGTACCAACCCTGGATTCTCTTGGGCTGTTGAGGCAGTTGTGCGTTGAGGACCATCTCTACGCGGCTCTTGAGCAACTGGTCTTTCTGCAGGGCCGTGAACAAGCCTGCGTAGAGTCGCAGGAGGGTTCGGAGGCCGTCTTCTTCGTCGAGCAGGTTGTTGCGCCAGATCAGCACGTCTTGTTCGAGGGCGTTGAGATCCTGTGTGAAGGAACCAATGAGGGCTCTCTTGCCTCCTCCGAGCGGGGCATCCATCAACACACAGCGCGAGGTTTCGTCGCGTACGGCATCAAAATGGGAGCGCAAACGGTCGAGGTCGGTGGGGCGGGCAACGAAAAGCGGTGAAGAGGCCAAGGAAACTCCTGGGATTCCGGAGATTAGGGGTCTTGGGTGATAACCGCTTGCGAGTTGACGTTCACGGACGAGGACCCGCTCGTTCCAGTGTTATGTTCTCCGCTGATTGGAGGTCGTGTTGGTGAGTGCGAGATCAATCTGGGGTTTAGGCATCCTCTTAGGTGCATCTGCCTGTGCTGATTCCGGCCTGGATCCGGACGCCTACCACTGGGAAATGCACCTGGTGGGTGCTGAGGACACGTGCCACACGGACGACCCTCAGCCTTTCCGAGACACCTCGATGATCTACAGCGTCAGCTATGCATCCAGTGATGCCACGCTGGCTTTGGACCACAACACCTTTGCGAGAGGCACCATCGCGGGTTGTTCGCTGAACTACGAGTCGCCGGTGTTCAAACAGGAAGGCCCCGGTGGGGACGAGGAAAACTATGTTCAGTGGCTGTTGGAGGGCTCAGCCGTTCAACAACTGAGTGGGTCTGGTTGTGGTATCGAGGCGGAAGCCCTTCAGTTGTTGGATGAGCTTTACCCAGACGGTGAATGGGGAGACCTGGGGATTGATTGGGCTCCGGATGAGCTGGATTGGGTGGGTGTGGAAACCTTTCGGATTGTGGGAGTTGGGGAATCGGTGTCCGACCTGGAGGTGGGCTGCTCCTATACGGTGCTGACCACCGGCAAATACCTCGTACCGGTGGATTGATTCTGGGCGTGGTGGAGCTGGCGCAATGCAGTTTGGGGCAGGTGCTCAGGCACCAGGCCCGAGAGTATCCGCAGGCTGCGGCGCTGCTGTCTGTGGAGCGGTCGTTGACTTGGGCTCAACTGGATGCGGAAGTGGATCAGCTGGCGAGGCTGCTCCATGAGGTGGGGGTGGTCGCCGGAGATGCTGTGGGGTTCTTGCTGACCAAGCGCCCGGAGGTGGTGACGGGCTTCCTGGCCTGTGCACGCCTGGGTGCGATTGTGACTCCCATCAATTTCAAGCTGCATCCCAGTCATGTTCGAGAGACTCTCGAAGCTGCAAATGTGAAAACCGTTCTCGTGGAGTCGGCGTTTGATGAGCTCCTTCATGGGCTGTTGCCGCTTCTGCCCGATCCGGCTCGGATTATCTATGTCGGTGGCTTGGGGTTGTATGGAGAGACCGACTATGCGTCGGTATTCGATATGGAGGCCGGGGCGGTAGTTCCGGAGCCGGACCCAAGCTCGGTGGTTTATTACAACTTCACCTCAGGCACGACGGGGCACCCCAAAGGTGCGATCACCACGCACCACAACATCTTGCAGAATGCTTTGACTGCGTTTGAGCGAGAGGGTGCGGCCGGATTGGGGTTTACCCACGACGACGTGTTTCTGTGCATGTTTTCCGTGTTTGCCCATCCCCATGAGATTTTTCACCGCTCGCTGCTCTGTGGGGGAGCCTTTGTGGTGCTGGATACGCTGTCGCCTCGGGTGGTCGCTCAACAAATCGAGCAGTTCTCGGTTCGTTGGGTCATGGCGGTTCCTAGTTTCTACGAGATGCTCCTCGACCACGCCAATGCACTGAACTACTCGCTGAACAGCTTGCGTATTCTGGAGGCTGGTGGTGCAGCGGTGGCTGCATCCACGCTGGAACGACTGGAGGATCGGTTTGGGGCTTCGTTCATGCCGGTGTGGGGTTCTACGGAGACAACCGGCGTGGCGCTGGCGCTGAGGCCCACACCCGGGCGAGAGACGGGTACCACGGGGCAGCCGCTCGCGGGCTATCGGGTGCGGGTGGTGGATTCTCGAGGGAGGGACTGCGAGCCGGGAGTGATTGGTGAGATGTGGGTGCAGGGGGAGGCGCTGTGTGCGGGCTACGTAAACAACGCGGAAGAGACCAGCGCTCTCTTTGTGGACGGGTGGTACCAGACCCGTGACCTCGTGCGCTGGACCGAACAGGGTTCGATTCAGTTCGTCGGCCGCCAGTCGGAGATGCTCAAGATCGGAGGTATTCGGGTGTACCCCCTGGAGATTGAGCAGGTGATCGCCCAACACCCCGCAGTGCGCAGCGTGGTGGTGGTCCGCTCAGAGGAGCGGGTTCGCGGGGAGATTGCTCGTGCCATCGTGCAGCTCAACACCGGGGCTGAGCTCGATGCCCGACGACTGGCTCAGTATTGTCGAGATCGCATGGCGGTCTACAAGGTGCCACGGCTCATCGAGTTCTGGGATGAAATCCCACTTCTCCCCAATGGGAAGATCGACAAGAAGAGTGTCTTGGCTTCAGGACAGCGAGCCGCTGGATGAGTGCTTCTGTAGCCAGGCACCTCAAGGACCTGGCGACCTTGGCTCTGTATGCGCCGGGGCGACCGCTGTTGGCACGCCTAAACCGCTCAGGCCTCGATAGCCTGGCTGGAGGGCTCTCCGGATTGTCCAGCCGGGTGGGGCTCAAGAACGAAGCCGTAGCTCGCGAAGAGCTTGAACTTTCCTTTGGAACGCAGCCACTTCCAAGGCCGATGGAGGAAATCCTGGCCGATGCCTGGAGGCTCGCCTTGTTCAATGAGCTGGAGGTGCTGCGCTATCCGGAGCTGTCTCGGGATACCGTGGATGAGGTGTGCGAGGTCGTGGGGTTCGAGCACCTCGACCAGGCGCTCTCACTGGGCAAGGGCGCGATTGTGTTGATTGGTCACTACGGTGCCAACCAGATGATCATGCCGGCACTGGGGCACAATGGCTATGCGATGAGCCAGCTCTCTGCGCCTCCTACGGTCTGGGCGGAGATCCTCAAGGACACTCGGACCACAGCCGCCTACGAGCGGGTGCTTCAGCGGAGGTGGGAGCTCGAACAGCGCCTGCCAGTGCGGCATATCAATGTGTTTCGGTTCATGCGCCCGGCCTTGGAGTGCTTGCATCGAAACGAGGTCTTGGGGCTTGCATTCGATGGGGGTGGTGGCCGCAGTTGGACGGGAGTTTCGCTCTTGGGCCGCGCGGCCAATGTGTCGATACAGCCGGCCCAGTTGGCCCGGAAAACGGGGGCGGCCATCCTTCCTACTCGGGTATGGCGCTCGCCGGGAATGACGAGGCATGTCATCGAGATCGATTCCCCTTTGAGCTGTGCGGAGGAAGGACCGGATGCGATCGCGATGGATATGCAGGCCTATGCGGACCGGTTTTCGGCATGGGTGCGAGAACGCCCAGAACAGTACCTTCCGTTTTTGGTGGTTCGGCGTGAAATGCGAGGGCTCGATGTGCGGCCGTTCTTCGACGACTATCCAGACATTGAGGGGGGTGGGCTGAATCCCGAAGAAGCCGCGTTACGACTCCAGCAAGCCGCTGAGCGCTCGGGCGCTCTGAGGGAGGGATAGCCGTGCTCTGGATGGCTTTTCTTGTTTTGGGCTGTGGTTCAGAACCCGAACCCATTGAGGCTGGGTGCCGAGGTCCGAGTTGTGTGGAGGTCAGCTCCGAGGGAGACCCGGGATTGGTGCTGTTTGTCGTGATGGATACGGTGCGGGCATCGAGTTTGAGCCTCTGTGGGTATGAGCATCCCACAAGCCCGTTTCTCGACTCTATGGCACAGGCGGGAGCGGCATGGAGTTGCAATGCACAGACCCCATCGAGTTGGACGATACCCAGCCATGCGAGCTTTTTTACGGGGCTGAATGTCTTTGAGCACGGAAGCCATCGGGATGGAGAGAGTGTGTTGCCGCTTTCAGCGGAAGCCAACACCTTGGCCGAGCGCTTTTCCAGTCAGGGTTACGACACCGTGTGTATCAGTGCCAACTCCTTTGTTTCGGAGGTCAGTGGGCTGACTCAGGGCTGTGACTTTGTGCGTCAGGGCGGGAGGAACCTCACTGGTGGGGAGGTGGTGCAAACCCTTCGGGATGTGCTGGCCGAGCGTGTTCCTGGAGAAAAACCCCTGTATGTGTTTTTGAACTTCTACGATGCACATACCCCTTGGCAGCCCATTCCGAAGGGCGTGGGGTGGGTGGGTGCGAGAGCGCTTCCGGAGAACGACGCGGCACTGCGTTGGAGCTTTATGCGCGGGGAGATGGAAGCCAGAACAGCTCAGGGGTACCTGGAGCATATTGGTGATCTGTATGACTACGGGGTGTATCTGGAAGACCGTTTTTTTGGGGAGGCGTTTGAAGTGTTGCGCACAGAGGGGTTCATGGCCGGTGGGGTTCGGGTCGTGGTGACCTCGGACCATGGGGAGCTCATGGGAGAGCATGGAATGCTCAATCACGGAAAGACGCTCTATGAGCCGATTACCCGAGTGCCGCTCGTGTATTGGGAGCGGCCGGAGCGGTCGGGAGTTCGTCTCCCCAGCGATTCTTTTTCTGCGACATCGAGCTTCCACCTGGCCTTGGAAGGCCGATATGTACCGGTGCGGGCTATGGCCGTGGATTTGCCCTTTCCCTATTGGGCGAAGAACACCGGAGGCAAAGTGGGGAACGAGACCTGGTTTGCACAGTGGGAGGGGAGTTCCAAGACAGTCTGGGAAGACGGGAGTGCGCGCCAGTTCGACTTGGCGGTGGACCCGATGGAGGCCGTGCCTCGCCACGTAGAAGCGTCTCTGCCAGTCCAGTTCAAGTCGATTCTCGAGCAAGAGGCGGTAGCCCCACCCCCGGATGAGATGCTGGAGATGCTCAAGGCGCTGGGCTACGCGGAGTAGTCTTCGCAGCTTTGAGGCTCGTGCCTACGAGCGTGCTCGGAGCGGGATAGAGTGTGGACGATGAAATCTCTTTTGCCTTGTTTTGTGGCTTTGCTCTTTGGGTGTGTGCCCGAGGTGGAAAAGCTCGCCGACCCGGACACCGGGGATACCCAGCAGGACACTGCGGTGGAGGCCTGTGGCGTGGAAGACCTGGTGTATGGCGCTGAGGCGCGTGAAGGTGGGTTTCCCTGTGAGGTCTGTCCTCGCGGAGTGCTTCTGAGCCTGGTGGGTACGATTACCAATGTCTGTGACGAGCCGGTCCGCTTGTTCACGGGGGGTGGAAAGATTGTGCGGAGCTTCAGTCTGGAGCCACTTGGCTTGGATGGCGCTGAGCCACTGGTGGATACGGAGATTGAGTGGCTACTCGGCCCGTTAGAGGTGCTCGATGAAGAGATTGTGGAGATGACCCTTCCGGACGATGATTACCTCCTGTCCGTGGAGTTCTCAGACCTTCCGGACCGCCATGAGGTGACCCACGTCTTTCAGGTCCGGGCCCGTTGAGCGTGAAAGGGAGGCTGTCATGTACCAGAAGACACTGACGCTTGAGCAGGTGCCGAGAGGTCTTGCAAACATCACGGGCGAGGTAGCCGAGGTGGTCTCGGAGGCTGGTGTTTCGCAGGGGCTTTGCCATGTGTTTGTTCACCACACTTCAGCCTCGCTGGTGATTCAAGAGAATGCGGACCCTGATGTGCAGACAGACCTCGAAGCGTTTTTTCGTCGCCTGGTGCCCGATGGCGATGCCCTGTTTCTTCATCGGGATGAGGGGCCAGACGATATGCCCGCACATGTGCGGACAGCGCTAACGGCCACGAGTCTGTCGATTCCGGTCATGGGAGGAACCATGGCCTTGGGCACCTGGCAGGGACTGTATCTCTGGGAACATCGAGAACATGGGACTGCACGGCGCGTAACGGTCACAGTTGATGGCGGCTGAGTCGCATCACCTAGGTGGTGAGGGTGAGCCCCGGTGGATGCGTCTGGCAGGCCAAGCGCTGTCCATTGGGGTTTTTGCGGCGGGTGCGGAGTTGTGGCTGCGAAACCCGGGCCCGTTAGGCCTGGACACCGCGGAGTGGCTTGTGCTGGGGAGCCTGGGCACGGTCATGACTGCTGTGGTCTGCCTGGTGGGGAAGGGTGTGGAGAAGGGGCTGGACTTTTTGCGCCTGCCGCTTCCACCAGATGGTCTTGCACTGGGCTTGCCGGTGGCGTTGCATGGTGCCATTTGGGTGCGGTTTGGCTGGCTGGCGACTTGGCCTGCCACGGAGCCAAAGCTGCTGGCGGCGCTGGCTGGAATCGTGGGATTGGCGATGCTGGCGGGTATCCTGGCGGGCAGGTGGCTTGCCGAGCGGTCGGGGGCTGTAGCACTGTGTGGTGGGCTGCTCTTTTGTGCTGCGGTGTTGAATGCGGCTCGCGATGGGCTGCCAGAAGTGTTTCCCGATGCGCCCAATGTGGTGTTCATTACACTCGATACGGTGCGAATGGACAGTCTGGGAGCCTATGGGGGGCCGTCCACGCCTAATCTTGATGCCTTGGCTCAAGAGGGGGTGGTGTTTGAGCAGGCCATAGCAACAGCTCCACTGACCCAGGCCTCTCACCTGGCGATGATGACCGGTGTGCCGCCTTTTGTGTCTGGTGTGGTGAGCAACGGCACCTACCTGGGCCGGTATCCGGGCCTGGTTCAGCACGCATTTGGGGCTGCAGGATTTGAAACCGCGGGGTTTGTGTCGGGGTTTCCGCTGCATCACCGCTTTGGTTGGGACCAGGGTTTCCGATATTTCGACGATGACTTTGGGCGCTACCGTGGCTTGCGGATGTTGGGGTTCATCCTGGCAGCGGATGCGGTGCTTCTTCCGGGTGGAGGATTTCGAGAGCGCATAGGTGCCCGCACCGTGGCTCAGTTCGAGCGGTTCCTGAAGCGTCATGACGACAGGCCCTTCTTTGCTTGGATTCATCTCTTTGACGCACATGCCCCCTACGAGGTCGACTTTCCGACCCTGAACCGAGCCCCTCGGAATGGGCCGCCTCTTCCGCTGCCCAAGTACTGGCCTCGTCCCTACCGGAGCATCACTTCAGTGGAGTGGTTGCTCGAAAGCTATGCGAGAGAGATTGCTCGGGTGGATGCAGATGTGGGTACGGTGATGCGTGCATTGGAGAGCAAGGGCGTGGCACAGAACACTGTGGTGGTGGTGGTGGCCGACCATGGGGAGTCCATGACCGAGCATGATTCCTACTTTGATCATGGTCAGCATCTCTACGATGCTTCGTTGCGGGTTCCGTTGATTGTGCGAGCCCCCGGAGTGGCTCAGCCGGGGTTGAGGGTGCCGTGTCAGTTGTCGACGGTGGATGTGGCGCCGTCTCTACTGGAGCTTGGGCAGGTAGAGGCTCTGGAGCCCAAGTCTCCCTATGCACACTCTTTTGTTTCGTTGATGCAGGGGGAGGACTGTGTGGACCGCGAGGTGCTTTCGAGTACTGTCAGGACTCGCTTCGTTGAAAGTCCTCCGGTAGACCACTCGACGCGCATGCCCGACACCAAGCTGATTCGACATCAGCAGGGCTGGTTTGAGCGCTACGATCTCGCAAACGACCCAGGGGAGACGAACAACCTGGTGACTTCAAGTCCGGAGGAACTCGAGGCGTTGCGCGTTTATTTCGAGGAGCGGCTGGAGGGAGCTGGGGTGCCCATTGAGATGGGTGATGATGTCGCAAATATCGAGGCGATGCGGGCGTTGGGATACGTGGAATAGCTGGCTCATTCAACTCCTCAGAGAGCACCACTCAGAAGACTGTTGGGGTGATTTCAGCACCACCATGCCTAAATGGCTCATACTGTGAATACGAACCCCTGAGGATTCTCCATGTTGATTTCGTGGTCACTGTTGCTCTTTGCTTGTTCGCCCGGTGTGAGCCTTAAGGAAGACAACGCACCTGGTGGGGAACCCGTCGATACGGCGGTGGAGGACACCGCAGAGGTGGAAGCGCCCACGGAAGACACTGGCGGTGAAGACACGGATGACACCGATGACACGGGAGAGTCACCCCCGCCCCCTGTGTACAGGCTCTACCTTGCGGTGGACGGCAACGACAGCCACGACGGGCTGAGCCCGCTTTCTCCCATTCATACCCTGGAGAGGGCTCAGGAAATACTGGAATCGGAAAACCCCGTCGGGGAGGTGGAAGTTCGCATCGGGCCCGGTACCTACTATGGGCAACAGATTGAGTGGCGATGGACCCGGCCCGACACACAGATCACATTTCGACCGCTGGCCGACGGGGGAGACCGCCCTCACTTTGATGGTTGCCTGGAGCCGAATCCGAGTGACCTTGAATCGGGTTGTCCGGGGGGCACGTTTTTTCGGCTCCGGCATACGGCCGGTGAAGAAACCAGGCTGAACTTCGAATACATCACGGTGAAGCGCTACCAGACAGCCATCAGCTTTGATGGCAACCGCAACGACGAGGCCAAATCCAACGGATCCAACCGGATTTATGGCTGCTACTTTCGAAACATCGGTAGTGCCTTTGCGCCCCATCTCACGCCTTCCACTGCGGTGGTGCGAATGGTGAACTCCGATGACAATGTGGTCGCGAACTCCCACTTTGTGGACGTAGAGAACGCGGAGTCTGGAGGGTTGATTCACGCCTTGTACATCGCCCATCTCTCGGATCGAAACCGCATTGAGCGAAACCGATTCAAGAACAACTCCGGAGACGCTGTCCGTCTACGGGACTTCTCCAACGACAATCAGATTCGTGACAATACCTACATTCAAGCGGGCGTGAACGCTGGGTACACCGACTGGTACTGCGACCAAGACGTGCGAGATGACTGCACGAAGCCCACGCCGGAGTGCCCTTCCTGGGACAACGAGTTTAGGGACAATGAACTCGACGGCACATACAGCTGTGAAGAGCTCGGGGTGTTTGAGTACTTCCAGGATGAAACCACCACCGGTTGTGCTCCGCCGACTCCTGGTTCTGTTCGTCTGCGTACCAGCGGTAACACCAAGCTTGACCCTCCCTGTACGAATGCAAAATAGGGAAGTTGGTTAGAGACTAGCAAGCAGGAGAAGACATGGAAGGTACAGCACTGGTTCCTTTTGGGGAGTCCACCTATGTGGCGCGAAGGAACATCTTCAATTTCTTTGGGATCAAGTGCCGGATCTTGTCGGCGACGAGCCAGCCCCAGTTCTTCATCCAGCTCAAGGCGTTCAAGCTCAAGGAGGACATCACGGTTTGGGGCGACGAGGCGATGTCGCAAGCGGTATTGAGTATCAAGGCCCGCCAGATTCTGGACCTTGGTGCATCCTATGAC
Source organism: Myxococcota bacterium (assembly GCA_036337845.1). Classification (GTDB taxonomy): domain Bacteria; phylum Myxococcota_A; class UBA796; order UBA796; family CAJQPC01; genus JAYZDK01. The sequence goes on along the minus strand of JAYZDK010000035.1, from coordinate 2,311 downwards.
GTGGTCGATTCGGCCACGTCCGAGAAGATCGGTGTCTTGAAGCGCAAGGGCTTGAAGTCCATCTTGAAAGACGAGTGGCTCATCATGGATGCCGCTGACCAGGGCCTCGGTCATATCAAAGAAGACTCGGCGCTGATGGCCCTGCTGAGGCGTTTCTTGTCGGTACTGATCCCGCAGAACTACACGGTTGATGTGAATGGGACGGAGGTTGGCACCGTGAGGGGAACCTGGAATCCATTCGTCGTGAAGTATGACGTAGACCTCTCGCAGAACACACTGCTGGACCCAAGGCTTGCGATGGCTGGCGTTGTGCTTTTGATGACGGTGGAAGGAAAACAGGGATAGGCAACGTCGTATGAGTGCTGGGTCTTGAACGCAGTATCCGGTGCGGGAAGCCCGGTATTCACCTTCCCCCGGGAGTCTCGGCCAGGTGCCCACTCAAGCCCACGAGGCTATCTCCGGCCGGAGTCGGGGCGTCGGGAATGTCCTGGTCAGTGGGGGCGGATAGAAAAGCAGAGGCTGGAGGGGTCGGCATGGACGCGACCGTTCTTCGTGAAAACCTCGGCCAGGAAGTGACCCGCGTAGCCTGGGCTCCGTTGGCATCCCACAATGAGCGGGACCACTGCGCTAAACTCCCCCCATGTCCGAGTCGCTACTTGACCTGTTGTCTCCCGGTGACCTGCCACTGCAGTTGGGTCGCTATGAGTTGCAGTCCATCCTGGGCGAGGGAGGGATGGCGCGGGTGTTCGGGGCGGAGCTACATGGGCCGGCCGGTTTCCGTAAGCAGGTAGCAGTCAAGGTCATCAAGCAGGGAGCCATCGACCGGAAAGGTGGCCGGCATGTAGCCTCCTTTATTCGGGAAGCCCGGCTTGGTGGCTTGCTCAAGCATCCCAATATTGTGGATGTCTATGAGTTCGGAGAGGCCGATGGTCAGTTGTTTATCGCGATGGAGCGGGTTGAGGGTCAGACCTTGGACCAGATTATTCGAGGTGGTGAGAAGCCCCCTCCTGCAGTGGTCTTGGAAATTGCGGCAGGGGTGGCCGCGGGGCTGGCATCGGCGCACGCGCTGAACTCCGAAGGGCTCGCCGCTGGGCTGGTACATCGGGACATGAAGCCATCGAATGTGATGGTGTCCTGGGATGGTGCGGTGAAGGTCGCCGACTTTGGTATTGCGATTACTCGCTTCGGCGAGTTGGCGGAGCCCGGCCGGGACTGGAGTGACGTGGCGGGTACGATCTCCTATATGTCTGCGGAGCAGCTCCGAGGTGAGCCACTGGATGGCCGCTCCGATCTGTTCTCGCTTGGGCTGGTTCTAGTGGAGCTCAGCACGGCTACCCGGTTGCCCAGGCGATACCTTTATAAGCGACTGGTTCTGGGCAGAATGCTTCACTCGCCGGTGATTCCCGATGAATACCTGGATCCTGTAGAAGAGGCCGTGCCGGGGCTTAGAAGTATCCTGGAGCGCTGCTTGGACCCCAGGCCAGATGCTCGCTATGCCAGCGCAGAGGAGTTGCTCACAGAAATCGACTCGCTGCGGCAACAGTTGGGGTTTTTCCCTCGGCTGAGGACCTGGCTGCAGTCTGCTGGACAGCCGCCGCCCATGGATGTCGTTGAGCCAGGCACGGCGGCTGTTCTGACGGAACCCACCGGGGTGACGGAACCTCAGCTCAAGACGATCCCCACGCAGGAGCTGGTATCCCGAACCAATCTTGGGGAACCCTTGGATGGGTTCGTGGGGCGGGAGCCGGAGCTGGCGGAGCTGGGGGAGCGGTTTGAGGCGGGTGTCCGGTTGATCACGGTCAAAGGGACTGGCGGTGCAGGCAAGACTCGCTTCGCGTGCCAGCTCGCCCGCACCCGCTCCAGTGATCTGGCCGGAGGGGTGTGGTTTGTGGACCTCACTGAGGCTCGTACGCCCGAGGGTGTGGTGCATGCCGTTGCAATGGTGTTGGAGGTGCCACTGGTCGGAGATGGGCTGGATGCGATGGTATTGCAGGTGGGGCACGCGGTCGCAGGACGTGGGCCGGTTCTGTTGGTGCTGGACAACTTTGAGCAGGTCGTAGAGTGTGCTGCGATCACCGTGGGCCGATGGCTGGATATTGCGCCAGAGGCCAGCTTTCTGGCGACCTCCCGTTCGCCCTTGAGGCTGGCCGGGGAGCAGGTGTTCGAGCTGGAGCCGTTGCCGGAGGCAGATGGCGTGAGCTTGTTTCAACTCAGAGCACGCGCGGCTGGGGCGACCTGGCGAGAAGACTCCAAGACCCGCACAGCAATCACGCAAATTGTCACCGCCGTGGATGGTTTGCCTTTGGCGATC
>JAYZDK010000034.1:0-9279 GCA_036337845.1 Myxococcota bacterium | reverse complement strand
GCGGCTCCACCCACAGTAGTCGCCCCGTCGAGGTCCAAGGCCCCGTTCACCACAAAGGTCTCCACCTCAGACTCGGTCAGGGTGTCGCTGTCGTCGATTCCACACACCCACTGCCCAGCCGTCGCATCCCACTCCGCAATCGAACCGGTAAGACAAGCCAGGGCTCCCAAGGAGTCATCATCCGTGTTGTCCGCAAACCCCGCCGGCACATTCTCCAGGCTCGACCAGGAAGTGCTGGCTTCAATCGGAGGCCCTACCCACTCGCCGGTATTGTCGATCACCGGAGTGCCCCCGATTGACACCTGCTCCGCATTCACGCTGCCACCTTCAAGGCGGGTCGCCACCTCCGTAGTGATGGCATGTGGCACGCTCAGAAGCGCATGCCGCGGGCTCAACGGCTCGCCTCCATCCACAGACAGAGACAGAAACAATTCGGAGTCGTGAAACCACTCGCTCTGCAATGCATTCGCAGTGACATCCGCACCGAGCACCACGCTGTAGTGACCCCCATTGAATTCAGCGCTGATGGTCTCTGTCCAGACCACATTCCCGCCACTCTCTGCATCGTGAAGCGAAAACGCCAGCTCATGGGTTCCTTCTAGGGGAACATCAGCCCCATCAGACAAGCGCCCCTGGTGAGAAAGCTGCAGCGGAGTGGCCAAAGCCGTCGAGGAGAAGAGCAGAAGGGAAAGAAATCTAAGCATGTTGGTGCGACCTCAAGGGGCAATGAAAGTGATGGGGCCTGGCTGCCAGTTGTAGTCCGCACTACTGGACGGATTCGATGCAACATCCACAGGAGCCGTGCATGTCACCCCCTGGATGTCCGCACCAGAGACCCAACCGCCACCGGCACAGAACGCGAACCCCTCCCCCGCGGGAGCTTCCAGTGCGCTGGTATCTCCTCCGGTCTCACCCCCACTCTCAGCCCCGGTCTCGATAGCGCTCTCTCCACTGGTGTCGTCGCTCAGACCACCCGACCTGTAGTTACTCAAGTCCTTCTCCCGACACGCAGGAGTCAACAAGCACACTGCAGCCAGCAGGAGAAATAAACGCACGGGTACCTCGGAAACCGAGTCTACCACCGTTGTGGCTCCTGCTACCCTATGACCTATAGGGAGACCTCCTGATGACTCAGCCCAGCCCCCCAGCCGAGCCCATCTTGTGGAAGTGGGGACTCGGACTTGCGGCGTCGGCCGGCCTCACAGGCATGCTCTGCTGTGTCGCTCCGATGGTCTTGTTCATGCTGGGTCTCATGGGAGGGGCCTATGCCATCTCCTTTGCCGACTTTTTCTACGCTGCGGATGGCTCCGCCGGGACGGGCGCTTGGGTTCTGAGAGTGCTGGCCGCTGTGCTTGGCCTGTCGGGGCTATGGCTCTACCGGAAGCGACAAAACCAGTGCTCCATCGATCCAAGCCGTCAACGAAAGAACCTGATGCTGCTCGGAGGCCTGGTCGCCACCCTCGGAGTCGGCTTCTTTCTCTCTCTCGAGAAGCTCTCCTCCTGGTATTTCGACGCCTACATCGTTCCAGCCCAGCAGGTGGAACTCGGCATCGAGTGAGCCCGGACCGCCCAAACCCCAAGCTATGATTTCTCTATGAGAACGGCCCAAGTGCTCAATCTCCTCGCAGCTCTGTTGGTGGCCTGCGGAGCCAGCGCCTGCCAGTGTGGCGGCCCGCAATCTACCGACGCCACCGACTCGCGCATTACCGACACACAAACCGACTCAAGCACAACCGGTTTGGACACCCAAGGCACCACCGGTACCGATACCGGTGGTGGACACAACCCGAACCCCAAAGACCCCCTGGAGCCCGGTGGATACCGATTTGGCATCGAAACTCCAGACGGCCGCAATCGTATCTATGAAATCTACCTGCCCGCCTCTGTGGACCAGACACAGCCCGCTCCTGTGGTGTTCAATCTCCACGGAGAACGGGGCAGTGCAGAACTGACCCCCTACTACACCCAGATGAACCCCACCGCCGATGCTCACGGGTTCGTGGTGGTCTATCCCCAGGGTATTCAAGGTGTGGGCGCGGACCAATATGACCCCCTGGCTACCTGGAATGCCAGCGCCGAGTGCTGTGGAAATGCACTCGACCAGAACGTGGATGATGTCACCTATTTCAGAAGCGTTCTGAGCGAGCTTAAGACCCAAATCTGGGTCGATGAAACACGAGTGTACGCGACCGGCATTTCCAATGGCGGCCTGATGAGCTATCGCCTGGCTTGCGAGGCCTCCGACCTCTTTGCGGCCATCGCTCCCGTGGCAACGCCAGGCACCGACTGGAGTGCTTGTGCCCTAACCCAGGGTGTTGGGATCTTTCAGATACACGGCACCAACGACCAATGCGCTCCGTTTACAGGGGGAAACCAAACCTGTGGAGGGTGCGTCCAGGACTACAGCAACACGGTGTTTGGGACCAGCCTGGACCTTGAGCTCTGGAGTTGCGCCTCCATACCGGACACACTCGCCACATGGCGGGCCCGCCAGAGCTGCCCTCAAGGCTCCGGTACCGAGACCTACAGTGTGGGGACGGCTCAGTGCAAAACCTGGGCGCCTTGTAATGACGAGTCCCAGGTGACCCTCTGCACCGTCGGCAACATGGGGCATACCTGGCCCGGAGGCTTGCACATCGAGGTGTGTCAAACCCACCCGGACAACACGTTCTGCCAGGCTTGGCTCGACATTGTTGGGGACATCACCACAGATATCTCCAACGATGAAATATGGGCCTTCTTCAGCGCTCACGCCTCAAACTAAGCCGTCTGATACGCCTCAATGCCCGGCTCAAGCAGCCACCAAGAACACCCCCACACCCAACAGCACAATCCCTAGAATGCGGTCCATCCAGAGCCGCCGAGCGGCGAGCCAGTCCGCAGCCCCCGTGGTGACCAGCATCAACGCGGCGAACACGTACCAGGCTGCATCAATCCCCATGGCCAGACATGCCACACCCACCAGCTCCAGCGTACTCGCATCCGGGGGCAGAAAAGACCCAAGAAGTGCCAGAAAAAAGACCGCTATCTTGGGATTGAGAAACGCGATGGCAAACCCTTCCTGAAAGCCGGTGCGGCCGTCCACGGAAGCCACTTCCTCATCTCCCTCCCCCGCATGCCTCAGGACCCCCAACCCCATCCAAACCAAATAGACGCCCCCAACCACTTCAATCGTGCGGCTCACGCCCGGCACCGTCTGCACCAGAGCAGCGACTCCCACCACTGCAGCAAAAGCATAAATGCCCACCCCCAGGCCATGCCCAATGCCCGTGAGCACCCCCTGGCGTCGACCACCCGCCACCGTGTTCTTTACCAGGACAGCCAGACTGGGCCCGGGCGAAGAGGCTCCGGCCAGGCAGACAAGTCCAATGGAAAACCAGCTCGAGATATCCAGAGTAGCGCCCTTCCCAAGTGCGACCTCAAGCTCGTCTAGGCGAACAATCGGCACAACACGAAAGTACGTGGACGGGGAAGATATCACCCGGGCGCACAAAGTCCGATCTACAGCGCCAAATGAGCTCCACTGAGTCGCACCCGGTTCGGAGTCGGCTGCTCAGAACCCAGTCCTATTCCTGGATCGGGTTTCCAATGTTGTAGAGACCGGAATCCGAGTAGTCCCTGCCCGGCACCCGTTCGACTTCAGGAGGAAACACCCGGCGTTTGTCCTCGTAATACTTCTCCCGACAGCTTCCGGCGCGACGAGGGTTGAACGTCAAGTAGGCAGCCCGTCTCGCGCTCGATGAGGTGTTGGGACCGGAGCGGTGTGGCAGGTAGGAACCAAAGAGCACCAGGTCACCCGGGGAGGTTTCCAGAGGTACCCACTCCAGGTCATTCACCACATCTTCGGTGAGCACCTGAGATTCGGTCATCCCCAACAATCCCTCACGATGGCGGCCATAGGCGACCTCCAAGCAACCATTCGCCCGTGTCGTAGCATCAATCGAGACCATGGCCGTGATGTGGAATTGCTGCCCAAAGGTCGCAAAGGCTGGAGCATCCTGGTGGGCTCCGAACCCGCTTCCCCCAGGAAGCTTAAAATTGATCTTCTCCTTGAAAAGCACCCTGGGCTCTCCAAACAATGTTTCAAGCACGCCACTCATCACAGGGTGCTCGATCACCGACTTCCAGCCACCGTGGTAGTGCAGAAAGTTCTCCACACGACACAACTCACGCGCCCCTTGGATGTCCTCAAAATACTTCATCCAGCGACCCGGCGTCTCCGGCCACAACGCCAACTCGTCCGTCCAGTGCTGGAGTTCCGCTCCTGGAAAAAACCCTGGGAGATGCAAGAGCCCTTGTTGTTCCCAAAGCAGCCGGTCTTCCTCTGTCAGCATCCACTCCTCCGGCACTTCTCCGCCATCCGTCGCAGCTCCCCCAAGTCCATACCTTGGCCGTTCTCGACCTTGGCAGCTTCATCCCAAGCCCGCAGCCTCAGAATGTCCCCAAATAGCGGATGCTGCTCGAATCTCTTGGCCTCCTGAGCCGACATCACACCGCCCTGGAATGCCAAGGTCCCGCGGCTGGCATCGGACAACTTCTCAGCGTAGCCCGGCCTGGAAAAACAGAGATAGCGCTTGGCCTGGACATGCAGCCCCACCAAGTCGGCTACTCGGTCAGGAAACCCACAATCCCGCAGCCGCTGAGCGCCTAGCTGCTCATGGTTCAGCACCCCGAGCCCTTCCATCTGTGGCGCACCCGCGGGGGCCACAAGGTGACCGATATCGTGGAAGAAAGCGCCGAGTATCAGCTCTTCATCGGCCCCGGCCTGTCGGGCAAGCCAGGCCGCCTGTTGCATGTGCTCAAGCTGGCTCACCGGCTCGCCAATGTAGTCGGCCTCTCCCGCTTTTTCGTACACCAAAAACAGGGAATCAAGCGGCATCTGCGTGCGCTCCGCGTTGGCGATGAAAATAAACCAGGCTTCCTGCCAGAAGCACAACGCCGAGCACCGAGGTGAGGTAGCAGACGTTCATGAAGAAGCCCAAACGTGTGGCCTCTTGTGCAAACAAGTCCTTGTAGAGCTGCAGCGCTGCCGCCCCCGTATAGCCCGAGGCATCCGCTAGATAAATGGCGAACACAGCGGTGCCACTAAAGCGTGTGTAGGCCATCATTCGCTCAAACAGAATCGTGTTGTATGGGACATAGGCAAGGTACGAACCCAGCCCAACGCCAATCATCCAGCCCATGCCACTGAGAACCCCGGCTTCCAACCCAAGCGTCGCACACCCAATCAATCCAAAGCCCACCATCATGACCCCGAAAGCCACGAAAAAACCCCTCTGGTTATCGCGAACCAGGTTGAGCAATCCAATGACCAACATGACCCCAAAGGCCACCGGGAGCTCAGAACGAGAAAAGATCGCTCGCTCACCCGCGCCATATCCCAGCTCAAAGAAGAGCTCGGCCTGGTAGATATCTCGGAAGTCACGAAAGGCCGTGAGACCTGTGTAGGCCACAATCAACAGCAACAGTCCCAGCGCAAACCGCCGCACAAACGCCCATCGGGCCTCATGGTCCATCGCCGTACGTTCGCTGCGCAGGGAGATATCCTCGGCACTGGGCTGGGGCAGCTGAATCAGAAACCATACCGAGACAAAGAACGGCAACAAGAAGAGAGCGCCGGTGGCCGCCGGCATCCAGAACTCAGACACCCCAAGTCCATTCATCAACCACCGCCCCACATCCTTCACAACACCACTGGCCACAATGAACGAACAACTCAATCCTGCAAGCAATGCGTCCGAACTCCGCCGCCCCTCCAGGAAACTGACGCAGATCCCCCAAACCATGCCCAATGGAAGACCGTTGAGAAAGAGCGCGACCCATTTCCACTGCAGGGGCAGCACCCCAAACAGACCCAAGGCGACAAAGGCACAAACGATCAGCTGAACCAGAAGCAGCCCCCTCCGCTCACCCACGCGCTCGCTGCAGATGCGAATGCCCAGGTACTTCGAGAGGGTGTAGCCAAGAAGCTGACTCAAAGCGAGAGCGGTCTTGAGCTCGAGGTCCGTACCAAAGAAGGTCAAACCCTCATACTGTGCCGCACTGAAAGGCTTCCGAAACGCGTACATGCAGAAATACGTCGAAAACGCCGCACCCGATGCATACAGCATGAAGTACAGATCACCCGACCGATTCAGCTTGGCTTTCAAATCCGTCATGGACCCTCTGCCAAGAGGCTAACGTGCTCCGAGTCGAAATGGGCTGCAGTGCCCCGAACTCCCATCTCCTTGTAAAACCGACATTCTTCAACCCACGTGGGTGAAGAAACGACTCAATTGGGCTACCCTCGCCGAGAACCCCCTCCGGGTTTCCGAACGCACCTGGTAAGCCTTCGGGTTTTCATACGAGGCTCTGATGAACTCCCTGGCATCCAGCACACGAGAGCTCGCACCGGGCCTGGCAGTTGTGGCTCTGCTCGCTGGGGTTTCCACCTGGGGCTCCTGGGCACCCCCACTGGTAGCGCTGAAGATCAGCCCTCTGATTGTTGGGATTCTACTCGGCACAGCCATCGGCAACATCGCAGGAGCCCACCTCCCCCCCTCCTGGTCACCAGGCATCACCTTTTCGGCAAAGAAGGTCCTGCGCCTGGCCATCATTCTCTACGGCTTTCGCATCACCTTCTCGCAGGTAGCAGCCATTGGAATCGAGGGAGTATTGCTGGATGTGCTGATGGTGACCTCCACTCTCATTCTCGGAGCCTTTCTAGGCACCCGCTTCTTTGGCCTGGATAAGGAAACCACCCTGTTGACCTCCGCCGGTGCTGCGATTTGCGGTGCTGCGGCTGTAATCGCCACAGAGCCCGTGGTCCGTGCCAAGGCCCATCAGACCGCCTTGGCTGTGGGAACCGTGGTGTTGTTCGGGACCCTCTCGATGTTTCTCTACCCCATCGCCTATCGGGCCGGCCTGGTACCCCTGAGCGAGGAGGTGTTCGGAGTGTACATCGGTGCCAGCGTACACGAGGTGGCCCATGTCGTAGGCGCTGGCGAAGCAGTCAGCCCTCTGACTGCCGATACCGCCGTGATCGTGAAGATGACCCGGGTGATGCTGCTGGCTCCAGCGCTTCTGGTGTTGAGCTGGGTTCTCAGTCGCCAGAGAGCCGACAACACCGAGGAAGCCTCCCCGCTGGTGGTTCCCTGGTTTGCGGTGGGCTTCATTGCCGTAGCGGGCCTCAACTCCTTGTCTCTACTGCCTCAAACCGTCGTAGAGCACCTCATCACACTGGACACATTTCTGCTGACCATGGCGATGAGTGCCTTGGGACTCACCACTGTGCTGAGTCAGTTCAAGGGAATCGGCTGGGGCCCAATCCGCCTGGCTTTCTGCTTGGCCCTCTGGCTGGTATTCGGCGGCTATGCACTGACCTGTCTTCTCATCGGCTAACGCCAGTCTCTCCCCTCATGGATGACTCCACAATCTCCAGGATTTGCTGTGGAGAAGGGCGACCGTTGGCACCGAACAGGTTTCGAAGCGTTTCCACCTGGTACCACTCGTAAACAAGGGCCTCTTCTTTCCAAACCAGAACAGCCGGCTGCAGAAACCCCTTCTTAGGGAGTTCACGAATCACGGGGTGGACCGCCAAAGTGCTGAAGTAGCTCTTGGCGCTGCTCACCGGAACCCCCAGCACCTGCGCACTCTGCAGCAGTGGGTCGGACACCAGCGTGAAGGGCAAGCCAAGAGCTTGATGAAACGCCCCCACCTGGGCCTGGGAATCACTAGTGACTCCCAGCACACGCACACCGATGGACTCAAAGGCTTCTGCTCTCTTCTTGAGCCCCTTCCAGGAGCTCACACAGCCAACTCACCAGTGCCCTCGGTACGACAACAACACGGTGCCGGCCGAACCTCTGAGTTCGCTCGCAAGCCGGATGGGGCTACCGGTTTGATCGGGGAGCTCAAACGAATCTGGGAGTCCAAGGGGCACGCCTCAGAGGGTACCACCCCCGGATTCAGATGGACGCCTTAGCACCCAGAACAATACCTTTGCTTCTCGGAGGCTCCATGCTCATCGCGCTCTTTACCACTGCGGCTCTCGCCACCACCTGGCAGCAGCCACCTCAAGAGGTCCTGGACGTACTGCACGCTCCTCAAAACCCCCAAACCTGGGTCAGCCCCACAGCAGACCATGCCCTGCTGATGCGCGGGGTCTACTACCCACCCCTCGCCGACAAAGCCTCGGCCATGGTTCCGCTGGCGGGTATCCGGGTCAACGCCAACACCAACAATTTCCATGGCCGCAATGGCTATGAAGACCCTGTTCTTCTGAACATGGCCGATGGCACTCAGAAGCCTCTGGAGCTCGACGGCACCCGAATCCTTCGGGTTTCCTGGTCAGCCGATGGCCAGAGATTGGCCCTCACCCTGAAACAAGAAGACCATGTCGGCCTGTGGGTAGGTGACTTGAGCGGCCAAGGCCGCATCGTTGAAGGGCTTGCCCTCAATCCACTGCTCGGGCCCGAGCTCGCCTGGCTCCCAAACCTCGAGCAACTCCTGGTGCTGGCCATTCCTTCAGACCGCGGCCCAGCGCCTCAAGCTCCGGTGATTCCCGCGGGCCCGGCCACCCGCGATGGCGATGGAGATAGCCCGATCAGCACCTATGAAGCCCGAGACCTGCTCCAAACCGCCCACGACGACGCGCTGTTCACCCACTACACAACCAGCCAGATTGGCATCGTCGACGCCGACACCCTGAAGTTCACCCCCGTAGGTACACCTGCAGTCTACGCCGATGCATCGGTGTCTCCCAACGGGAAGTTCCTAATGGTGGAACGCATGGAAGGCCCTTGGTCTCACCGACACGCATGGTGGCGGTTTGCTCATGATTTGGAGGTCTGGCGTCTCAATGGCAAGCTCGTTCACACGCTTGCCGAACTCCCTTTAGCAGACAGTGTTCCCATCCACGGAGTGACCACCGGGCCTCGCCGGGTTTCCTGGCGCACCAACGCGCCGGCAACCTTGGTCTGGGTAGAAGCCCAAGACGGAGGCGACTGGTCCACCAAAGTGCCTCACCGCGACTACATGATGATGCAGGCGGCCCCATTCAAAAAGGCACCCCAGGTCGTGTTCAAGTCCGAGCACCGACTGTCTTCGTTCTGGTGGCGAGAAAACGGCGGTGGCCTCGTGGCCCAACAATACGAGAGAGCCAGGCGCTGGCGGCATGTCTGGCAAGCCGATGTAGACAAGAAGACCAGCCAGCCCTGGTTCGACCTCTCCTCCAACGACCGCTACGCCGACCCGGGCCGGCCCATCACCCGCCGCTTGGAAAATGGAGGTCGAGTACTC
>JAYZDK010000033.1:0-18123 GCA_036337845.1 Myxococcota bacterium | reverse complement strand
CCCGACACCGACAACACCACCACCGCTGGCGCATCGGCCGGCCGGTAGTTCTCGGAAGGGTCGTCTCCGCCATTCCCGTTGCCGTTGCCGTTGCCGTTGCCGTTGCCGTTGCCATTGCCGTTGTCGTCGCCCTCGCCGTCGCCGGTCCCGTCACCACTGCCCTCTCCCCCGCTGCCAGTGCACGCCTTGTCCTCTGCACAGCTGGGGTCATCGCAGTCGATTTGACCGGCGTCGTCGTTGTCTACAAGGTCATCACACTCCAACGGCTCACTCCCCTCGCGCCCCCCCACACCACAAGCACACAGCAGACCCACTCCAACAATGAAACCAAACAGCCTCATGCCCGGAGTCTACCAGCACAACGACGGCCACCCCCACGGCCCTCAAAAATGATTGGAATCAAACAGCATCCCCCAGGCCACGCATAGCGCCATCCAGATGAAGATCCCCATCACACCCTCGCTCACACAGCCGCCTACACAGTCCATTGAGCGCTCTCAGCTCACGTCGAAAATGAGGTTCATCACCCCAAAGATGAGCGTCCAGCACACCACCCCGCCAAGCCAGTCTTCCCACATGCGCCGCGCTCCTGAAAAAAGTTCTGCCCCCATCTTCTTTTCTTAGATCACGCGCACGCGCGACGCCATGGAAATCGAAGACCCCCGGACAGTTTTTGGTCTATGAAAAGTGGCATTTCGGGTGAATATTCAGAGGTCCCAAAGCGTCTAATTAGGCACTCGAAAAACAGAGTCCCTACTCCCCGAAAACCATTTCCTCCAGGAACCCTCGAACCAGTGGTTTCAGCGACAGCTGTCACCGCTAAAAAGACGGACTTGGAGCCCTCCCCCAGGGACAACACCTGGGGGAAAACGCTCTTTGAAATCGCAGGATTACCCCCCCAAGGTGAGGCGGATTCCCCGTCCCACCGCCACGCACAAATCAATCAAGGAAAAGCCATTGCATAGACTATTTGATCCCAACATTGTGCAAGTCAGTCTCCAGGGTGACCCGGAAAGCAACGCCCCCCTTCACTGGAAGGCCGCGCTCTCCACCACTCGAAAGACAGGCGAGTCCATCCACACCGGCTGCCCCGAGTTCGGGCCACCGGAAATGGGAGAGTCCCTCTCCCGCTGGATGCTCGAGACCAGCCCGGCCATCCAGCTGGAAATGCAGGTGAGTTCACCTGCACGCCAGTCGGGGCTGGCCAGTCAACTGACAGTACACGCCATCGGTCCCACCGAAGACGATGCCGTCAGCCTGGCCCTTCAGGCCGGGAATGAGCTGGCTTCATGGCTCACGCTCTATGGAGAGCACGAGCACTGGAGCCCCTGTCTGCCGATACCCATTCAAAGCGGGTTTGTCTCCGCCTTTGGAGCGGACCACGAGCTTCCGGACAAGGAGGACTTTCCCTGGGGAGCCACGCCCCATCACGTGGGTGCCACGGCCCGCTTCCTGGAGTGCATCTCCTGGAACAACATGGCCCTGTCACTCAAGATACGGACAGCCCCCCCCTCGGAAGACCTGGTCGAGGAATACGAACGCACCTACCGCGCCCTGAAAAGCCGGCGGGACCATGCGAAATCACTCCACGCCCATATCAACTCGTGCAAGCTCATCTCGCAGCTCAAGCAGCTCATGGTGGCCGCACCTCAGCCATTCAAGGTGAACATGGACCTCTACAGTCCGGCTTCACCCAATGCCATCACTCGGGTACTCGCCGAGGAAGCCATTGAAGAGTGGACGTACGGTACCCCGTGGCTCGAAGAAGCCATGGAAGTTGCTGCGCGAGAAACCGAGGCGACAGCCCAGGCCTCCATGGCCATGGACAGGCGCTCGACCGGCCTGCTCTTGAAGTGGATGAGCGGCGTTCTCGTGAACGCCGAACACACCGAAAAGCAAGCCCCTCAAGCCCGAGCTGCTGCAGGAGACGTCATCCCGTTCTGAGACACCCACACAAGGAGGAGCCTACTTGTACAAACACACCGTGCTGGTAAGACACGTCGGCAAAGGCATCGACCGGATCGACTCCCCCATGCTCAATCGAGCCTGGGAGATCGTGAAGGAGTGCATCGAAGTCCATGCCCTTGTCGACCGAGAAGAAGGACAGACCCTTCGATTGGCCCGTTCACTGGCCTGGAAAGAATGGGTGGACGCCTATCAAGGCGAAGAAGAAACCACCTGCACCTTTTCAGGCCTGGTCGTCGAGCTGATCGTGGCCTGCCCACAAGAAGAAGTCCTCGACAAATTGATTGCCGAAGGCCACGCACTGGCCCAAGGACAATCGCTCACAAAGAAGCAGAAGCCCCCACCAAGCCTGTCGCTGGCTTATGAAAACCCGTCTTGCGACAAGCCCCGAAAGAAGCCGCAGAAGAAGCACCTGAAACTGGTCGTCGACAACAGTAAAGAGCCATCCCAACCCCATCCATAAACCCACAGAAAAGCCCCCCGGCGCCCCCGGGGGGCTTTTTCGGTTTTTGGCGCCCTCAGCCCTCCATGGACAACGCCATGGTGCGCAGAATGTAGAGCAGCTGCAAGTTGCACCCGGCACATAAAATCCACGGGTCTTCCTCGTTCGCTGCCCGGCCGTTTACCCAGTGGTGCAGCACCAACCCGTCCACAAGCAAGCTCTGCTCAATCCAGCCCAGGATGCGGTCCATGTCTTCGAGGTACTTCACATCTTCGGTGTTCTCGTAGGCCAGCCACAGCCCCAGCATGAGGTAGTTCTCCGCCGACAAGGTGGCGTAGTCCTCGTCCACCGAGCCCATCTCCTCGGCGCTGTACGGCGAGTGGTAGTGGTCGCCACTCTCAGCGAGCAGCACCTGAATGCCCTCGTAGATGGCCTCGGTGCGCTCAATATGAGCCTCGTCTCCGGTGAGCGCGTACGCCCGCCCATGGGCAATGAGCATCGAAGCACTCGGATACAACAACACCCGGTCATCACCGGGAGAAAAGCGGTACATCCCCGCCTCGGAATCCCAGGCCTTCTCCTCCACGCTCGCGAGCACCTGCTCGGCCCGCTCGATGTGCGCGTCTGGGTCGTCATCCGGCGCGACCATCACATGGGCCAGGTGCATCATCGCCGCAAAGCCACTGAGCGATGTAGGCCCATAGGTGTCTGAAGCAAACTCCCCAGCATCCACATCCCAGTAGTCTCCGCTGGCGCGGAAAATGCCATCAATGGTGTCTAAGAACGGGTCGGCCACCTCCAGGTACGGCTCCGGCTCCAAGAACAACCCCGCCTCGAGCAGGCTTAGCTGGGCCATGGCCACGGTTTCAATCTCGTTAAACGCCGTGAGCAAGTCATCGTTGGCGGCGGCCACCGTGGCCAGGTTGGTATCCAAGCCCTCAATGGCCCGGTCCTTGTAGCTCTCGTCTGCCTCCCAGGCCCAGTGAGCCAAATCAGAAGACGGGCCGAACATGAGCCCGTCTCCATAGTGTTCATGCCACGTGCCGTCGTGGAAGAAGCGCTCCTGGTTCATGGAGTCGGTCACCACGTCGTGCATGCCCCGGTGGCGCTCCACCACCTCGGACACCGTAAGCCCACCACCACAGCCCACCATCAACATCCAAGACAACAACACCATCAAGGCCCTCCCTTGCCACACCCGGGTTCTACTACCGGCCCAACAGACAGTCGATCAAAGCCACATCAAGCTCTGCTGTCTCACAGGCCACAACCTCCACAGACAAGCCCCACTCCGACACACAACTCTCCACAGAATCCGTCGCGTAAATACTCCACACGCCCGCCTGCAAATCCACGCTGTAGTAGCCATCCGCATCGGCCATGGCGGTGAACGGTTCTACATCCGACTGGCTGATTTGAACCCGTGCGTGCCCCACAAGTACAGGTTCTTCACCTGGCTCGGGCTCATTCCAGCTGAAGTCTTCATACACCACCCCCTCAAGCGTGCCCGCAGCAGAGTTGCACGCCACAACCGCAGTGTCTTCCCCACCGGAGCCTGCACAGCCCAACAAGCCCAACAAGGGTCCCCAAACCATCGCCCGTTTACCGACCATCCAAGCAGTCCTTCAGGTAGATATCGAGCTCCACCGTATCGCAGGGCAGAATGTCAGCGGACAGCCCATCGTCCGAAACACACCCCCCACCGGTGTCTGTGGCAAACAGCTCCCAAATGCCCACCTGCAGCTCCACGGTGTAGCGGCCATCGGCATCGGCCACAGCCACAAACGGCTCCACATCTTCTCGGGAGATTCGGACTCTCGCCGCCCCGGCCTGCGGTAGGCCCTCGCCCGAATCCTGAGTGGTCCAGGGATAGTCCTCGTACACCACCCCCGTGAGGGTGCCCGAGTTTGAGGTGCACTCCCCAGCCTCACCGGTGTCCTCTACCTCGCCCCCATCACAGCCAAGCCCGCCCCACAACAAGACCCCAACCCAGCCCAACTGCCTGAACACGTGCATGGCCTCATCCTACCGCGACAGGGTCCTCCGACCAACCCGAATTCCACCTCCCGGAACCCCATTCTCGACGCTGAATTTTTCTCAAAAAACTTCGGGCGGCCAAGCTGCGGTGCTGTGCGGGTCTACGAGATTTTTCAATCATCCGGACAGTTTATGGCCGTTGCGGTGTTGGGAAACGGTCATATTGATCTTGTAGGCACAACCCCCAATACCCCCCCCCAACCCTTGTGAGGTGATCCATGAGCGCGTCCGTTGAATCCATGATGTATACCGGAGAAACCCCCTGGCATGGCTTGGGACAATACGTGGGCGACACGCCCGTCGATTCGGCAGAGGCCATGACCATGGCCGGGCTGGACTGGAACGTGGGCCTCTACCCCATCGAGTCCACCATTCGGCTGCCCAACCACCGTCGCATTGAGTTGCACCCCCGGCAATACGCCGTGCTCCGGGATTCCGACGATGCCGTGCTGGGCCAGGTAAGCGACCTCTACCGCCCCATCCAAAACCAGGAAGCCTTCTCGTTCATGGACTCCCTGGCCACCGAAAACAAGGACCTGCGCTACCACACCGCTGGCTCTCTGCGCGGCGGCCGCCGAGTGTGGATGCTGGCCCGGCTACAGGGCCACATCATCGAACCCATCCCGGGCGATGTGACCGAACCCTACCTGCTGCTCACCAACCGCCACGACGGCAAAGGCTCCCTGCGCTGCTTTTTCACCACCGTGCGGGTGGTGTGCCAGAACACCCTGAACTGGGCGCTCAACGAAGGGGCTCGGAGCGGCATCAGCATCCGCCACACCGGAGATATCGAGGCCAAGCTCTTCGATGCCCGCAGGCTGCTACAGCAAGCCGAGGTTGCGTTCGCCCACTACTCCCACACCGCCGTACAGCTTGCCAGCCAGCCCATTCGCCGGGGCGACTGGGCGAGTTTTCTTACCGGGCTCTTGGCTCCGGCCTCTGTCGAAGACGAGAGCTACGACCCCCTGCTGACCTCCGCGGGCCAGCAGATCTCCGATGCCTTCATTTCCGGGCCGGGCAGCGACATCCCCGGCGTGCGGGGCACCCGCTGGGGGGCACTGCAAGCCGTGACCCACTACACCACCCACTTGCGGCGCTCCCAGTCTGGCCAGGCGGGCCGATTGGAAGCCGCGTGGTTTGGAACGGGCAATCAGCTCAACCAGCGGGCAGCACGCATGCTCACCAGCCCGGCTGAAACCTGGCGCAAGCCTCCAGCGCCCAAGACTGACCAGCACCAGTACCCGCCCATGTTGAACAACGCCATTCGGCAGACCCTGGAGCGCATGCGTAACGACATGGACTTCAATAGGGCCCAGACCCGCACAAAGAACTGGATAAAGTCCTGAGCACAATCCAGCCCCGTGCCCGCTCAGGGCACGGGGTGGTCACCCCGTAGATTCACTGGGGAGCCATCGGTCAGTCCAACGAGCTCCAATCCGCACCATCCGGGCGCCAGTTGTAGTCGAACGCACCTGTATAGATAGGCTCTCCCGTCGCAGCCTTGTCGGCAATGCTCACGAGGTGTCCGTATAGAGCGGTGAAGCCTTCGTGACTCACGCCAGCCCACTTGGCCACAGAGTGCTGGCCTCCATCGCCATACCCAACAGCAATGACTGCCCGCGCTTCGTCGGGAATGCCAGGGCGGCTCTCCACGAGCATCTTCTGGAAGTCGTGCTCTTCGAGCAGCTTGGCGATCCCGGCACGGGCTTCGTCGTCCAGGCTCGTTTCGAAGTGTCGATCGACGAGCCCTGCCTCTTCAACAGCCACGACCTGCACGACCACGGAGCCATCAGGACGCAGATAGAGCGCCCGGCCCCCGTACAGCCCCTGTACATCGTGCAGCACGAGCCACGCCAAGCCAGAAGACGTGGCCTCGGGGCTTGCATCACCACCGATTGGCAGTGCCTCTTTCGTGCTGACCTCACCACTGCTGGCTGGAGGCTGGCCCTGTTCCTGCGTTGCTTTGCCACCGTTACAGGAACAAGCCCCAAGGAGAAGAAAAACGGCTGGATTGAATCGCATCTGGTGAGTGTACAACGACAGCCCAACCCGCGCTTTTCACTTCATGGAACGGGGTGGCCATCCAGGCGCAGCTGAAACACAAAATAGGTGGGCGTGCAGAACCCCACGCCAGCTTTGTGCAGGGCCTCTCCAGCCTCTGTAGGCACGCTGGGGTGCTGATAGGGCAGCGCCTGGCAGATGTAGTCTTCTCGGCACGCCCGGCCCGGGTGACAGCTATCCACCATGCCCCGGCCGATGATGCCTTCTAGGCAGGTGTGGAAGTTGCCCTCCACGCACTGGTCAAAGCGCGAGCCCCCAATCACTGCGCAGATTTCATGCGACACGCCATCGTCCATCACGCGGTCAAGGGTGCGCTCCTCGGACGTGCAGCGCTGGAAGGTGCGGCCTAAGGGCACGCCAATGCGAGTGGGCCGGCAGTTGAAGACGTCTTTGGAGAACTTCTTGTCTTCCGCCAGGCCGTAGAGCTGGGTGTGGCTGAACGTGTCTTTGTAGGCGTGCTGATTGAACACCCCCTGAGCAGCGCTATCTACCGAGCTGATGTCTCCTTCGCGGCAGGTCATGCCGGAGAAGATCTTCTCCGGCTCAGAAGGCGGCACCACGCACTGGCCAAAGTTGATGGCCGCACGAGAATCTGCCGCCACCACCCGGCACTCCAGCCCTTCTTCGCAACCCCACCGCGCCGCATCGGGAAAGTCCCCGGCGTGAGCACCGGGCACACAAGACATGTTCACCCCGGCTTTGGGGTAGCCGGCGTGCTTTCCCGAACCGGGTGCCAAGGAGTGGCCCCGGATGGTGTCCGGCGTGGTTCCTTTCGCCACCGCTGCCAGGTAGTCTTTCCGGAAGGCCTGCTCGTGGTGGTAGTGGCTGGAAAAGGGCAACTGCAGGCGATTGGTGATGCCGTTGAGCGCTTCGTCTTCTCGGCCTAAAAAGTGAAAGCCCGCCGTGGACTGCACCTGGTGGCAGCCCATGCAGGTGCGGTTGTTGAGCCGCTCCACCAGCCCCGCCCGGCTCGACATGCTGGCATAGGCTCCCGACTGAACCTCCGGTAGGAGCGCTCGACCCGCCTCTCCTTCAAACAACACATCAAAGGGCTTGTTGGCCAGGCGGTTCACACCCAGGGTGGAGTATGAGAGCGCTTGTTCGGCCAGGAGGTGCTCGGGCAGCACGGCCAGCCCCGAATCGATTTCGTCCAGGTGGGCACCAATGTAGGCCACAAGCTCGGCCATGAGGGCATCGTCCTGCCGGATGCGCTGCACATCCGGGGTGTTCTCCAGCCTGCGGTAGCTCACAGCCATCTGGCCGTCTTTTCGCTCCAACCCATAGACGCGAAGCAAGTAGATGGCCTGGCCGGCGAACTCGGTTTCAAGCCCAGATGGAAAGCGCACCACCTGGGCGTTGACCTCTACCTGCTTGAGAGACAGCCCCTGCAGTGGCCCGGCCACAAGCCAGGCCCGGGTGTCGCTGTCTTGGGCGGGCGGCACCCAGCGCTGGGCCAGCGCCTGACAGTCGCCTCCTGGCGCTTGCAACACCACGTTCACGGTCATGGGAAGCCGCGATCCAAACACACCGCCTTCTTGTTCCACCGCATAGGCCAGCCGGTAGATGAAGCGCACCTCCCCGCAGCTCTGGGGGCTGAAGTCCCGGCGGTCCAGGCGATTCACCACACCGACGAGCTGGAAGAACGCCTTCTCCGAGCCAAACCAGCGCACATCGAACGCCCGGCCCACATTGCCCGCAGGAAACGCCTTGGCGTCTTCATGTTCCACCACAAGCGGGCGCTCCACCGAATCAATCACCGCCTGGATGTGCTGACTCCATGCTCCGGCCAACGGGGCATAGGCACTGGAGTGCTCACGCATCCAGGCATTGCTTGCCCGGCCTGCAGGTGCTGCTTCTGCCGGGCCTCCAAGCTGGCCATCCAAGATCGCGGGGAACCCAAAGCCTGCGCCTTCCAGAGACTCGAGCACGGCCCGGTCCAGTACATCCACCACCGGCTCTTGTGCGTGGGCAGTACCCCCAAGAGCTACCAGCACCGCAAACCACATGGACTTCCAGTGCCTCAAGCCAGCCTCGCAGGTAAAGACGCTTTGAGCGTGAAAGCCCTACTGCTCAATCTGCAGGGTGTACCGCGAATCACAGCTCTGTCCCGACCAGGTAAACACCTCAAAGGCATACCAGCCGGAGCCCCCACCAAAGTTGGTCCAGGAGTCCGAATAGGAGAGCACTTCCTGCTCACCTGCAAGGCCCCCTGAGGAGTGGGTCAGCATCTCCCAGGTGCCATCACTTTTCTCTCGGAGCAGGCGAATGTCGAGGTCGACACCACCGGGTGGAGAGAGCGTGGCTGTAAAGCCCACCTGGTCAAACGGGTTCCACCAGGCCTCCTCCGCATGAAACAGGAAGTTGTCCGTGTCGTGCACCGGAAAGCCATAGGTCTGAATGCTCGCTTCAAAAGAGGACTCACCCAGCTCACCGAGGTCGTAGCCCCCAGCCCCGTCCGACTGCTCGTAGGTATCGGTGGTATCCGCATCTTCATCGATTTCTTCATCGCAGTCGTTGTCAATGCCATCACAGCTGTCGTTGGCAGCCGGGTTGATCTGCGGATTGTTATCGTCGCAGTCATCGCCACCGGCTGACTCCGCCACGTAGCCATCGAGGTCACTGTCGTTGTCTGCATCGGAGTCGGAGTCGGAGTCGGAGTCGGAGTCGGAGTCGGAGTCGGAATCAGCGTCCGAATCTGCGTCCGAATCGGCATCCGAATCGGCGTCGGAATCCGAGTCCGCGTCAATGTCCGCATCGCCCTCGAGGTTCTGGTTCCAATCCCGGTCATCCGGGTCCATGCAGCCCACCAACGCCAACGCACCTAGGCCAAACAATACGCGAACCATCTCTACCACCTCCCCGAAACCACCAGGCCACCCGGCCCTGGCATCAGCGCCACATCACCTCGAACCCAAAGGAAGGTACCCGCAGCCAAGGCGACTGCGCCACTGCCATACATCACATACGCCACCCGCTTGGCGGGTACGACCTCGTCGTTGTAGATGAGAATCGCGATGTTGTCGTTCGGTTCATCCAGAAAACGGAAGAAGGCTTCCTTGGCCTTTCGATGCTGCACCACCCCAGCCACACCAAAGCCCGCCCCCAGTACGAGACTCCCCGCGCCATAAAGTCGGGTCTGGGACAGCCCACCTGTGTCGGCCGCTCCCGTAATCGCCACCTGGGTGGGGGGAACGACCGAAGCATCAGAAGCTTCCGACACCTCAGAAGAAGCCGCCTCGCCTTCCGCAGGCGCTACAGGCGCTTCCTCGGAGGGAGCTTCTGTAGGTTCTGTGGCATCCGCGGGTGCATCCGCTGCAACCTCCTCGGATGGGGCCTCCCCAGCGCCTGTTGACTCCTCGGGCGTTTCAGCGGGCACTTCAGCGGGCGTGACCTCGGCGGTTTCTGCCGGTTCTGCTGCATCCGCGGGTGCTGGTGTGGCCTCGGTGACTTCCGCCGTTTCTGCCGCGTCCGACGGTGCTTCAGGTGCCTCGGGATCTTCTGTCGCGGCAGCTGGCGCCTCAGCCACCTCAGCCTCAGAAGAAGCTTCCGTGGTCTCTGATGCATCCTCAGGCGCCGCATCCGGTGCAGCCGTCTCTACCGTAGCGGTTGCGCCCACCAGTGCCTCCGCAATCGCACCCGGAGGCAATGGCTGAAGTGTCAGGTGAATCCGACGCTTGGTAAATGCCGGCAAGTCCACAATCCGGCTCACCGATTCATGCCCTATGGAGTTGGCCTCGACCACGTGCTCTCCACAGGAGAGCGGGTTTGAGATGAGCGGCGCATTTCCGATGGCCACCCCATCCACAGTGATCACCGCTTGCCTAGGGTGCGTGCTGATCTTCAACCGCCCCTTGCCCTGCACCATGGCCATATCCACAGCGGTTTCTACTCCCGCCACCACAGTCACCTTGGCACGAGCGCCCAGACAACGAGAACGTGCCACCACCACGTGCGGGCCCGGCGCAAGGTCCGTCAGAACAGCAGGTGTTCGCTTTCCGGTGTCCTCACCATCCAGCAGAATCGACGCTCCATTGAAGGAAGCGGACACCGCCAGGCTGCCAGTCGTGGCCACCTCAGCTGCCGGGGCCGCCCCCGACTTTTCCTCTTGGGACCAAGCGTTTCCTGACCCAACCAGCCCCATCCCCGAACCCACCAGGAGCACCCCAAAGAACTGCTTCAAGCAGAGTCCGGCAACGGGCTTCAAATATGCCAAGCGCATCGTGTCTCCTCGACTCGCCAAGTATACCGCCAGTTGCTTCAAGCTCGCTCGTTCTCTACGCCAGCCCCCTCCTCCAGACCAAGCCGTAGGCCCCTCACTCAGTGCGCAACCAGAACAACCCCTCTGCCCCCCCAAAGCACCGTGCCGCCCAAAGCCCGCCGAGTGTGGAGCCAACCCCACAAAACTTCATGGAGTTTCTGTCGCGATCGACAGATTTTTCGGCTATATGGGGCTCGACCCCACACCAGGCATCTCTGAGATTGGTGCGTCTTGGAACCAAGAGCACGGTATTCTTCATAGATGGTGAGGTCCAGCCTCAAGGAGGAGGACAGGTGAAAACAAGATTTCTGGCAAGTCTGGCTGTTTTGACGCTCGCAGGATGCAAGATCAGCGGGCCCGACGATCTGACCAATCCCGACTACGACGGTCCAGGCAGCGAGGCCTGGGGCTCCGAAGACGTCTCCTGTGATGTGTCTTCCGACTGCCTCTCCAACGAAGCCTGCATCGAAGACGTCTGCCAGGTGCAACGCTGCACCAACGGCCCCTACGATTCCCTTCCGCCGGTCGGCGAGCGCGTCAAGCTCTTCTCGGAGTCCGAGATTGGAGTCGTCGATGCCCGCTCCTGGTCGGGGAACTACTACATCGACGGCTACGACCCGAACGGCTCTAACTTGAACTACGACAACTCCTGGCAACGGGGTTCCAGTACGCCAAAGGGCATCGCCGGCGGCCGATTCTCCTCAGCGAACTACGAGTTCTACGCTGTCATCGAGCAAGGGCGCCCCGCCATCGGTCTACTCCAAGGAGAGACGCCCACCTGGATTGACATCGACTTCCAGCCCACCTCCTTGAGTGCGGGTGACATTGATTCAGACGGAACCGACGAAGCGTTTGCTGCATCAACAGCGGGAGAGATCGCATCCTGTCGGCTCGACAAGAGCACCTGCGACTACTTCTCCTTCGGTGACTCCAACGTAGAGATCTTCGACATTGCCGGTGGTGATATCGATGGCGACACTTACGACGAGATCGTCGTGCACATGAAGCTCGACGGTGACCGCATCATCTACATCCACAACGATGACGCCGAGTTCTCCGGACAAATCGAGTACTACGCAGCAGGCGTGAGCGACGAGATTGTGGCGCTCGATGTGGCCGACCTCGATGGCGACAATGTCGCCGAGATCGTCACCCTGGAAGATGGGGGATGGTTTAGCTGGATGGGATACGGCGAAGACAAAGTTGTGGTCCACAACGCCTACGAAGCCCCTGCAGACACCACCAGCGACGAGCCCTACGGCACTCTGGAAATCAAGGAAACCTACACGGTCTCCGACCACACCGGGCTCATCGACATTGCAACCGGTGATGCCGATGCAGACCGTCGGTCAGAAATCGCGCTGTTGGATGAGAATGGCGAGTTGGTCATGCTCTCGGACAATGGTGGTAGCCTGGTGGAGCGCTTTACACGTTCGTTATCCTCGACTCAGGAACCGCTACTCATCGCGTTTGCCGACCACGATGGCGACTCCCCGGTGACCAGCCTGGTGGAAGGCCCCATTCAGTGTGATGGCAATGTGGTGCCCCTGATGGTGCTGATTCCCCCGCCCTACGACAAAGAACGTAGCAGCCGGCCCAGTGGCGCAGCATACGGCGATCACGAGAGCACCTCGGAGACCTTCTCCGACACCGTGAGCCTGGGCATGAACGTGGACGTGGGTGTGGGTGCGGACTTCATGGACTTGTTCGGTGCCAAAGTCAGCCAGAGCCTGAGCTTGAGGGTGGACAACACCTATCGTGAGCGCAACACGCGCTCGGTGGGTGGTCGCTATTCGGTGAAAGGCCAGCCCGATGTCTACGGCCCGCACCACGGTGCTGTGACGCTCGCCTGGGGATGTTTCAATGCCTACGTCTACGAGGTCGAAGACCCCTCTGGGGTGCTCGGCGCAGGCGCGGATGGCGAACAGTTCGTGATGACCGTTCCGGTAGATGGCTCCGTGTCGCTGTGGTCCACCACACGCTACAACGCCATGGCCGAGGCCGTGGGTAATCTGCCGGTCATCGACCTCCCCTATACCGTGGGTGACCCCAGCTCCTATGCCAAGATTGTGGAGTCCTGGGACGGCCGACAACTGAGTGACGATGAGCTCCTCTTTGAAGCAAACGAGTGGTACACCGTTTCCGATGTTGGTGACATCAACTGGCGCCGAGCCGTCAGTAACGACCAGTCTGAAGGCTGGAGAATGAACCAGGAAATGGGCCTGAGCGCCTCGGTCACAGCCGCTGGCGTTACCGTTGGCACCGGCATCAGCGCGGGCTGGGGCAAGGGTTACGAGCTCGCTGTCGGCAGCGGAGCCTTTTTCTCTGGTACGCTTCCATCGCTTCCTGATGACCCGAGCACGCCCGAGGACGAGTGGAGTCAGAACCGCTATTCGGTAAACCCCTACGTCTACCTGCACACCTACGAGACCGCGAACGGTGGCCAGGCGGCCTACTACGTGCAGAACTTCATCGTCGAGCAGTGATTCGACCCCTGGCGCTCGTCGCCTCCGCTCTACTACTGAGTTCCTGCGCCGAGCCCCTGACTCCAGGGGCCATGGGGACCGCGCGCTATTTTGGACAGCTTCTTGGGGAACCCCCCCTGCGCCTGTTGCCTCCACGCACCGACCGCTCGGGCAACATCTACGTGGTCTATGGAGACTCCGAATGGACGGACACTTCCGTTTATGTGGGCCACGCCTACGGGGGCTGGTCGGGAGGCTGTAGTGCACACCGCGGAGACTACGGACTCCACGGCTTCAGCGGCCACACCAACACGCGCGGCTGGTACTGGTCTGGAGACTCCCTGGTCGAGGTAAACGGAACCACCGGAGCTTGCCGGGAAGTGGTGTCCTCAGACCCCGTCACCAGCACCGAAATCCAATTCCGTGCGGTGGTGCCTTTCGTCCGCCAAACCTCCGCACGCTCCACCATGCTGGCCATGGTTCAGGGCATTACAGACCCCGTGCCCTACCACACCGTGGTCGACCTCGACCAGAGACTCTACGGTGACCTCAGGCCCTTTGAGCCCACAAGTGCCAAAGACATCAAGGTGATTGGCGTCGGTGCAGACCGCCTGAAGCAGCGGGGCTATATCGCAGTCCAGTTCACTCAAAGCGACACCTCCGTGTTCCAGGTGCTGGTGCTCGACCACACTGGTGACGAGTTGTTTCGAATCAATCTGGACGGAGGAGATCTGCTCGACGAGTTCGATATTCAAGGTGAGCTCAGCGTCTCGGAGACCGGCCTGGTTGCTGGACTCCTTTCGGATGGCCGCATCTTGGTGTTCAACAACAATGAAGGCCGGATATTCGACTACGACACATTCGAAGCCGCGGGCGTGCAAGCCTGGGGCGGCACGCTCTGGCTCACAGGCTCCGATGCCGGCCAGGCTCTCGTGGCACCCATCGAGGAGACGTTGGACATCGGTATTCCCCAAGCCTGGGATAGCGCCACCGCCTTAGGCCAACGAATCAACGAAGGCGTGGTGGTGCTCGATGAGCGCACAGACCCCTCTCGACAAGAACACTGGCAGGACGCCGTATCCGCCATGGCTGACCAGCCACTCCTGACCCCTCACCCCCTGGACATGCACACCACAGGCAGCACCGGGTGGCTCATCGCCGGGCCCTACTACGACTCGGTCAACATCTACACGTCGGTAGCGTTCGCCCCGATTGGAGTGTCCTTTCCATGATTGGCCTGTACTCCATGGCGCTGCTCGGTGTCGGGTTCGTTGGAACCCCCGCGGCCCACGCCGGTGAGGCCGCCGAACTCAGCGGCTGGGTGAGCCCACGGTGGGGACTGCTCACGCGCCCCCAGGAGCGTCCAGCCGAACAACTCGAGTTCGGTATGCAAATGGCACGCTTTGGCTTGGAGATTACTGGCGAGCCCATCGAAAAGTGGAGCTATCGCGCCTATACCGTGTTTGGCTCGGACACAGCCAGCGCTGTGACCAGCGTAGGCCTGGTCGACACCAACAACAACGGAACGGCGGACACGGTCTCGACAAACACGGTCGACGTGGTGCGCTCCGTGGTTCGAGAAGCCAGCGTGAACTGGCAGCCCATCGAATCCGTCGGGTTCAAGGCTGGCCGCATGCGTATTCCATTCACATCACAAGCCCAGAGCCCCGATACCAACTTGTTGTTTCCCGACCGCTCGGGCCCCAACAGCAGCTTTCTCGAAGGCACTGACCTCGGTGGGCTACTCCACGCCAAAGCTGCCGAAAACCGCGCAGTACTCCAGCTTGGTGCATTCAACGGCAGTGGGCTCAGCTCCGCCAACACCGCCGAGCGCGGCGTGCTTTACACCGGCCGTGTAGACCTCAATCCCCTGGGTGGATTTTCCTTCGATGAGTCCGGTCCCACCACCGAATCGTTTCGAATCGGAGTGGGTGCAGGGATTGCCTACCACCCCTGGACCACCTTTGATTCTGCTGGCTACAAGGATGTGCTCTTCCAGGACATCCGTGCGAGCGCTTCGTTCCGGCTGGCATTCGAAGGCATACACGCCATTGCAGAAGGCCTCTACCGCATCCAAACCGACAGCCTGAGTTCCAGGCCCACCGAAGCGCTTGGCGCCTACGGTCAGCTCGGCTGGTACCTTCCGTTTGGTATCGAACCCGTCGGCCGGCTCGGGTGGGTGGAACACGACCGCACGTTCTTTCCGCGTCAGACCTGGTGGGGCGAAGCCGGCTTGAATTTCTACCCGTTCGCCAACGAACAGAGCACCGATCAACTCAAGCTCACTTTGCAATATTCAGGGGAAATCCACGTAGTCGAAGACGAGCAAGCACACGGCGTACTGGTTCAGGCACAACTCACCTTCTGATAGGGTTCTTCAACAACCCAATCGCACACACGTCCCACTGGAGCAAAGCATGCAGCTCTACACCAAGATCCTGATCGGCATGGCCGTGGGAATCCTCCTCGGATTTCTCTTCGGCCCCAACTCCAAGATTCTCCCCCAAAACGCGGTGAACCTTGCCGGTGCCCAGATCGTCACTGCTCCGAATGAGACCGCTGCAAACGTACCGTTGGGCGTAGGTGTGAGGTCCGCCAGTATTCTGGAAGAACAGGCGGGTAGCCCCGGCTGGGTCAAGATCGGCTGGGAGCTCAGCGCAGAGGAGCTTCTGCGGCTACGTTCGGTGGCCGACTCCAACTCGACGGTAGCGGCGGCCCTGGAATCCGCCGAGAAAGGCACACAACTGGAAGGCTGGGTGGTCGACAAATCACCCGAAGTGCGCCGCTACGCTTCCATCGGACAATCCCTGGTGAACTCCACTGTGTGGATCGGGCGCCTCTTTCTGGCCATGATCAAGATGGTGGTCGTGCCCCTGGTGTTCTGCTCTCTTGTGGGAGGTGTTGCATCGTTGGGAGACTTCCGGCGGCTGGGACAGATTGGCGGCCGCACCATCGGCATCTTCATGTGCACCACGGTGGTGGCCCTCACCATTGGCGTCACCCTCGCCAATGTGGTGCGTCCCGGGCGCTTCATCTCCGAGGCCGACAAGGCCGCACTGCTGTCGACTTATGAAGGAGCAGCTGGTGCCAAAGTTGTAGACGCAGCGTCCGCGCCCTCGTTGACAGACCAGCTCATCGGCATCGTGCCCACCAACCCAATCTCCTCTTTGGCCAGCGGCGACATGCTGCAGATCATCTTTTTCGCCCTGATGCTGGGAATCGCTCTCACGCTCTTGGACCCCGAAAAATCAACACCCGTCGTCAAGGTGCTCGATGGCATCAACGAAGCAATGGTGATGCTGGTACACATCGTGATGAAGCTCGCACCAATCGGTGTAGCAACGCTGTTGTTTGAGGTCGTGGGCAACACCGGGCTGTCTGTGCTGCTGGCCTTGGGCGTCTACGGGCTCGTGGTCATGGGAGGCTTACTGCTCCACCTGTTCATCACCTACGGCAGCATCGTCAGATGGGGTGCCAAGCTACCCTTCTTTGCCTTCCTGGGCTCACTCAAAGAAGCGCTGGCCCTGGCCTTCTCCACCTCCAGTAGCTCCGCCACACTACCGGTCACCATGGAGTGCTGTGAGTCCAATCTCAACATCAGCCCCAGCGTGACGAGCTTCGTGCTTCCCTTGGGCGCCACGGTCAATATGGATGGAACCGCACTCTATCAGGGTGTGGCAGCCATCTTTATCGCTCAGATCTACGGCATTCCCTTGGACTTGGGCGACCAAGCCACCATCGTCGCCACCGCCACCTTGGCCAGCGTGGGCGCAGCCGGTGTACCCGGAGCCGGCATGGTGACCTTAGCCATGGTGCTCACCGCTATCGGCGTACCCGCCCCTGGACTTGCACTGGTACTTGGCGTCGACAGGCTTCTGGACATGTTCCGCACCGCAACCAACGTGGCTGGAGACTCCTCGGTCACCGCCTTCATGGCTCGACTCGATGGAGACGACCTGCGCATTCTCAGCGATGCCGAAGATGCAGCCAATCCCTCGGTAGGGTTCGAAGGACGGCTCCAAACCGAGGAGCACCCCATCACCCCATCCGGCGAGTAGCCCCAACGAACGTTTAGTCGAGGGCCTTGCGGAGGTTGTCGAACTCACTGTCGAACACCTCCCAGAACCCCGTGAGCTTTTCTACGCTATCGGGGTCTACATCCACAGGATCGAACGACAACAACAGCTCTTTGAGCCGCCCGGTCACTGCGGAGTCCGCGGCCGGGCCCGCACAAATCGCATCATGGGGGGTTCTCCCTGTTGCACCGATTCTTCGAACTGTGGCCACATCCAACCCGTTCTCTTGAGCTCGGTCGAGGGCTTCCTCAAAGGTGCCTCCCACATCACACACATCAGACGCCAGGTTCCGAATGAGCTCCATGTGGTTTCCACTGCGAATCGTCTTGGAGAAGACTTCATCCGGGTCCAGCCCCTGACCAATGAGCCAGGCTCTCGGCAAAAGGTAGCCGGTGGTGGAGAGCTCATCGACATAGCAGAAGCGCTTGCCCACCAGCTCCTTGGCTTGGACCACCGCACTTTCTACCTCCATGTCCAACCGAGCCAGTAAAACCGCATCCGCCGCTTGTGTACCCGAGTGTTCCTTTCCTGCCACCAAAGAGACCTCGGGGTTGCTTGCACGGGTCTTGATGTACAGAGCGGGCGTCAAACTCGCATAGGGTACCCGACCACTTGAAAGCAGGTCCGCGGTAGCCCCGTAATCACTGACCACAACCATCTCCACAGGACGGCGTAAGCCGGCTTCAAGATAGACCCGCAGCGGCTCCAGGTCTGTGCGATGCTGAGCCGCCTCAAAGATGGCTGCGATCGCTATTTTGAGCGGTTCGCCGACAACCTCAGGCGCCGATGCAGCCACTTGTTCTGGCGTTTCCACCCGGT
>JAYZDK010000032.1:0-5870 GCA_036337845.1 Myxococcota bacterium | reverse complement strand
GGATTTCGGTTCGACCTGACCTTTGCGCCTGGAGCAATCCTGGCCCTGTTTCACGATGTCACCATCACCATTGGCATATTCACTCTCATCCAGCATGAAGTGAATCTGTCTATGATTGGCGCGTTGCTGACCATTATTGGGTATTCCCTCAACGATACGATCGTGATCTACGACCGGATTCGCGAAAATATGGAACGCTATCGGCGAACAGACATGGGCCAACTGATCAACGATTCGGTGAACGAGACGCTCGCCCGGACGCTGGCGACCTCACTGACCACGCTGATTGCCATCACCGCGTTTTTGTTCATGGGCGGCCCTGTAATCGAGACATTCGCTATGGCGATGATGATTGGTGTCGTGGTTGGAACCTACTCTACGGTCTTTGTGGCAAGCCCCATGATTCTTGTGATGGAGAAGGTGAAGCCCCACCTTGTAGCTCTTGTTGTGCCGAGCGCTCCGGCCTCGGGTCCGGATATCAAGGGCTCTACTGAATAAGCATCTGTATTTATGTGGAAATTTGGTTGACCGTGGCGGGATGACGGCCTAAAAGGTCGCCGCTAAACGCCCCTTAGGAGCGACTCAATGACCAAGTCTGAGCTCGTAGATCTCGTCGCTGCAGATTGTAGTCTGCCTCGCAAGACGGCGGAGGAAGCCGTCAACATTGTATTCGACAGCATGAGGGATGCCTTGTGTAGTGGTGAGCGTATCGAGCTACGAGGTTTTGGGAGTTTCCGGACCCGGGAATACGCCGGATATGAGGGCCGCAACCCCAAGACGAACGCCACAATCAACGTCCACGCCAAGGTGTTGCCAGTGTTCAAGGTAGGCAAGTCCCTGAGAGATCGCGTCAACGGTGCATAGGCGCGGCGTAGCCACGTGGTTGGTGGGGTTTGGGTGCTTGGCCTCTTCGGTGGCCTACGGAGGTGAGGTCTTCCTCAATGGCCTAGTCGTTGAGGGGGTGAAGGACGTGGCCTTTCCAGAGGCTTCCGTGAGCATTGATGCCCACGGTGATGTGCACATTTTCGCGCCTTCCCACAAAGTCGAGGCACCATCGGAAGGGGTGCAAGCGCAGCGCGCGCCCAAAGGCCAGGGCCTTGAGTATGGTCGTTGGTGGCTCGTGGGGGAAGACACCAAGAGCTCCGGGCACCGTGCGGAGGTATGGATTTCAGGTGTCCGTGTCGCGGAGGTTCGCTCGAGTGGGCCGGCTGTGATGTTGGATCTCGGCCCCTTCCTCTCGGTCGGTGATAATGTGATCACCGTGCGAGGAGGTTCAGAGGTGACTGCTTCCGGAACCCTTGCTATATACGTAGGTGAGGCGAGAGTGGAAGCCGGGACACTAAACCTCAACGAGCCTTCTATCTCAATCTTCTGTAGAACGACTTGTCCTGACCTGAAGCAGGAAACCCTCCGAGTCCACTGACTCACCCCACACCTTAGTTTCTTCAATTTTCTTCATGCGCGTCAGCTGCGGGATGCTGGCGAGCCCCCCCTTCCTCATTCCCGAGAACAACACATGGTTCCCAGATTTGTGCCGACCGACGGTTCGGGTCGGATTTTCGTATTGGACACGAATGTGCTCCTCTACGACCCCAATTCCCTCTATGTCTTCAAGCAACACGAGGTGGTGATTCCGATCACCGTCATTGAAGAGGTGGACACCTTTAAGAAGGACTCCAACGAGACCGGGCGGAATGCCCGTACGGTGTCTCGCCATTTGGACTCACTCCGGAAGAAAGGGTCTCTTTCCGAGGGGGTAGAGCTGCCGGATGGTGGTCTGCTTCGTGTGGAGTTGCCTCATCCCAAGACGGATCTGCCGACCGGATTTGGGGCCAACTCCAATGACAATCTGATTTTGTGGACGGCCAAGTATCTCCACGACACCACCCGCAACTCCAAGGTGGTGGTGGTGACGCGCGATACCAACATGCGGGTCAAGGCCGATGCGCTGGGTCTGGTCGCCGAGGATTACGAGCACGCGCACCTCGATATCGAGGAGCGCTTTATGGGGGTGACCGAGCGTGATGTGCCCAGTGAGCTGATCGATCAAATCTACAACCAGGGCTGGGCTCCGTGGGAGGCGGAAGAGCAGGGCCACCTCTATGCCAACCAGTTTGTCATTCTTTCAGCGGAGGACAAGGAAGGCCAGAGTGCGATGGCGCGGTTCGACCAACGCCAGGGTCGGCTCAATCGAGTGGGGCGCCACAAGGAAGGCGTCTGGGGAATCTTTGCCCGGAACAAAGAGCAATTGTTCGCACTGGATTTGTTGTTGGACGACTCTTTGCCCTTGGTCACGCTCGATGGAATGGCGGGTACGGGCAAGACGCTTCTTGCCATTGCCTGCGGGCTAAAAAGAACGACGGACGACCGGGTGTATCGCAAGATGCTGGTGTCTCGTCCGGTGTTTCCCTTGGGCCGGGATGTCGGCTTTCTTCCTGGCGACTTGGAAGAAAAGCTTAATCCCTGGATGAAGCCCATCTTCGATAACCTGGAGCTGCTTTTGAATTCCGATGAGGATCGGAGTCGGGACCGAGGAGAGCGCACGCCGTCCTACCAGCCCCTGATGGACCAGCGAATCATTGAGGTGGAGCCGCTCACCTATATTCGTGGCCGATCGATCCCTAGGCAGTTTCTGATTGTGGATGAGGCCCAAAACCTGACTCCTCACGAGGTCAAAACGGTCATTACACGAGCGGGTGAGGGGACGAAGGTAATTCTCACCGGCGATCCACTTCAGATTGACAATCCCTATGTCGATGCCACCTCCAACGGGCTCACCTATGTGATTGAGCGTTTCAAAGAATCCCCGATTGCCGGCCATGTGACTCTTCGCAAGGGGGAACGCTCGGAGTTGGCCGAAGTCGCCGCGGAACTTTTGAGGAACTGAGTCCGTCTGGGTAGGGCCGCAGCCTCGACCCTGTGCTTCTTCTGGTAAGGTCTGGAAAGAACGGAGCACAGGGACGATGCGTAGAGTGGCCTCTCTTTGGATGGTTTGGGGTATTTTCGGCTTTGGGTCCGCCTGGGCCCAGCAGCCTGCACAGGAAGGGCCCGGCGCTTGTGAGAGCGATACGGATTGTCTTGAAGGGCAGCGCTGCGGTGATGAGGGCGAGTGTCAGGACGAGCCCGAGGGCGAGCAGACGGGCCCAACACCGGCAGGTATTCAG
This sequence comes from Myxococcota bacterium, assembly GCA_036337845.1. GTDB lineage: Bacteria > Myxococcota_A > UBA796 > UBA796 > CAJQPC01 > JAYZDK01. The sequence goes on along the minus strand of JAYZDK010000032.1, from coordinate 2,706 downwards.
ATAGGGGAGCTTGAGGGGGCTACCGAGGCGCCTGAGTTGTCGGACGCGCAGATTCGGTGGCTGAAACCACGTCGCCACCTGATGGGACAGGTGCCCAGAGCGCAAACGGACTTTACGGCTTATGCGCTGGAGTTCGGAGAGGTGAGGGTCGGGCTGGCGAACATAACTTTTGGCGCTGCGCCGCGTGTTCAAGTAGCAACGGCACCTCTGATGTGGGCCTTGGATGTGCAAAATGCCCAACTCAAGGCCAATCCGATACGGTTCGGAGGCCTTGATGTAGCCATAGAAGGCAGTTTCTATGGCATTCCCTTGGAGGACTTTGAAGCCAGCTACAGAGGGCTTGGCGGTACCGTTTCCCTCCAAGTGATGGAGCGGCTCTCAGCTCATGGTGGGTTTAGTTGGGCGTCGTTGGCATTTGGGGGTGCGCCGGATGGGTTGATGCCGCTGGCGGAAAATAGTCTTCTCATCAGCCAGAACGAGGACCTGGAGGATTTCGTTCGCCAGATTCAAGAGAGCGATACTGTGAGCGGCGTGTTGGAAGATGGGGAGATCAACATTACGGCTGAGGCGCTGATTCTGCGTTTTGCCACGGATTACCGTTTCAACAGACGGGACAGCCTGGTACTTCAGGTGCAGGCCATGATCTGGGGAAATGCCAAAGGAAACGTGGAATTGCCGCCTATTCTCGGGCTGGAAGATGCGCTTAGCGTCAAACGCGAAGAGACTGTGAGTGCCTCAGATGCGTATACGGCCAGTCTGTCCTGGCATTCTGCTTGGAAGAGATGGGAGTTCCGTATCGGCGCCGGCGTGGCGTCGCAGCCTGGGGCCTGGTTGTTCCAGGCCATGGATGTTTCGTATCGGTTCGGTGGTGAGACTCGAACCAGCGAACGGAGAACGAGGAATACCTGGCGGCGAAATCGTGGCGACCAGGGCCGAGGCGATCAGGAGCCTTGAGCGTTCTGTTCTTTGCTCTCGGAACGAAGCCCTAAAACCGAGCCTACACAGGCCGCGACAAACCCCAGACTGGATGCCCAAGCCCCCGATTCGATTCGGATGTCCAAGGCGGAAAGACTGTGACCTAGCGCTTTGAGTTCGGCCTCAGTATTCTGCATTTGCTGGAGGTATTCCACGATGAGCAGCCCGATGGCGCAGAGTGACGCGATCAGCACGACAACGTGCCCCAGCGAGTGTCTGCGCTCAAAGGAGAGCCGGCGCTTGGTGGATTCGATGTCCAGGTCGTCCAAAGGCTTGGGAGGCGCCTGAGGGCCCATCAGGAAGAAAGCAGCGAGGGATATCACCACCAGGCCGAAGACAAAGACGAGCCAGAGTTCGGGGCTGCCCTCTTGCGCCAGGTCGGCCCCGGTAAAGACCTGCTGCTCTCCCGCACAGCTAAAGCTGATCCAAGGCAGAAAGAATCCCACCGAGCTAATGCCCCCCCCGGAGCCGAAAAGCATAGCAGCGACCCGACGCACGTTAGCTACCTCCCGTCGGCATGGTATCGGGCGCAGTCCTCCCTAATCAAGAGTCTCTCCTTGACGGTGCATCCAAATGGCGTGATGGGAATGCCATGGATTGGGACATTCTTGAGGGGCGTAATCCGGTATATGAGGCGCTATCGCGCAGGCGGCGGCGCGTGGACTGTGTCTGGTTGGATGACCGTGCGCGGGTGGGCCCCAAGATTGCGCGCATCCTTGAGCTTTGTGAGGAGCAGGGGGTGGTGGTGGAACGAGTCCCTCGATCCGTTCTGGATAAAAAGGCACGGGGCGATGTCCACAATGGCGTGATGGCCCGGGCGCAGCCTCACCCGCACTACACTGTCGCTTCTCGTCTCGACGCGCTCTTCTCGGAAGGAACCGATCCCTTTTTCATTTTGGCCGATGAGGTTGTGTACGAACAAAATCTCGGGGCCATCCTGCGTTCGGCGATGGGTGCGGGAGTGAATGGATTGGTGATTCCGGTTCGGAGGGGTAAGGGCGTCACGCCGGTTGTGAGCCGTGTCGCCATGGGTGGCGCGGAAGAGGTGCCAGTGATTCGCGAAGGCATCTCCTCGGCCCTGAAGCGCCTCAATCGGGCGGGAGTAAGAGTCGTTGGAGCGGATATGGATGGCACTCCGTTCTGGGACGTCGACCTCACCGGGCCGTTGGCGATTGTGCTGGGGGGAGAGTCCAAGGGGCTGACCTCCACTGTCCGTCAGCGCTGCGATTCCGTAGTACAGGTACCGCTTCAGAACGAACTCGACAGCCTCAACGTCTCCGTGACGGCAGGGGTGCTGCTTTTTGAGCGAGTCCGTCAGCTTGGGACTGTGTAGGCGACGGCTTTGAGAAATGCGTCTGGTGCGGAGTTGGTGCTCCAGGCGTCGAGCACGCTGCGGCCGGGGGACTGGCCTGCCTCCAGTACTTCATCCAGCGGTTTCAGCAACGGGACGGAATCGGGTTGATATCGAGTCAATCCGTCCCGAGAAATCTCAAGCAGTTCCCGTGCGAACCTAAGGAAGGGTTGACCCACTTCAGCCTGCAATCCGTCCTTGCACGCCGCGTCGAACAACTCGTCGATGGGGGCCAGCTCTGCGAACTGTTGGCCGAGCGCTTCCGCGGCTGACAGTGCGTCGGGGTCGTATAGGAACCCCGTCCACATTGCGATGCCGCTGAGGGCTAACGGGAGCGGGCAGGCGTCTGCACCCCGGACTTCGATGGTTGATTTCACTCG
>JAYZDK010000031.1:0-11786 GCA_036337845.1 Myxococcota bacterium | reverse complement strand
GGGAAGCCGGTAAAATCCGGCGCGGCCCCCGCCACTGTGACTGGGAACGCCACCTCAAATGCCACCGAATCTAGGTTCGGGAAGGCGAGGTTCGGCGGTTGATCCAGAAGCCAGGAGACCGGCCTTGCAGTCCTCTAGTTCGTCTTTCGGGGTTGAGAGACAGTCGGCGCTCCTGGCCTGACCTCGTCCCCAGGTTGTGCCAGACTTGCTCCCGTCCCTTCTACCTCTCGTGTTCACCTTCCCTGCCCTGGCAGAAGAGGATGCTTCTGCGCCCGAGGAGGTCATCGTTGAGGCCGAGCGCTATGTGGGCCGAGAGTCCTGGGACACACCCGCTGCGATGACCGTGTTTCTCATCGAGGAGAGCCTGCGACCCGGGCTCGACCTCGGGTCCATCGTTGAGCAAGCCCCCGGTGTCCAAATCCAACGATTTGGAGATGCAGATGACTTTCAAGGAGTCAGCATCCGCGGCTCTTCAATGCGCCAGGTACAACTCTACCTCGACGGCATCCCCCTCAACCCAGAAGGCGGACGGGCCGTCAATCTGTCGGAGTGGCCCATTCGGGCCCTGGAACGCGTGGAGGTCTTTCGTGGCTATGCCCCAGCCAGTCTCGGAGGTGCAGCCATCGGCGGCGCCATAGATCTGATACCCCGAGATGCCCAAACACCCATCTCTACAGGGCTGAGCACATCTCGGTATGAGCGCTACAGCGCCGACGTATTCACGGGACGTCTCCGTGAAACCACCACCACTCGACACAGCACCTCCTTCTTCACCCAAGGACATACCGCTGACGGCACATTCCCCTTTTTCACAGACAACGGCACCCCCTATGAGCGAATGGACGATGGCACCCAAACGCGCACCAACAACGAATCCGCTCAAGGAAACATCCTGGGCCGCTACAAAGTGGAGTTCGGGCCCACCACACTCACACTGATCAATGCCTTCCTCGCGCGTTCCGAGGGACTGCCTGGCCACATCAACAACCCCAGCAAAAACGCAGCACTTCAGACCCAGAGAAACCTGCTCGGCCTGCAGGCCAAAGCACTCCGCGGCAAACACGTGGTGACAGCCACGAGCTGGTGGTCTCATCGCGACGAAACCTATGACGACCGGGCAGACGAGCTGGGCTTGGGATCTCAATGGGCAAACCAACGATCTGAAAACCTGGGCATGCGACTCTACGACCAGTGGTTTGTTTCCGAGTTCGCAGAAGTGGGGTTCGGGGCCTCCGCAAGAGTCGAATCGGCCAATAGCACTGACCTCTTGGCAGAAGGGGTCACAACCCAGCACGACCGAACTGTAGAAACTGCCACAGCCCACCTGCGATTCGATCAGGGAAAGCTTGGACTGGAAGGCACAGCGCACGCCACGTTCCTTCAATATCCACAAACCGATACTCCCCCTGACTCTTCGATAGACCCCCGCATGGCCGTGATCTGGCGATGGGGGGACCATCGCCTGTTACGAGCCACCGCTGGGCATTACATGCGCCCACCCGACCTCGATGAGATCTTCGGCGACCGAGGCAGTCTGCTGGGCAATCCAAACCTCAAGCCCGAGCAGGGGTGGCAATGGGACTTGGGCCTTCGCAGCCACTGGCCCCAACTCAAACACCTCGATCTAATCGTGGATATCAGCCACTTCTGGAACGCTGGCACAGACCGCATCACCTGGGTCCAGAACAGCCAGAAGACCATGATGCCCGTGAATTTCGGACGCACTTGGGTGCAGGGGCTTGAAGGTAGCTTGTTGGCTTCTTCCGAGTTCGGCTTCCAAAGTCACACCAGCCTGGCTCTCACACAATCCACCAATCTCGACCCGGACCCGGCCGTGGCAAACAAGCAACTTCCGTCGACCCCAACATGGTCGGTATGGGAGGAGGTTTCCTTCACGAGCCCACAGGAATTGATGCGACTGGCCTACAGCTATCGATTCATCGACGGAAACTTCGTAGACGCCACAAACTGGTTCCGGTCCGCACCGAGGTCTCTCCATGATGTTTCGATACAGTTCCATCCCGGAAAGCGCTGGCCGCTCATTCAAGCAGGTGTCTCCAACCTGTTCAACAAACAAGCTGAAGTCGTCCCCCAAAACCCGCTTCAGCCTGCAACCAGTGCACGAGTCGTTCAACCCCTCACCGACTTTGCGGGCCATCCCTTGCCCGGCCGAGTGTGGACATTGAACCTGCGGTGGACTCCGGGAGGGCTATCATGATTCCCCTAATCACCGGACTCCTGGTCGCCTGCATGCCCACGGTCGAGCCAGATTCCAACCCGAACCCCCAACACACGGGAGATACCGCCACGGAGATCTCCGGCGAATCCTTGGGGGTCATCAGTACGATCGCCAATGATTATTCCGTGGGAGCGATCGCTACAGTCGACCTGTCGAGCCTAGCCATCCAAGACACCCTGGCCCCCACCTCAGGCGATACTGTCGTGAGGGCCCTCGACACAGAAATCGCCGTACTCAATCGCCTCAACACAGACACCTTGAGGATCTACACCCCAGGACAATGGGACGCTCCGGATCTAGAGGTCGCACTTCCCGACCTGGCCAACCCACAAGACGCCAAGAACTGCGGGGGAAACACCTGGGTGAGCCTGCACAACGACACGCAACTGGTCGCATTCGACCCCCACGGCCGCCAGGTAGCAACAGCCGATCTCAGCCCCTGGGCCGGCACGGATGGCGCGGCGGAGCCCGCCTCCATGACGGTTGTTGACGGAGCCTTGCTCGTCGCGGTCCAAGAGATTGCCCAAGACGATGCCTGGAGCGCAGATGGTGGAGTGATTGTTCGAGTGGACTGCACCACCTCAGAGGTAGAAGTCCTGGTCACCGCCAGCCCCAGCCCCGTGCTAGTCGGTGGCACAAGCCCCAACACCCTCGGAATCAAGACCGGGCTCTATGGAAGCCTCGATGGCAGCGTTCTGCTTTACGACATGACAACGGGCCAACAAGAAATACTGATCACCGAGGCAGAGTTGAGCGCCGACATCACGGCCGCCTCCATCCGCGGCTCAGAGATGGTGTTCCTCACCGCAGATACCGACTGGAACTACTCGATTCACTGCATGGACATCTCCAGCGGCAGTCTCGTCACAGCGGCTACCCTATCTACCTTCCTCGCAGACGTAGCCATCGATGAATACGGCCGCGCCTGGATATCCGCCCGAGAGGGGTGGAGCTCCGAGTCACCTTCTGAGCCTGGCCTGTGGCTGATGGAGGCAAGCACCTGTGAGCTGCTCAACGAAACGCCCCTCCACACCACGCTTCCCCCGTACAACGTGGCCTTCCTCTAATGCTCTATTGGCTACTACTCCCAAGCTGTGCTCCTACTTTGGAGGCCTGTGACGACATGTGCCGGGCCGCAGCCAACGCGCAAGAGGCCTGTCTGTCCGAATGGGGTTCCGAATGGGAAGACCTCGGCTATGTCGACAGGTCCGATTATCTCAATTCCTGTGATACCTGGGCCTGGGAGATGCACCTCTTGGAGAAGGACGCCCGGGTCCCAAACGCCCCCAACGCAACTGAGGAGATCTGCTTGGACAGACAAGAATGGCTGGACTCCAACAGCTTCACCTGTGAGTCCTGGCAGGACGTAGATTGGAACGAGACCCCATGGAGCCGATGAGCCACAAGTCCCACCAATCAGCGGCTCGCACCCGGATAGTCTGGGCGATTGCGGCCGGACTGGCACTGGCTGCTGTCGTGGTGTTCAGCCGCGGCACTCCCTCCTCCACAACGTCTGCACCAGCGCTCTCATCCCAGGCCACTCCAGACCGGCTTGTGGTACTGGACCCCGGAATGCTGGAGGTTCTGATTCACCTGGAAACCACGGACTCCATCGTGGGCCGGCCGGACTACACCGATGATTGGGATGAAATCGCCAGCCTGCCCACAATGGGAACCGGCCTGACTCCAAATTACGAGCAGATCGTTCGAGCGAACCCCGACTTGATTCTGACCCAAGGCAGTCGCGGCAGCGTCATGACAAACCTCCAGAAAATCGCACCCACTCGGAACCTGCCCTGGCTCACCGTGCCAGAAGTAGTGGAAGGCATTCGTTCCACGGGAGCCCTGTTGAAGATCGGTTCGGCCGCCGAGGAATTGGCCTCCCGCCTCGAGACCGGACTCACCGATACCACCTCAGCCGACTCCCCCCAAGTGCTGGTTCTACTCGGAGCCCCGACCCAAGGTGCACCAGAGCTCTGGTACGTGAAACCTCATTCTATTCACGGCGCGGCGCTCGTGGCAGCAGGCGGCCTGAACGCAATCACCACAAAACTCGAGGGGCCTCCCACCATTTCCATTGAGGCACTCCTCCAAATCGACCCCGAGATGATTCTGATCCTAATCTCAGATGTCTCTACCACAGACGTTCAAATCGCAGAATATCGGCAGTTCTGGGAACAATTTCCGATGCTACGAGCCAACAAAGAAGACAAGATTGGATTCATGATTGGAACGACGCACTTCTCCACCGGGCCCGGAGTACTAGACTTCAAAACAGCCCTGGCCAAGGAGATCAACGCTCTGAAGGCTGTGACCCCATGAACCCAGGCCTCCAACTCGACGAGGTGTCGTTCCAGGCCGGAGAACGGAAGATTCTGGAGGGCGTGTCACTTCGGGCCGAACCCGGAGAGTGTGTGGCCCTAGTCGGGCCCAATGGTGCTGGAAAGAGCACGTTGTTCCGCCTTCTCCTGGGGCTCATCCGCCCCAGCGACGGCCAGGTTCGCTGGGGGGATACACCCGTACACGAACTCTCCGGACAGGCTCGAGCCGCAGCCATGGCCTGGCTTCCCCAGCATGGTCTGATTCAAGAGGCCATTGAGGTGCTGGAGTTCGTCAAGGCTGCTCGGTTCCGCTTTTCAGAGGGGCGCTCAGACAGCCTGAAGGCGGCCCAATCAGCCCTACAAGCCGTGCAGGCGGAATCGCTGACCCATCAAGCCATCACAACCCTTTCAGGTGGCGAACTCCAGCGCGTCATGATGGCCTCTCTTATCGCCCAAGACGCCGAAATGTTCTTGTTGGACGAACCCGCCAACCACCTGGACCCAGCCCATCAAGCCACCTTCTACAACATGCTCAGCAGCCAGTGGGCCTCCGGTCGCGGTATTTTGTGTATCACCCACGACATCAACCTTCTCACACGCCTGGCACCCGCCAATGAAGCCGCTCGCGTGCGGGTGATAGGCCTGGATCAAGGCACCGTACAGTTCCGTCAACAACTCAACGACCCCAGTCTCCCAGAAGCTCTGGGAGACCTGTTCAAACTCCGGGTAGAAACCGTAGAAGTGGAAGGGCGCCGGTCCTTTCTGGCACTCGACGGGGACCAGCGATGACCTCCAAGCTCGCGATGGTGGTCACGGCCTGCCTCCTCATTCTGCTGGCGAGCCCCTGGGCAGGAGCCCCGCTCTCCGGGGAACAAGGGCGCTTCATACTCCTGGAGTTGCGCATCCCCCGCGTAATCATGGGCGCCACAGTGGGTGCCATGCTGGGGCTGACTGGAGGCGTCTTTCAGGCCTTGTTCGACAACCCCTTAGCGACTCCAAGCACCGTGGGTACCACCGCCGGCGCAGCGTTAGGTGCCCTTGCGGTTCTGGTGCTCCTGCCCGCAACCGGACCTGGCCTCCCGCTCGTGGCCATCGGTGCCTTCAGCGGCGCACTGGTCGTCACCTTTGCAATCGCGGCCATCGCGGCCTCAGGACGTGCCCGGATCAACGACGTACTGTTAGCAGGCATCGCTATCTCTCTCGCTGCAGGAGCCATCACTACTGGACTACAGTTCCAGGCCGATATGGCCTCCACATTTGAGGCTGTGCGTTGGTCTCTCGGGCACCTCACTCAAGTAGGCTACGAGGGTATTTCACTGCTGCTGCCACTCACCGCTGTCTGCTGCACCGTGCTGCTAAGTCAGTTGCGAGCCCTTGAATCCATGATTGGCGGAGAATCCCGTGCCCACGCTCAAGGCGTGAACGTTCGACGCACACGCACACTGTGCTTGACCGCAGGCGCACTCGGGGTAGGCGGCTGTGTCGCCTGGTGTGGCCCCATCGCATTTGTCGGCCTGATTGTCCCCCACCTCGTTCGTCTCAGCGTAGGGCCGGCCCGTCGCATTCTGTTTCCCTTGTCCGCACTGGGCGGGGCCACATTTCTCGTGCTCTGCGATGCCATTGGTCGGGTGGTCATGCCCAGCCATGACTTGCCCGTCGGCGTGATCACCGCCACTTTAGGTGCACCGCTGCTAGTCTGGCTTGTGGCTCGACGCAGGCGCTAAATGGTTGTCCTCCGCTGCGAGGATGACAACTCCCTGCGGGAACGAATATGTGCTGATTGCTTAGAGCCGTTCTTCCCTACTGACGCTCGCTTATGGGCGCCAGGTTTGGAAGCCTACCCGGCCTGGAGTCCATGTATGTTCTTGTTCTTGTTCTTTTCTCTGGCAGCACTGGCCGAACCCGAAATGATCCCCGTGGAGGTCTTCGAGGCAGCCAAGAATACGGACTTGGATGAGGCGGCTACCGACGTGGAGATTGCCCTGCGCGACGGCGGTCATTTTCGACTCTCCGAGCACCGTGGAAAACCGGTCATCCTCACATTCTGGGCGAGTTGGTGTGGGCCTTGCCGCCTGGAGCTTCCCGCCCTTTCTACTTGGGCAAGCGAACACCCCGACGTGGCCGTATACGCAGTCAGCGTCGACCGCTCTCGACAAGCCGCAGAACAATTTATTAAGCGCGTAAAGTTCGACCTACCCGTGGCCTTTGACCCCGATGCGACCCACCTCGGCCGCTACGGCGTGCTCTCCATGCCCACCATGTTCCTATTCGATGCGGAAGGAAAGCTTGCATGGCGCCACACCGGCTACAGCAAAGCCAAAGGCTTCACTGACCTGGACGCTGCACTGGGAGAACTACCATGAGCGAGCGAACACAAAGAATCGGACTTTGGCTGCTCGTGCCCGCTCTGCTCTTCGGCGTCTTCGTCGGCGGGCTGATGACCTGGCACCACGACATTCAACTCTATGGATCCGGCGAAGGAGAGCTGATCGGCTGTGTGGAATCTGCCGAAGTGAACTGCGACATCGTCAACACCAGTGAGTACAGCGAGCTTCTAGGTGTTCCAATCGCCACGCTTGCTATCGGCTTTTACGCCACCGTACTGGTCCTGGTGGTGTTGGCTCTCAGGCGACGAGCAGGTGCACACCGTCTGCTGCTAGCTGCCGGGGTCTGTGCCGTGCTCTACTCGGCCTTTCTCTTCTACATCTCCAAAACCCAGTTAGGGTTCGTCTGCGCGTGGTGTATCCGACTCTACGGAGTAAACGCTGCCTTACTGGCTGTAGGTCTGATCGGCCGAAACACCCCAACCCCACCCGCCCGACTTCTGCTTACGATCGGTGCGGCCTGGGGCGCCCTCACTCTGGCAGCAATCGGTGGAGAACGGATCTATCGAAGCACCCTCTCGGATGGGGAGGTCATTGAGGTGGCCAAGGAGGGCACCCACCACGATCTCGACCCAGAAGGCGATGCTCCGGCCCTCAGTTTCACCGTACAGACCGAAGACAAGAACGAAGCAACCTTCACCATAGACCCCAGTGACGCCTGGCTGGGCAATCCCGCAGCCCAGGTCGCAGTCGTGGAATTCGCCGACCTCGAATGCGGCTACTGCAAAAGAATGGCCAGCCAAATGGCCCGCCTGGAAGCGACCTATGGAGACCGGGTGCTATTCGTCTTCAAACACTTCCCGATGGACCCCACCTGCAATGCCGGCGTGAAAAACCGCAAGCATAGAAAAGCCTGTATGGCTGCCAAGGCTGCCGTATGTGCTGGCAAACAGAGGAGGTTCTGGGCGTTCCAGGACCTCGCGTTCAAGAACCAACACCAACTCGGAGAATCCTACCTGAGAACCTACGCCGAAACCGTAGGAGCCGACCTGGAAGCATACGACCAGTGCATGGCTTCCAACGAAGCCGCGCAGCAGGTGGCTCGAGATGGTGAAGCGGGCAAAAGCCTGGACATTCATGGCACACCCCGAATCTTCATCGATGGCAAGCTCTATCGCTCAGGCTCCTCCGCTGAAGTCATGGCCCGCGCCATCGAGACCGCGCTGGGAACCTCGCCCCAAGAAGCTGTAGCCAACGCTCAGGGCCTAAGAGAAACTCGCAGCGTTGTAAAAGCCATCCCTGACGACATACCCCTTCAACAATCGATCTCGTATGGAGACATATCCTTTGAAATCGACACCTTTGAGTCTGGGCTGAACAACGGGAAGGCCGTCGCCGGAAAGCACGAAGTACCTGCCCTGCGGGTAAGCTTTTACGAGGCCCAGGAAGCCTGTGAAGCAGCCGGAAAACGCATGTGTACCGAGCAGGAATGGGTCACCACCTGCCAGGGCGCACTGGCCCTCGACGACAACAACAACGGTGGGTTCGCAGACGACATGATTGAAGGCACCGCCTACCCATACGCCGACTTTCATGACCGTTCAAGATGCTGGGATGGCCGTAAGGACCCGAAATTCAGACCGGTATATACGGGAGAAATGCCGGGGTGCGTATCTCGGGACGGTGTCTACGACATGACCGGAAACGTCGAGGAATGGGTGGGCACGAGCCCGGAAGACGCGGTCCTGCTGGGAGGCGCTTGGGACACCACCAAAGACCACGCCCGGTGCTACCGTAGAAATGCCACGTACGGTCCTGGATACTCCAGCCAACGAACCGGATTTCGCTGCTGCTCCGGATAGGCATCGCTCAACAAGCGAATCCGCACATCACGAATTGCGCTCAAATAGAATCGGCGATACCTAGCTCTCAGATATGTTCATACCCCGCTGTCTGGTGGGCCTTCTTGCGAAGGCCCTAGGGGAAGCCGGTGAGATTCCGGCACGGTGCCGCCACCGTGATCAGTCAGGTCCTGCCACGAAGCCACTGGATTTTCCGGGAAGGCGGTAGGAACAACGGCTGAGAGTCGGGACACCCTCCAGATAGCTCCCCACCAACCACCTCGGTTCAAGGCGGTAGGGGCGACAGCGATCGTCTGTCCTCTCCCGCTCGAGTTTCCAAAGATGCGAGAGAGTTTATGCAACCCCGATTGATGATTGCCATCACCCTTGTCGGTCTTAGTCTCGCCTGCAGTGGCTCCAAAGACACAGAAGATACCGCAGATACGGGCGATACAGCGGACACCGCAGACGTGGTGGACACGGCAGACACCGGAGAACCCGAGCCGGCCGACCTCGCACTCTACGGCGATTGGGACGACAACTATGGCGCCAACCACATCATCAACAATCAGACCTGGGAGACCGGTGCAAGCGTGTTTCACCTCGCCCAGTACGACAATGAAGCTCAGTTCGCGATCGCACACAACGACATCAGCAACGAATGGAACGCAGACCTATGGAGTCGGTTTGATTGGCACGTAGATGCGCAAGACAGAAGCTGGTTCTGCCTGACGGCCTATGATGCTGCGGACGAAGAGACTGCACGGTCTACCGAGGCTGCGGATGCCACAGACCCCAGCAGTGCTGGATGCGGCGGTTTCTCCTGGACGGAGCTCCGAACCTCCTTGCCAATCGGGGGGGTTCATACAGATAACTGGGGCTCTGCCCACACCATCAATGCCTTCTCCTGGACCACCAGTAGTGGCACTGATTCCAGCGTCTTTCACATCTCTCAATCCAGCATTGAAAACCAATATGCAATCGCTGAAAACGACGCTGCCAACCCCTACAACCCAGGTGCATGGTCCCGATTCGACTGGAGCGTCGATGCCGACGGTGTGACCTGGTTCTGCCAGACCACCTACGATGCCGCTGATGAAGCCACAGCCCTGGCCACACCTGCAGCTGATGCAAGCGACCCAGCCGACAGCGGTTGTGGCGGGTATTCCTGGTCTCAGTTCATACCATGAGGACTCTTGTGGATTTGCACCCCCTCTCATCGGAGCGCCTTCTAAGGCCCCTGACGCCTGGCTTAGCCCTGTTCCTGGGGCTTATGGGCTGCCAACCCATCGTGGAAGACCTTCCTCCATCTGGGAAATCTTCGATAGAGGAGACGCACTCCCCACAAGACTCTGCCCAAGACACTGGGACAGAAGACACCGCAGTCCAAGACACCGCAGTCCAAGACACCGCATCCGACGACTCGGTTCCTTGTGAAGCCCCCGTCTACGACCCGGAACCCTTCGCCGACCAGGTGGAGTCCTTCATCCCAGGCCTTGGCGCAGGTTTCGGCCAGGAAGGCTATCCCGACATCGTGCTGGGACCCCCAAACGGAGGAGGAGCAGGAACAGGCTCATTGGACGTGCTCTCTTTAGGCCTGGGCGGAGAGATCGTGCTGAAATTCACGGACTACCTGCTCAGAGACGGCCCCGGTGTAGACCTGTTGGTCTTTGAGAATGCGTTCCCGAGCTGGCCGGAGCTTGGAATCGTATCCGCGAGCCTCAATGGTACAGACTGGGTGTCCTGGCCCTGCGAAGCCACAAATAGTGAGCAAGGGTTCCCAGGCTGTGCCGGGGTTCAGGCCGTCTTGTCCCACCCAGAAAACTGTATTGACGCCACAGACCCAGGCTTAGCTGGCGGAGATGGATTCGATCTGTCGGAGTTGGGACTGGAGTACGCGCGGTTCATCAAGATAGTGGACGCGGGAGTAAATCCCAGCGGTGGATTCGACCTGGATGCGGTCTCTATTGTTCACGGCACCCTGGAGGAAACGCCTGGCCGCTAAGACTCGCTCGCATCCAAAGACACCGCTGCGGTGCCAAGAACTTCACAGGCCACGCCATCGCAATCCGTGCCCGCACAGGTCTTGTTCAAGCCCCAGCTGCCCTGAGCGGTGGAAGTATCTGAGAACACCATACCCATGCTGAACGCCTGAGTGACCGTCGCGTTTACATCCTGCAGGGCCTCCTCAAAGCTGAGCGTATCGCAGAACAACTCCTGGCCTTCGAGTGAACAGTTGAACGAAGCCAGAAAGCTCGCCGGGCTCAACGTATAGCCCCCGCCCTCCGCGGCTGTCAGAACCCAGGTCCCCTCTTCACCGTCTTCTCCCACGGCGACCTCATCGATCTCACAGGTATTGGACTCATAGGTCACCCCACTGAGCTTCCACGTGCCGGTCGAGGGGGCGAAAACCTCCACCAGTCCAGTCTCCGAACCGCCGGTTTCCTCAGTGCCGGTTTCCTCGATGCCAGTATCTTTTTCACCGCCACTACAAGCGGACAACAGACCCAAAATCAACAGGTAACGCATGATAATTCAACCTCTTCTTGCCTGTCGATTCTTATGAAACAGACAGTTTGTACCGAAGTCTTCTACTCCATTCAGCCCACCCGTACCAACAACCACCCCACAGTAAATACCCGGATCGACATCGGCTTTCGTCCTATGGGCCGGTCTGAGATAGATTGCAGATCAAGGACGGGCCATGCAGACCAGCCACCAGTTCATCTTGGGAGATGCCCGAGACCTCGCATCTATCGAGGACGAGCAGGTCCAGCTCGTGGTGACCTCGCCCCCCTACCCCATGATCTCCATGTGGGACGAGGCATTCCGACAAATGAGCCCGGAAGCTGGTGCCGCCTTGGATCGAGAAGCTGGGTTGGAAGCTTTCGAGGCCATGCACGTAGAACTCGACCGCACGTGGCAAGAGTGTTTTCGCGTGCTCTCTCCAGGTGGGTTCGCGTGTATCAACATCGGGGATGCCACCCGCACTCTCGGAGGTGACTTCCGGCTGTTCCACAACCATGCTCGAATCCTTACCGCCATGTCCCAGATTGGCTTC
>JAYZDK010000030.1:0-11108 GCA_036337845.1 Myxococcota bacterium | reverse complement strand
CTGAATGTGCTCACCCGAGAGATTCCCTATGAGAAGACGCTGTTTGCAGATGTTTCTGTGGGTCAATGGAATACGCTCAAGACCCACGCCTACAGCGGGGTGACCGGGGACAGCACGGGTGTGCTAATCGAGGGCGTCAATGTGCGTTCCGATGGCTTCAAAGAGCTGGATCCGGGAGGAGAAACTGGAGTTGGCCGCTCGGAGTTCATGCTCAAGAGCGAGTGGCTGGTTCGTGCGGACCATCGCCTGGAGCTCAAGCTTGGCTATGCGACAGAGCAGAGCCATGAGACCTATTTGGGACTCAGTGCCAGTGACTGGGAGCAGAGCCCGTATCGTCGGTATGCCGCCAGTTCCCTGGGCGACATGGAGTGGAATCGTACCCAGGCGGAGCTGGAGTGGTCGGGAAGGCTGGGTTCGAATGTACGAATTCGGAGTGTTGCCTATCACCACTGGCTGGACCGCTCCTGGACCAAGCTCAATGGTTTTTCAGGAGGCACCGACCTGCACGCGCTTCTTCAGAAAGAACCCGGTGGTCAGGCTGAGGTCCTGCTGGCCATTCTCCGCGGTGAGGAAAACAGCGAGACGCCTGGTCAGCTTCTGCAGATTGGAACCAATGAGCGGGAGTTCCATAGCTATGGCCTTCAAACCACGGCTCGCTGGCGCATGGAGCCCATGGGGGAAAATGTTCGCAGTGTTCTTGAGGGTGGAGTTCGGATTCACGGGGACCATGTTCGGAGGCTGCACACGGAAGATCCTCACGCCATGCTGGAGGGGGTACTAGAAGCCACGGGTACCGAAACCATTACGATGCTCGACAGCGAGGCCACAGCCCATGCGTTGGCGCTGCATCTCCACGAAGAGTTGAGCATCCGAGACCTTCATATTTTTCCAGGTGCCCGGCTCGAAGTAGTGCGGGGTTGGCGAGAAGATGTGGGTTCGGAGGCAGCGGATGCGATTACACGCATGACGCCGCTGCCAGGCTTGGGACTGCTCTGGGAGCCTGGAGAGGGCGCGGGTCTCTTTCTGGGGGCACATCGAGGGTTCTCCCCGGTGGCGCCCGGGCAGCCCGAATCGGTTGAGCCGGAGTCGAGCTGGAACTACGAGTTGGGGGCTCGCTTCGATACCGGAGTGGCGTATGGCGAGGCAGTTGGGTTCTACAATGACTACACCAACATCACGGGGCAGTGCACCTTTTCAGGGGGCTGCACCGGTGACGACGTTGATCGGCAGTTCAACGGGGGGGCTGCTCAGGTGTACGGAGCCGAGGTTGTGGCCGGTGCAGAGGTTGGGCTCGTAGGAGGCTTGAGGCTGCCAGTTGAGATGTCCTACGCATTGACCCGCTCGGCGTTCACCACCAACTTTGTTTCAAGCTTTCCCCAGTTTGGGAGTGTGGAAGCCGGCGAGAGTTTGCCCTACGTACCGGAGCACCAGGCCGGACTACGAGGCGGAGTAGCCCACCCTCGTTGGTCGGTTTCGGCTGGGATTACGGGCCGCAGCGGCATGTTGGACCAGGCGGGTAGCTTGGATGAGCTTCAGATTCCGGAGCTTTGGCTTGTAGATCTCGCGGTACAGGCTCAGATTTCAAAGGCGCTGGCGATGTACGCGACGGGTGCAAACTTGACGGGTGAGGATGCAATCACATCCTGGCGTCCATTTGGAGCGAGGCCCACTCCGCCACGACATCTGGCCGTGGGCCTCAAGGGAACACTGGGGGCTGGACGGTAGCGCTCCATTGGGCGGCCCTCGGGAGCCGTGTGAGACCTGTAAGAATCTCCTACTTTGAATTGACGCTCAGCCAGGAAGCAGGCAGGTTCTCTGCAGGAGACGAGGTGAAGCGTGCGTACAGCAGATGAGTGGTTTGATGCCTATGGGGAGAGCCACCAGAACCCGACCAACAAGGCGATTCACTTGGTGTGTGTCCCCGTAATCTTGTTTACGACGGTGGGGCTCTTCTGGTCGATACCGCGATTGGGGATGGACAGCGTGCTGCCGGGTCAGGCGGCTCCATATCTGAACTGGGGTTCTTTGTTGGTGCTGGGGTCGCTGATTTTCTATGCGCGGCTCTCTTCGGCGTTGGCGTTGGGCATGGCCGTGGTGTCCGCGATTGTCATTGGAGGCCTGCTTGTCATTGAGTCCGTGTCGAGCATGCCTCTCTGGCAGGTGTGCACAATCGTGTTTGTGATTGCGTGGGTGGGCCAGTTCATCGGACACAAGATTGAAGGCAAGAAACCGTCGTTCTTCGAGGACCTTCAGTTTCTGATGATCGGCCCAATCTGGTTGCTGGGCTTTATCTACCGGAAGCTGGGTATCGCCTACTGAGGGGACCTCAGTCCAGGTGTGGGGACCTTGCTGGTGCAAACCACTCAGAATGGAGCTTGAACAAGTCGCGCCTCTGTTCGGGGGAGAGGCTGTTGCCAAAGTCGGCGGTGGCTTGATCTCCTGACCGTCTGAAGGTGTCGGCTTCGAAATCGGGCAACACCTCCGCGGCTTCATTGGCCTGCATGGCCCCGATCTCTCGATAGCGAGCCATGTCCATGTTCCGGAAGCTGCCGGAGTCGTTTCCGAACAGGGTGTAGAACCAGGAGTTGGCGTCCCGGAGGGAGTGGGCAGCAAGCCCACCGGATCTTTGACCCGCTTGCTCGATGACATGCTGCATTTGCGCAACATTCTGGAGCCTGTAGTGCGTTTCTGGAATCCCCAGTTCATTCGGGTTGGCGCCCTCTTTTATGGCTTCTTCAATACGCTGAACTTCCAGGTAGCGGTCCACGACGCCATCGAGATTGACTTTCTTGACGGACTCCCAGATAAAGTCGGCCCAACTCCCCTCGTCGGTGCCGTCGCTGCCGTAAGTTCCCCAGCGAATGTGGTCCTCTTGTCCAAGAAACTGTTCGGGGAATAAAGCTCCTTCTACGCTCTGCACATCCGCTACAGCGCTGATGTCGGCTCCACAGTCCTGTGCCATGGCCATGGATGGCATGACCTGAGCAAGTAGTAAGCTGGCACCCAGAGCCCTCATTCAACTCCCATTGACTGTAGAGGATCTACCATCTTTGGCTTGGGGCAGTCGAGGAGATTGGGCGTTCCAGACAGAGATGCACGAGCAGCACACTTTCGCTGCAGGGCAACCTCAGTTCCTGGATTTCCAGGGCTCAGAGGTATCGGGAAGGTCGTGTGGGCGTGAGCTACCAAGCTCCGCCGACTCGAGGAGCCTCGTAGTCTTCTACGTTCTCTACGAGACAGCCGGTCTCAGAGGTGTCTGAGTAGGTGTGGCCGTTTTCCCACTGCCAGGAGAAGTGCATGTGGTGTTGGTGGAAGGGCCAGCCGTCACCGTATGCCATGTAGCTCTCCAGGCGTGTTCGCTGGGCGCTGGTGATCTTGCCTTCTGAGCGGAGGTCGTCTGCAGCCGAGAGCAGCTCGGTGGCAATCATGGTGTCTACACCGATGACCCGAAGGTTGGGAGATTCCATCAGCTTCACCATGAAGTAGGCGGTGCGGCGTGCATCCAGAATGTCTGGGGCACTCGTGCAGAAATAGCCGTCATCCGGGCATACCGTGCGGCCGAGGTTGTCACTGCCGGTCTGGTAGTAGGCGATATCGATATCGTTGCCGTAGACGTGTGTGCCTTCCGGGTGTCGGAGGCTGCCGTCCATTGTGCCCGGAGTGGAGCCATCGGATTCACCCATGTCGAGCAGTCCCAGCGGCTTGGTGCCAGGAAACATCGCTGTGGTTTCGCTGGCGGCGTACTGCACCAGGTAGGCGACCTCGCGACGCAGGTGGCTGTAGTGGGGGCTGTGCGAGACGGCATAGCCCTGGTTCGTGTCGTCGGCCTGAGGGAACAGCATGATGTCGTTGCAGGGGCCACTTTCCGAGGTGTTGGAGTAGAACGCGTCGCAGTCCATGCCTTCGTGGTAGGCGGATGTTTGAACCGTGATGTCGTAGTCTGCAGCGGCTCCGTTGTAGCCAGCGATGGCGATGTAGTGGGAGCGAGTCTGGCTGCTGGGGTTGTACCAGGCCAGGGATTCGCGATTGATCTCCGCATAGGAGTACCAGACGATGTTTTCGCTGTAGGTGTCGTCTACCATGTCCAGAGAGCTGGGCAGCGGGGTGGAGGGGTGATCGAACTCGTACATGTCGAGGTCGGTCGTTCCTTGGCCGCTGCCGTCGATGTCGATGGAGACGGACAGCCACAAGCCTGGAGGCACATCAACCCGGTAGACATCCATGTCGTTGGCGCAGAGCTGAACGCTGCTGTAGACCGTGCCGTCTTGGGAGGAAAGGCCGGAAGCCGTGGCACTGGTCTCGTTGGAGGGCGTGGAACAGTCGTCTACGAACGCAGGAAGATCGGTGGAGTCTTCCCAGTCGGTTTCCTCTTCTTCTTCCTCGGTTTCCTCTTCGTCGTCTTCGTTGTCTTCCGGGTCCACGTCACCGGTGTTGTCGTCACCGGTGTTGTCATCACCGGTGTTGTCATCACCGGTGTTGTCGTCACCGGTGTTGTCGTCACCGCTGTTGTCGTCGGTGGCTTCAACGTCCGTGTAATCCACAGGTGTAGTCACCTCGGATGCGCAAGCGAAGAGGAGAGGCAAGGGCAAGAGGAGAAGCGTTTTCATGGGTATTCCAGTCGGTGAGAAATACAGGTCGGTCTTAGAGACTGTTGACCAGGGAAAGGTCGTATTCGGGCAGGTTCTGGGACAGGCATCCACTAGAGGCGTGATCTGACGCATCTTGCGTGTGGCCTCCTTCCCATTCCCAAGAGAAGTGCAGGTGATGCTGGTGAAAGGGCCAGCCATCGCCATAGGCCAGGTATCGGCTGAGACGGTTCACGCTCTTTCGTTCTACGATGCCCTCATCATAGAGGTCGTCGATGGCGTCGAAGAGGTCGTTGGCGATCATGGGGTCCACGCCGATCACTCGTAGATACGGGGACTCCATGAGCTTGGCGATAAAGAAGGCGGAGCGGCGTGCATCGAGGATGTGCGGCTCGCTCGTACAGAAGTAGCCGTCGTCTGGGCACACGGTTCGGCCCAGGTTGTTGGACACGGTCTGGTAGTAGGCAATGTCGATGTCGTTGCCATTGACATGGGTGCCCTCTGGGTGCCGCAGTTGTCCGTCCCATCGGCCGGGAGTGTCGCCATCGGGTTGGCTCATGTCCAACAGACCGATGGGGCCGGTATCCTCAAATGCCAGAGCGGTTTCTGCTGCGGCATATCGAACGAGGTAAATCACCTCACGACGCAAGGCGCTGTAATGGGTGGGGTGGCTGACCACGTAGCCCTGGTCTGCTGCGTGTGCTTGGGGGAACTGGAGGATCCGGTTGCAGGGCCCGGATTCGCTTTGGTCTTCGTAGAACTCATCACAGTCGAGTCCATCGTGGAACTCGGTGGTGTGTACGGTGAGGTCGTAATGGGCACTGGCGCCCTCGTAGCCCGCCACGGCGATGTAGTGGGTGCGTGTCTCGTCTTCATCGTTGTAGAACGCAAGCCTCTCAGCGGGCTGCTCGGTGGCGGAGGCCCAGGTGATTTTGTAGTCCCCGAGGTCTTCCACCAAATCGAGTTCCGCGGGAAACTCGGTGTCTGAGTTTTCCAACTCCCACAGGTCGAGATCGCTCTTTCGTTTCCCGTTGCCATCGATGTCCAGGGTCACAGCGGCCCAGCTTCCAGCAGGAACATCCAGGCGATAGACGTCGATCTCGTCCTCGCATAGGGCGATATCGCTCCAGACCTTTCCGTCCTCGAGTTCCAGTCCACTGGCGTCTTCTGGCGTCTCGTTCAGGCCGTTCTTGCAGTCTTCCTGGAACGGAGGCAGGGGGTTGGCGGTGATTTCCTCACCGTTTTGTTCGCTGGAGCACGCGGCAAGCAGCAGCGGTGTGAGAAGGAGGGGGGTGCGCATGGGAACACCGGGCGTTGGTTTGGACTTCAGGGGGATCGCCGCGCATATAGGGGGATCCTCGGTTTTTCGCAACTCGCGATGTGATTCGGCTACGTGATGTTGGGTAGACGACCATGGGCGAGAAAGAGCGGAATTGCCACCCAGGCATCCGGTCTGTTGTTGAGGTCCATGAGGGTTCGCATCATGGCTTTGTCGTTAGGCTGCTCTCGGTTTGTTTTCTGAATGAGGCGGTACCCAGACCCGAACGCCACATCCATCAAGAGGTCGATCGGTAGGTCTCCTGAGGTCAGGGGTAGCATTTCCACGCGCGACCCTTCGATGCCGGCCGTAGCGAACAGCGTAGAGAGCTCGCGGCCAATGTTCCGGTTGCCCCCTTTTTCGGCCCGGGCGAGTGCTGCCCGTTCCTGGAAATCACGGAACTCTGGAGGTTCGGGGTACACCACTACCGCAGCGTCGTCGACATCCAAGACGGCTATGGTTCCACCGGGCCGGGTGACGCGTACCATCTCGGAGATGACCGCTTTGGGGTTGGGTACTTTGTGCAGTAATAGGCGGGCATAGGCAAAATCGACACTGTTGCGCTCCAAGGGGAGTTGCTCTGCGTGTCCTTCCAGGAAGCTGCAGCGCTCCTGGAGTGCGAGGTCGGTTACCCGGCGTTGCGCGTGGGAGCGCAGCGCTTCATCGGGTTCTACTCCGATGATCTTGCTGTTGGGGAACAAGCCCGCCAGCAGAACGGGGGTGATGCCAGGGCCGGAGCCGATTGTCAGAAATGTGGACGAATCGTTCAGGCCCAGTCGTCTCAGCCAGTGGCCTTCAATTTCTTGTCCAGCCTGTGATTCCCGTTCTCGAGTTTGCAGGTCGAACTCAGGATTGTCCGGGTTGTTGCTTCCCTCGTCGGTCAAGCTCGCTGTAATCGGGGTGGTGGTCCGGATTTGTTCGTCCAAGCGAACGGGGGTTCCAGCGACTAGCTTGTTCATGGCGTGGAGGCGCTCGCAGAGGATCCGCACCAGGTTTCTGGAGATCTGTCGACCTACGGGAGGGGCTTCCATGTCCAAGAGATCGAATGCCGTGTCTGGAAGGAGCATTACCTTGGTGCGCTCAAGAGCGAGGAGTCGCGCCGTTCGGCCCACACCCAGTACACCAGCCATCTCTCCGAACACCTGTCCTGGACCCAATACGGCAATGAGGTGGGGGTCTGGAGTTTCCTCCAAGGTGACTCCGATCTCACCTTCGAGGACCATGCCCATGCCTTTGTGTTGCTCACCCAATCGATAGATGGTTTCTCCTTTGGGCACCTCGATTGTGGGGCATATCTCCAGGAGTCCCTCGGCCTGGTCGTCATCGAGGTCATCGAGCAGTGAGTACTCCCGTCGCTTCAACGTGCTTTCTGCCAGGCCAGCCCACAACGCTCTGAGTTCTCGGGGGTTGACTGGAGGGCTATGGAAGTCGGGAACCATGTCTTGCATCTGTCGAGCCATTGCCCCCTCATCGTCGCAGTCTGCAGCGAGAAATCTGCGGAATGGACTCCGGACCTCAAAGAGGTGCTTGGCGTCACGCATGGTCAGTGCCAATGGAAGTCGCAGCCCGCTGACCTCGTCGGGCCGTGTGGGTTCTGCATAGGGCCGATAGCCAAGCTGTTGATACAGGTTTACGAGTGTGAGATCGGCCTGGCAGGTGTCGATGTCGATGTCGAGTTCCAAGCCCAACTGGTACATGCGGGTGACTAGCAATGAGGTGACCGTTCGGCCCTTATAGGCGGGGTCCACCATCAAGTCTCCGGTCAGGGCCACCTTTGCCCCCCCGAGTTGTTCGACCACCTTGCTCAAGGAGAGTCTGTTCAAGAGATCTTCGGTGACACAGGGAGCGTCGGCGAGGGTGGTGCGCAGAGTCCCCACAGTCGCTCCGGTCTCTTGATCAATGGCGGCCAGCAGAACCCCTCCTTCGTCAAGAGGAGAGACCAGGTTCCGTTCTGCGTGGTTCATACCGGGGAGCTCCAGTCCCTGCTCATCGGCTTGAATCCGGTACCGGAATCGGAAGACCGCTTCTCGGTCTCTGGCATCTTCAAGCACTGTGATACGAATCGACATGTGGCCTTTTGTATTACGCTGGTCTTTCCAATGGAGCGTACGTGTGTGAGATCATGACAGTCAACGCCCTTGGGCTGGACAGAGCCGTGTCCTCCGTGTGACCTACAGGTGTTGTGACTGGGAGTAAAGGGGTCGATGTCCGATGGCGCAGCCAAGATAGAACTCGGGTCAGACAGCGCTTCTGTGCTTGAGTTGCCCGCTTCGCTTGTTGCGCAAATGGGCAGTAGGCAACTGGAAGTTTCATCTCCGGGAGACCTGGGACATCTGGGCTTGATTCTGCAAGATTTGAGGGGGGAGGATTGTGGGCATAGCTGGAGGAACCTCCTGCTGGAGATTCAGCCCACCAGCAATGAAGACCTGGCTCAGGCGCTCTTGGTACAGGTGGAACAAGGCCGTCCCACCACGTTGTTTACCTATGCACTCCGAGATTCGGAGGGTGAAGTGGTGCCTGTTGCGGTCGCTACAATCAGCGATTCGGTGGCCCGAGGCTTTCCCCATGAGGGTTTTCCCGTGCTGGCTCGTTGCTTCATCCGGAAGCCCTTTCGGGGAATGGGGTTGTACCCACTGCTGGTGCAGCACCGCATGGAGCGCTGTGGAACAACCTATGGGGATGCGCTGCGAGCCGTGCATATTGGGGCGGCGCGCGAGCCGGTCCTGTCTACGCTGGAACGGGGTGTCGGCTTGGAGCCGAGGTTTCTTTATGTGGGTGACGAACTCCTTTCCGTGACGGGCGAGGAATATCGGGTGCGAGACTTCGTAGCTCCGCTGCCGGGCTTTCGGGCAGCATTGCTGGAGTGTGAGGAACCTCTGCGTTCGTTGATTGACCGTTTTCTTCAGGAGGGAGCTGAGGCAGTCTCGGTTTCGAGGATTCGGGAGGAAGTGGTGGGTGGGGCGCAGTCCGTGCCCTTGTCGGTGCGCCAACTGCTGGACCTCATGGATGCCATTGGAGTGATTTCTTGAATCTCGGAGTCTTGGACTGCGAGGTGTTTTCGATCTCCGATGAGGCCTTTGGGATTTTGGGCTGGATTGCCATGGTTCCCAGTGCCCGGAAGGTTTCCTTCGGGGGGTGTCGGGTGTCTCCAACGGTTTCATCGGAGGAGGTCTGTGAGTTGGCTCGCTCCATGCACTGCAAGCTACTGGCTCACGGGTTGCCCACGGGCGGTGCGAAAGGCGGCTTGATCGCCGATCCCCGAGGCGCCGATCTGTTGGATCGTGCGGAGGCTTTTGGGAGGGCGGCCGAGAGCCTCCTGTCTTCCCGGGTTGTACTGGGCAAAGACATGGGGGCCAGCGATGCGCTGATGGCGGCCATTTACCGAGGCGCTGGTGTGACTCAGCTCCAGTTGGTTCAGGGGAGCTCGGAGAACTGCCCGGATCGCATCGGGGACCTTGCTGGATACCGACGCCATATGACGGGGTTGGGGGTGTCTTGGGCGAGCCTGGCAGCGAGGGGTGGAGATCTGGAGCAGGTCCGCGTTTTGATTCAAGGCTGCGGAGTTGTGGGGATGGGTTCCGCGGTTCGGCTGTCGGAACAGGGAGCAGAGGTGCTGGGAATGAGTGATGTGTCGGGCGCTCGCACCTGGGACACAGGCCGGACTGCGAAAGATTTTGTCGAGGTGGGCAGCGGTACTGGTATCACCGGCCTGGATTTTCCTGGAGTCCGGGAGCTTGGCTCGGCGGATGCGCTGCTGGCGGAGCCTGCGGACGTTCTTGTGCTGGCCGCGTCATCGAACTGTGTGGATGCTCGTCTTGCACGGTTGATTGCAGCGCCGATTGTGGTGGAGGGGGCGAACTTTGCTTTGACTGGAGACGCTAGAGAGGTGTTGCTCGAACGTGGAGTCATGGTGGTGCCGGACCTGATTGCGAGCAGCAGCAGCGCGGCATTTGTCGCGCATCAACTTGCTTCAGGAAACACTCGAAAACCCGAGAAGGTTTGGGAAGAGATTCAGGATTCCATTGAGAGTTCGGTCGGCTCGGCTCGATTGCGAGCGCGGGAAACAAACGGCTCCTTGAGGCAAGCTCACTTGGAAGGAACACTCGAGTCCTACCTATAGTCTCGGGTCTCCTGGTACTCTGTGGAGGTTCGTGAGTACCCTGGACCCCGAGCTTTGGTTCCATGAGCGAGCTGCCCTCTATGTGGAGGTTCAGCTGCTCTATCACCTCAATGATTTGGGGGTTTTTGGTGTGCTCGCTTCTGGAGAGCGCTGCAGCACCCAAGACCTGGCAAATCAGCTCGGCTTGGTGGAGCCGCTACTGCAGACCGTGTTGGACTATGTCTATGGTGTCGATGAGCTCTTGGACTGTGATGCTGAGGGGCGCTGGGGGCTGACGGACTTTGGGCTTGGAGTTTTGGAACGTTTTGGGCGTCAGACCTCAGCGGGCCCTCAATACAATCTCTTCGATGTTCGGGTGGGAGCCTATGGTCCGGTCTGGGCGGCGGCTGGGGAGTTGCTCAAAGGGGAGCTCAGATACGGAGAGGGGGTTCGCCGGTTGGGAGAACGAGCCGCTGACGGTGTGTACAAAGTTGGTGCTCGTATGGCGCCGTCTTTGTCTCGGGCTCTCTCTGGGCTCGGCGTGGATGTAGCCGTGGAGTGGGGGGTGAGTACGGGCCTGTTGCAGGCCTTGACCGAGCTGGGAACTCGAGTGGGGGTGGACCGTGATGCGAAAGCGATCTCCGAGGCACAGAAGCGAGCAGGTGAAGTCTCGGGTGGAGAGATTTCCTGGGTTCAGGCCGATGTTTTCGAAACCGATACCTGGGTGTCCGAGATTCCGGGTTCGGAACGTGTGGCGTTCTTTTCAGTTCACTTTCATGAGCTTCTTTCTGCGGGAGAGGAGTCGGTAGTGGAATTGCTGCGGTCGCTGTCAGCGAGTCATGCAGGAAGCTATGTGGTGGCCATGGAGCAGCCGCGCCTGTCTCGTGAGGCGCGAGAGGTCATTCCTCGTGCTCAATGGCTCTATTCCCAAGCCAATGAGCTGATTCATCACCTGATCGGAAATGGCCGGATCCTGGGGGATGAGGAATGGCGCTCCCTCTTTGAACGGGGCGGGTGTCGGTGCTTGCGGGTAGAATCGATGGAGTTCCTCGGCTACCAGTTGTATGTCTTCGAGTTGGGAGCATCTTGATGAGTGATCATCTAC
>JAYZDK010000029.1:0-6613 GCA_036337845.1 Myxococcota bacterium | reverse complement strand
CCGGGAAAGCTGCGCCATGTCTTCCAGGCGCCCGTCCCCGAGGAACTCCAGCATTTTCCGATTCCACTCATCATCCTTTGAGGAGTGGATGGCATCGTCTGCAGGGTCAATGAACTCCGTGAACAGGCGATTGGAGAGGGTGGATACCACGATGGCTACAGCCCGCTTGCCCTGGGACCTCACGGCATCCGCGGCGGCCTTTCCGAGCACGATGGTTTCGGCCCGGTCTGCGTAGACATTGCTCGAAACAATGCAGGCGGGCACAGCGTTGTCTGGATTCAAGAGCTTCAGGGCGACCACGCTACCCGTGTCGATGGGAAACCCGTGGTAGTCGACACATCGGGCCTCAAGCCCTCGTTTTTCCGCGGCATCGCGAAATGCATGGGAGTATTCGCTGTCGATCTTGAAGGTGTAGGGCATGGAGCCGAGGTCGTGAAAGAGCTCGTCCACATGGACCCATTCCGGGGCTGGATGCGCTTGAATCTGATGTCCGATGACGCTGGGCCACATCACGCTGTAGACCAGCAACAAGTCGGGTTCGAGTTCCGCTATGCGCTGTTTGGCTACATCGAATGCATCGCGAATGCGTTGCCAGCCAGGGTTTTGTTCCGGCACCAGGAGGGGCTGGGGGAGTCCGGGAACCAGAATGCCTTGGATGAAGCCGCTCATGCTGCCTCCTCGGGAAAGAACCCTGCCACGATGTTGCCCGTACCGATGACGGTTCCGTAGGCGTAGATTTCAGCGCCCGCGGTGGGGAAGTCCAGGGTGGAAAGCATCCAGGAGAGGCTGCCCGAGTCGCTTTCCGAGACGGAGTGTTCATTGAACTCCGGCATGATGTCTACGATTTCTCGAGTGCGCCCGGCCCGCATCAACTCCACCATCTTCATGTCCCAGAGGTACTGGTTGTGGTTGACGATGTGCTCACGGCTCATGTCTTCGGGCACTGGCGATTCGGTCACAAAATGCCGATGGGAGAGGGAATTACTGGCGAGTACCACCACTCGCTTGCCGCTCTTCTCGATGGCGCGTCGCGTGGCGCGTCCGAGTTCGAGCACCTGTTCCTGCATGACCTCTGTGCTGTAGTAGCTGCGAGAGCGGCAGGAAGACAGAGAGACAATGGGCTTGTCCCAGGCTGGATTGGCAAGGTGGCAGGACACGATGGTGCCGTAGTCCACTCGAAAGTCCGGATTACGCATCATTTTGGTGACCAGGCCGGCCTCGGTGGCCTCAGCGTGTATGGCCTCTGCAAGCGCCACATCGACTTTCAAGTCGTAGTTGAAGCGAAATAGATTGGGAAAGACGGGGTCGACGGAGAGCGACTGAAAAGACTCCACTCCGAGCAAGTGGGTGCCCACGTAGGTCTGCCAGTGGGGAGAGAGCACCAGTAGAACGTCGTAGCCGATGGCTTCGATGTCTTTTCGGGCGCGTTCATACCCCCAGCGCAGCATCTCCCAGCCGCATTCCGAGCGTGCCTCGTTTTGTGGCGGATTGTCCGCATACACAAGGTGAGGAGGATGGGGGGCCACAAGCCCCGCTACGATTCGCCCTTTCTCAGCCATCATGAATCCTCGAGATTGATACAGATATTGCGCGACTCGCTGAAAAACTCCAGCGAGTGTTTACCCCCTTCTCGGCCCACTCCGCTGTCTTTCATGCCTCCAAATGGGACCCGAAGATCTCTTTTGAGCCAGGTGTTGATCCAGACCATGCCCGACTCGATTTCGGCTGCCATGCGATGGGCGCGATTGAGATTGGTGGTCCAGATCGAGGCGGCCAGTCCGTAGCGCACACCATTGGCGATGGAGAGGGCTTCTTCTTCCGTGTCAAAGGGGTGCACGGTGACCACTGGCCCGAAGATTTCCTCGGTGGCGGTGCGGCAGGTGGGTGCCAGGCCCGTGAGGATGGCAGGTGTCAGGAAGTAGCCGTTGTCGAGGGGCGCCTCAAGTGGAGGCCGGGTCCCACCGCAGGCGAGAGTGCCACCTTCTTGGACACCGAGTTGGACGTACTGTTCCACCTTGTCTCGGTGAGCTTCAGACACCAGAGCGCCCACCTGGGTGTCAGGAGCGCTTGGGTCGCCCACCTTCATGGCGGAAACCTTCTCGACAAGCGCCTGGGTGAAGCGCTCCAGGAGTGGCCGTTCCACCAGAATACGGGAACCACAAAGGCAGATTTCGCCTTGATTGGCAAAGCCAGCACGAGCGGCCCCTTCCACGGCTTTGTCGAAGTCACAATCGGCGAACACGATGGTGGGGTTTTTGCCGCCGAGCTCCAGAGAGAGCTTTTTGAACATGGGAGCTGCAGTTGCTGCGACGCGCTCTCCGGTGGCGGTGCCGCCGGTAAACGAGATGCCTTGAATGCCCGGGTGTTCCACGATGGCCTGGCCGACCTCCGGGCCGAGTCCATGCACCAGGTTGAACAGACCTTTGGGTGCACCGATATCGGAGAAGATGTGGGCCAGTGCATCGGCTGTCAGGGGGGTGAGTTCGCTGGGCTTGGCTACGATCGCGTTTCCCATGGCCAGTGCGGGCGCGACCTTCCAGGTCAGCAGGTAGAGGGGGAGGTTCCATGGAGTAATCAGGCCCACGACGCCAAGGGGGCGGCGGAGGGTGTAGTTCAGCGCATCCGCCATGGGGTGGAAATCTGTGTGGTCGTGCAGGGCAGCCCCTGCAAAGAACCGAAAGTTGTGCTCGGCGCGAGGAATGTCCACTGCAGCGGCCAGAGACACGGGTTTTCCTTGATCCTTGGATTCCAGAGCTGCAAGCTCCGCCGAACGCTCGGCGATGGCATCGGCAATGCGGACCAGCAAATCGGCACGGGCTTCTACGGAGGTCTTTCTCCAGGCTTCTGCAGCGGTGGTGGCCGCAGCGACGGCCGCTTCGACATCGGTGGCGGCCGACCGTGGAATGCGGGCGATCTCGGAGCCGCTGGCGGGCCCGATATCGGAGATCGTATCCCCGCTTGCTGCGGAGACGAACTCTCCACCGATAAAGTTCTGGACCTCCATCATGAGGTGCCTCCCTCTGCGTACTTTGACCAGTCGTAATACCAACGGTCATCATCGGGATCCCACTCGTCCCAGGTGGGAATGGTTTCCAGCACCTCAAGGCGGTCCGGAGGCACGACTCCCGGCACGATGAAGGCTTTTTGCCGGTGTAGGGGGTAGGGGTTTCTGAGTTCAAACCCGAGTACGCCGAGTACGGCCCGAGCGACATACCACGTGGCCTGTGCATTCCACCCGTGAGCAATCTTGATCACGACGCCGAGCCCCTCGGGGTAATCCGGGTGCACGATGGCAAGCCCCAACAAGCCGTCTGCTCCTTCCTTGGCGAGAACGGCGCCTTCACCCGCCTTGATGATGGTGGAGTCCAGCCGGTTGAATCCGCC
The DNA here is from genome assembly GCA_036337845.1 of Myxococcota bacterium. GTDB lineage: Bacteria > Myxococcota_A > UBA796 > UBA796 > CAJQPC01 > JAYZDK01. The sequence goes on along the minus strand of JAYZDK010000029.1, from coordinate 3,229 downwards.
GACGAGGTCTGGATTGCGGACCATGGCTTCCCAGATCCAGTCCTCGTCTCGAGCGTGGGCCACGGCCGCAAAGAGCCGGGCGAGTTCGTTGACCGTGTTGGAGACGGTGGGCAGGCCGCACCCATCTCGGGCAACCCGCAGAGGATTCCAGTCTGCCCCTAGGGTTCTGCGGAGGACATTCAGAAACTCGGCGAAGAGCGGGTGCTGTGGCAGTGTGTAGCCGGCGCGGTCCCAACCGCGGACATGGCAACCCCTGAGAATGGCGGCGTGTTCACCGGAACAGCAGTGGTACCAGCGCCTTGGGCGCCGGACCTGCCGACCAAACTGAACGAGCGGTACATCCAGCGGGGTGCGCATCAGGCCCTGTTCGGACTCGTTGAGGATGGACATGGCAGCAGCCACGTGCTCGGTGTCTCCATTGTGGCTGGCCAGGGAGATGGCCTTCTGTTTCCAGTCCAGGATTTCGTCGAGGTCGTCGGCGAAGATCTTCATGGTCAGCGGCTTCATCATGCTGCGGCCGTAGCAGAGCACGTTGCCCCCGAAGGAGTGAACGATGTCGTTGCCGCTGGCCCAGGCGACTGCGCCATGGATGGTGGTTTCGCTCACACCATTGCGTCGGTAGTCCACCAGGGGCTCCCATTCGACATCTCGGCCGGTGGGAATCCCAGGCAACGACTCACCAATGGGACTGGTCGGGTAGATCGCGGAGCCTGGACGTCCGCTGGTGACCGAAGAGGGAGGTTGGCTCATTCATCCCCCGACAAGTGGGGCGCTACCGAGTGCATGAAGGATTCCATGTTCGAAATCACTCGATCATTGTCGTGGTTGAAGAAATCGAACCAGAGCATGAGCCGGTCATTGGGGTGAAAGCGTTCTTTGGCCTGGGCGATAATGTCGTCTGGGTTTCCGATCAGCGCATTGGTTGCAGCTTTCTCCACCTTCTCGGGGTCCAGTGTTCCCTGAAGGGCCTTCCAATACGCTCCGAGTGCGGCACGGGCTTCGTCATGGGCGGCGGCTCGCTTCTGCTCTGCAGAGAGACTTGGGTTGTCGTTGATGAATACGAACGTGGTGCGAGGCATGTAGGAGCGCTGCCAGGCTCCCCCGTCTGTGTGGTACGCAGTGCTCATTCGCGTGTGGGTGTCTTCGATCTTCTTGGGGTCGGTAATCGAGAGGTTGAAGACCTGAACCGGCAGGATCTCGTTCATGGCCTCTTGGAGGCGAGGGTCATGACTGCCGATGATGAGCTGCAACAACTCCCGGCGCCAATCCCGCGGCACGATTTGGAGCACGTCGAAGTGAAAGCGCTTCTCAATCTCGATGGAATCCGAGGAGGTAGATGCAGCTTGTTGGACCCGGTCCCAGTCCTCATCCGATCGGAAGTTGGCTCGGGTAAGGATGGTTTCTCGGCTGTCGTCGCTTGAGAGCACGTCACCGCGCAATAGCCGAGCGAAAATCTCTGCGGCCTCCCAGAACACGAGCCCCCTGAGTGCTGGCCAGGCTGCGGCTTCGATCTCATTTCTGGGGAGAATGCCAAAGGGCCGATTCATGAACTCAAAGCGCCCGCCTGAGAACCCAACATGCAGGCGTCTGGATTCTGCTGGGTCTACACCGTGGAGAGCACAGAACGTGGCAGCCTTTTCTGCTGCTGCGATGGGCCCACCATTACAGAGGATATTCATCACCGCGGAACCCACCTCGATTCGGCGAGTAGAGGCGAAGACCTTGTGAGCGAGCTGGAAGATGTCGCCGTTGAGCCCGACTTCTCCTTCCCAGTGGGGAACGACCGGTTTTTCGTGTTGTTTCTGGATCTGGCTGGAGAGGTGGGATTCTGCCACCCAGGCCGTGTTGTAGCCCAGGTTGTCTGCAGCTTTGACCTGGCTGAAGAAGTTCTCGAACATCACCCTTTCCGAGGGTGTGTGTCCATCCACAGGGGTTTGGCTGATGGAAAAGAAGACGTCGAACTGCATGAATGGGGCTCCTAGAGACTTCGCAAGCGGCCGCCGTCTACCGGCAGGCTCACGCCACGAATGAAGCCCCCGGCAGGGGAGGCCAGAAATGCAATCACAGCTCCGACTTCTTCGGGCAGGCCCAGTCTTCCCTCCGGAACCTGCGCGAGCCAGCCTTCCATGACCTGGTCTACCGTTTTCCCAGTGCGGTTGGCGGCGCCTTGTTGAAGGGCTCCCAGGCGCTCCGTGTCGGTATACCCGGGGAGCACGTTGTTGATGGTGACTCCAGGCGGTAGCTCTCGAGAGAGGCTCTTGGACCAGGATGCCATGGCTCCACGGATGGTATTGGAGACGCCCAGATTGGGAATGGGTTCTCGGACGCTGGTGGAGATCACGTTGATGATGCGACCAAACCCATCTGCGCTCATGCCGGGTAGCAGCAGCTGTACCAGGCGATGGGCCGCGAGCACATGTCGACTAAATGCCGTGAGAAACGCGTCCTCGGTGGCCTGTAGAAGTGGTCCTCCGGCAGGGCCTCCGGTGTTGTTGATCAGAATATGTACGGGCCCTTGTTTGGCCAGCAGGGCTTCGATTGAATCGGACAATGCGTCTCGATCGTCGAGGTCTGCAACGAGAGGATGCGCACTTTCGGCCCCCAGCTCCAAGAGCGTGGGCAGCATCGATTCCAGTCGTTCAGCGCGTCGGGCGAGAATGGTAATTCGCGCGCCTTGCACCGCCAGAGCCATGGCAGCGGCTTGGCCGATACCGGCGCTTGCACCACAGACGAGTGCATGACGGCCAGAGAGAGGGAGATCCTGGGACATAGAGGCCTCCTTGCGGGCCCACCTTCTATCCCGGAAAAACCCGATAGGAAAGGATCAGCGTGCGACTACGGCCTGGAAAGAGGCGGAAGCCGTGATTGGTGGATCGAAAGGACTGCCATCATCCAAGAAGAGCTCGACGGTGAGCTCGTGCTCTCCAGGACTCACTTCTTGCAAGGTGGTGTTTGTGCCTTCAAGTTCGGCGATTTTCAGTCCGTCGAGCGAGAGCGCCACAAAGCCTGTTGGGGTGTCTTCATCGAAATGTGCCCAGGCCGTTGAGATGAGGGATGGGAGGCGCCAGCGGTATTGGGCTGTGGCCGTGTCGGATTCCCCAAGGATCAGGTGTTCCACCACAAGTGTCACCGGAACCTGGCCCTCAGGCAGGGTTGCGCCATCCACCGGGCTTAGGATTGCCAACGTTGGTGTTTCCAGGATTTTCTCTTCTTCAGCGGGACAGCCGGT
>JAYZDK010000028.1:0-7008 GCA_036337845.1 Myxococcota bacterium | reverse complement strand
CATGTGGGCGCGACAGGCCTCGCGACAGGGCCACACCTGCACTACGAGTTCATCAAGAGCGGGCGCCACGTCAATCCAATGACCGTAAAGATCGAAACCACCAAACCACTTCCGCGCTCAGAAAGAGCCGCGTTCGCGCAGGAGAAGGCCCGCTGGCTTCCCGAGCTGGATGCTCTGGAACCCACCGTCGCCGAGGCAATCATCTCCGACACCGAGTAGAGTGCCCCCAATGGGACTCCTCTATTTACTCACTACTGCCGTGCTGGCCGACGTCGTGGGAGAGGCCTGGGTGTATGCGCCCGAGCCAGAAGACCGGAAAGCATTGGCCTCCGAGCCCGTTGGCTTTGCTGAAGGCGTTCGCAACGGCTGGGTGAGGGTCCACGGAACAGAGCAGGAACTGGACCATCTCTCGGACATCGGTTTCACGATCGCCGATCGCCGGAATGACCACCGTGTTCCCCGCTTCCTCAGCGGCGAGTACCACACGCCCGAAACCATGGTCATCGCTCTGGAAGGCCTGGTCGATGCCCATCCAGAACAGGCCCAGTTGATTCAGATTGGAGAGTCCGTCGAAGGACGGCCCATCATCGGGATTCGTATTGGCCAGTCGGAATCTTCTTCCTGGCGAATCCTGGGGGCTCATCACGGAGACGAGTTGACCTCCGCAGAGTTGAGCCTGGAAATCGCACGTGCAGCACTCGAAGAAGCTCCTGGGTTCGAAGGGCTGCTCCGCGACCAGGAACTGTTCATCGTGCCGCATGTAAACCCCGATGGGGTCGCTGCAGGCTCCCGTTACAACGCACACGGTGTCGACCTGAACCGCAACTACGGTTTTCAGTGGAGCAGCCTGGAATACCGGCCTGGAACCGCCGCTTTCTCTGAGCCAGAAACCCGCTCCGTTCGCATGAACTCTCTGAACTCGTCCTTTCTCGCGGGTTTGTCCGTGCATTCGGGCGCAACGAATCTCGGCTACGTCTGGAACTGGACCATCAGCCCGACCATCGATACATCGCTGCTTGAAAAGACCGGGCAGCGATATCTCGAGGCCTGTGAACTCCCTGGGTTCTGGCTGACCAATGGCGCCGAATGGTACGTGACCAACGGCGACACCAATGACTGGTCCTACGCTGCCCAAGGCATTCTGGACTACACCTTGGAGGTCTCGGCCATCAAGACCCCGCCCCCTTCCGAGATCGATCGAATTGTCGCTGCTCACCTCCCGGCTTCCGCCGCCTGGCTCACCAGTCCAACTCCCCTGCGCGGAACGACTCGGGACGCCGTCTCCACGAATCCGATTCCCGCAACACTGGAAGTAGTCGGAGCCACCCCGCCATTTCATTCCCACCCGATTCACGGGGGGTTCTCCCGAATACTGGAACCGGGCTCGTACACCCTACAAGTCCAGGCACCCGGATACCAATCCCAAGAAATCGAGATTGCGCTTGCACCCGAGGAATCCTTGTCACTGGAGATCAGCCTGGAGCGAAATGCCCTTTCCGAGGTTCACCCAGAACCACGCCTGCTCTCCAGAGGACAGTCCACCATCGAGCTGCGATTGCCCGGCCTCTCTGAGATGCCCGAGACCCTGACCTTCTACCGGCCCGGACTGGAGCCGCAATCCTTTCCGCGGGAAGGAGACCACTATCGCGTAGATCCCAGCGACCTCACTGCGGGCCCCTGGACTCTGATTGCAGGAGAAACCGTGCTGCCACGAGCCGTATTCGCCGGAAACCTCTCTGAGCGTGTCCGAGTCGAATCGTTCGAAGAAACCGAAGAGGGCGCCCGGCTGGATGGAGCCGGGTTCGCGCAAGGAACTGAAATATTTGCCATCTCAGGTGCTGACCGGAGCGCCCACCCCGTCGAACTCACCACCTGGAACAGCAGTCGTCTTGAACTGGACTTTTCCAGCCTCCCAGAAGGTGAAGAGGTCGATCTCTGGATTCTGAGCAATGGTGCCGAGGTGGCCGTTATCGATATCCTGACCACGCAGGGACTGGACACAGCGGCCCCACCGGATACCGGAGGAGAGGACACAGGCGAGACCGGCGAACGCGGCCCCAGGAAACTGGAGCTCACTCCAGTCTCCACCTGCAGTACCAGCTCTCCCTGGAGCCCCTCCGCACTTTGGGTGCTGTTGCTCGCAGGGCTATCAAGGAGACCCTCCCGATGCCGCGCCACTCCGCCACACTCCTGCTGACTTCCTTTCTTCTGCTCGGCTGCGACCGAGATGCCATGTATGAGCAGAAGAGCCTGACAAGCTCCATCCAAGAGGTATGGAAGGACTGTGATGAGAGCGAGATCAGTTTCCTGACCGCAAAGAACGGGATCCAAACGGCATTCGAGAACTGCGGAGCCAACCCATTCACCTACTTCACCTGGTCCCCCGACGGCATTCACATCTACTTCCAGCTCGCATTCGAAGGCTACGTCATGAATGCCGAGGAGAAGACCATCCGAGAACTGCCCAAGGAACAACGAGCCATCGACCCGATCCATCCCCAAAGCGAGGGATTAGGACTGTTCCAATCCTGTCAGGGAGCCGCTGAGCCCCCAGCCGAGGCCCCAGCCGAAAAGAGCCTACTGCCCCTGTCAAACGCCACCTGGCTAGACAATGGGAGACTCATACTTCCTGTTGGCCCTGGCACAGGAGAGAGCGGGCCACGACTTGCTCTGGCCAACCTCACAACCAACGAGGTGGAGTACATGGCCTTGGAGGAACTCAGAGAACCTCAAGACCTACACGCAACGGGCTCCGAAGACAGCATTCTGTTCACGGCACTGGACTCCTCAGATCAACGAGGCCTGTATAAGGCTTCCTTCTCCAGCAAAACCGTAGAGAAGGCCTTTGCCTGGCACCAAACGCCTGTGGAGACCTTCAGCTACACCGCTGAGCCCGACCTGGTCACCTGGGGCCATGAAAACACGGTAACGGTTGCCAAGGGCGCCACAGGAGAAGTCGTCCATACGTTTGAGAACGCTACTCGTGGCACCGTACATCCAGACGGACTGCTCATCGCTCTGGAGACTCAGGGAGACCCCATCTCCACATTCAAGCCCAAGAGCGGCGGTGACGACAGCCCTCAGGCACAGCGCCGCCAAGATGCTCGAGAGCAGAAATGGCAAGAAGACAAGCCAGACTGGGTCCCCTCCGAACTCGTTCCTCCGGCTCTTGAAATCTTCGATGCCCAGGTGGACAAGCGATATCGGCTCACCGAAATCCATGGCTTGGACTTCCAGTGGTATCCAGGGCATGCCGAATACGGCTCTTTTGTGATGTGGGGACTCGAGCAGACCCAGCTCAACAAGAACGTGGCCCTCACTGCGCTGGGAGCTCGCATTCTCCGCTTGAGAGACAAAGACGAGCTTCCCAAGGGGATCAAGCTCGTTCCTCCTTCAACTGCCCCCAAAACTTCTCCCTGACGGGGTGAAGTTTTTTCAGGCCCGATCCGATCCATAGTACGGAAGCCCTCGGCTTGGGCCACCCCAACTCAGAAACCGTATCCATAAAGACTCACAAACGATCCAGTGAGTCAAAAGAGATACGGTTCCCAACGCACTCTCCCCCAAACCACGTGTTTAAAGGGGGTTTAGCTATCTGGCACGGTGCTTGCTTTATCTTGGGGCGGAGAGAGAAAGGAGGTTTCCCCCATGGCAAATACCGCACGAATCACCAAGCAAGACCGCGACCGGCTCATCCTCAAGTACTACCCGATGGTCCGTCGCGTCGCTTACCGAATGGTCACCCGCTACCCCAGTTGCATCGAGGCCGACGACCTCGTTGCAATCGGTACCCTGGGACTCATTGACGCCGTCGACCGGTTCGAAGAGTCCCGCACCCTGAGTTTCGCCGCCTACGCTCGCATTCGAGTGCAAGGCGCGATTCTAGACGAGTTGCGCAAATCGGACTGGGTTCCCCGTTCCGTACGCAACCGAAACACCCGCATTCTGGAAGCCAAGCAGTCGCTGACAGAACAACTCGGCCGCGAACCGCTGCACGAAGAACTCGCCAAACACCTGGAGATTTCCGAGGAACGACTGTCAAGCCTGATCCAAGGCGCCACAGTCCGAACCCTGGTCTCCATGGAAGAAGGCAAGGTCGACGACGAAACCATTGGAAAGAGTCTTCAATCCGAAGAACCCACGCCTCTGGAAGCAGCCACACGGACTCACCTGAGAACCGTTGTTCGCGGTCATGTGTCGACACTGCCCGAAAGAGAGCGCCAGATTGTGGAGATGTACTATTTCCAGGAGCTTACGTTCCGGGAGATCGGTGAGATTCTCGGCATTACCGAGAGTCGCGTATCGCAGCTCCACTCCAGAATGAAGCGCCGACTGAGCTCCACGCTCAACGAGGTGCTTGAGCAATAGGCTCAAATCAAGTTTACCGACCGAAAAGGCCTCGCTGTCTCCTGGAGATGGCGGGGCCTTACCTCATGGAGCCGCTACACCAAAACAGCGTCGCAACACCGCATTGTCCGTCTCGAATCGAACCCCGCCCTCCACTGGGCTCCCGCAGAATTCCTGTGCACCGACCCAAACGCATGGCGAGATCTCGTTTCCATCCGGAGGGTGCTCTCCTACGGCACGGACCTGGCACTGGCCGCCGATCAGCGCCTCCAAATGGAAGCTCAGCACTCGAATGTCGTACCGGCCAGCGACTTCATCTCGGTAACGAGCCAGAGCCTGAGTAACAGGGACAAGCCGCCCCAAGGCCACGCCCCCAGCCTCCAGCGTGAACCCTCCCCTCACACTGGAGGGCTCCAAGTCGGCTCGAATCGTCCCGCGATGCTTGTCATTGTCCCAAGCCACCTCTACAAGGACAGCCCCTCCACTGAGCGCATCGCCCAGCGCCTTCTTCAGCCCCGTGAGCGCCTGGGCATCGGAAAAATAGGACTGGTGTAGGCCCCCTACGCCCGACCAGGCGAGTTCCACCTCAACAGGCCCGGTGGCCTCTATCGGTACCTCCGGCAGTCCCGCATCAACCGTCACCGGCCGCGGCTCCGTCTGCGCAGTAACGGAGAGATCTACCGGCGCCTCTGCGGGCTCCGGTTCACTCAGGCAGCCCCACAGGCAGAACCAGAGGGCGCTCAGATCAAGCCTCGACGCTTCTTCACGGAGCGCAGCGCTCGCTGAAAGGCCATCTCGTATTCCACGGTGCCTTCCGAAACGTTCTTGATCTGCTCCCGAGCCTCATCTCTGAGGCCGCGCTCATCCACATCGTGCTCCGTGATCAGACGCAACGTCTTCCGCCAGAGAACACCGTCCTCGGTGTAGACCTCATCCACAAACCGGCTGATCATGAAGTTCTCGATGAACTGTCGAGCCAGAAAGCGCTCCACATCATCTCCAGTCGGGTGCTTCCACTCCTCGGCCATCTGTCCGCGGATCTTGCCGTACTGCTCGTAGCCAATCCCCCGGTTGGCCATCTGCTCACGGACCTTCTCGCGAAGCTCCCAATCTCGACGGAGGAACTCCTCCATGATCGAAATGAGGTCCTGCTCAGCCTCAGGCCGATTCTCCGGCGTCACCTCGATGTCCTCATCATTGGCCAACCGTTCAATGACGGCCGTTGCAATTTCCGGGATCTTCAAACGATAAAGCTTCATGAGTTTACTCTCGACTGGGTAGACCGACACTAACCCCCAATCCCAACCGAAAGACATTCAATCCGAACTCAGATCGAGTGACGTCAAAGGCATAGGGCCGGGCTTTGAGGCCCGAAGAGGGAACGTGGCACACCGTGTAGCCTGACTGGAGGTCGATCGCCACGCCTTCTGTCACCCAAACCCGCAACCCACCCCACGCCGATGCCCCTGGAAGCAACTGGGTGCTGTGTGCCATGTCGATGTTTATACCGGGGCCGAGCCCTTCCACGCCCTGTTCTTGAAGGTAGGGCCAGTCCCCATCTGAACCCGCCGCATCAAAGGAATGGCGAGCGTGTACTACCCCCAGCCCCAGGCCTGCACCAAAGAACGGCTCCACGTCGTCATCGGTAGTCGGCACGGTGAGTTCCGGCCCAAAGGAAAGATAGAACCATCTCAACGCGACATCATGTTCGGAATCAACTTGTTCTTCCCACGAAATCTCATCCACTCCTTGAGCGAAATCCAACGTCAAAGACCCCTTCAAACCCACCAGATCTGTCACAACCGGGTGGAGATAGCTGAGCCCCACCCCAGTTCCAAGGCCCCAGGTCGCCCCCTCTGTGGGCCCCAAGTCTCCTCCATCGGGCAGGTCCTTGGCTGCACTCAAGTCAAGCGCCAAGAACGGCGTTGAGGCAAAGGCAGTCCCCAATACCGCCCACATGGTTCCAACCAGCAGCACCAAACCACTCTCCCAGGTGTGCTGTCCTATCCCAAACACCCACGAGAGTCACCCAATCGGCTACTTCCTGCAGGTGTGGCTATGCGCTTGGGGCGCAGGCCTCCAGCGCCTTCTGCAAGCACTCCAAATCAATCGGGTGAGCCCCAATTCCGGGCAGGTCTCCCTGCAACTCGGACTGAAGCTCAAACCCCTCTCGTTCTTTGTCCATCACAAAGGCCGTGTAGGCATCGAGCACTTCTCCCGTGTCTCGATAGGCGTGTAGGTCCACCAGAGTACTCTCTCGCGGCAGCCCAAATACGATGCGCCCCTCTTCCTCTGCATAGGTCACGTACCCCTGGAAACAGTCCAACTTGGGGTGCGCCCCTCCTTCGGACAAGGCCTCTTGGCGAATGCGCTCTTCTTCTTCTGGCGGAAGTTCTGCCAGGTCTCCGATAATGTCTCGAGGCGGCGGCAAGAAGAACTCGTCCACAGTCTCCATCGCCGGGTCTTGAACAGCCCCCTCCACAGTCAAACCACCATTTCGGAAATCGTCCGCCACTTTGAGGTCAACCTCTTCGGTGGGCTCCGTCAGAAGCGCCATCCCCGGCTCCAAAGACTCCGTAGGAGCATCAATGGAAGGCTCAGCGGACACCTGGCCACCCCGAAGCCCATCGATCAACTCCCCTCGCACATTCAAGGATTCCC
>JAYZDK010000027.1:0-7679 GCA_036337845.1 Myxococcota bacterium | reverse complement strand
CGCTTTCTGTGGGACTGGGGGGTACTGCGGTTTTGAGTTGGGGGGCTTGGCGCTGGAAAACCAAAGACTGAAAAGGTTGTGAACTTGCCATGTCAATGACTATGCTTAGACTATGCGTTCATTACCGGTGCCAATCCTACTGATTTTTATGGTGGGTTGTGCGCATCAACCACTGAGGTTTCCGGGTTCCACGCGGCATCTTTCGGGAAGTCCGGACGATCCGCCTGAGCGACGGGAACGAGCGCAGGCCTCAAAGTCTGAGCCGAGCCGGGTTGCACCCAGGGGCAGAAAAGTTGCCCAGGCTGCAACCTACTACCTGGGCAAGTCCAAGCTCCGAGTGAACTCCAGCACCTACCGCTATGACTGCTCGGGCTTCGTGGATGCCGCTCATGCTCGCGCGGGTGTGGATGTGGGGGTTCGGAATGCGGCGGCGCTCCACGCGCTTGCGTTGGAGGAAAAGCTCTTTTCCCGGTCTAAGCGGCACGTCGATGTGGGTGACACCATCTTTTTCGACAACACTCATGACCGCAATCGCAATGGGCGACTCGATGATCGCAACACTCATGTCGCAATCGTCAACCAGGTCGATTCGGATGGCACCATTCACATGGTGCACCTGGGGAGTCAGGGGGTGACGCGCTTGAGGATGAACCTGCAGCAGCCAGGGGTGCACAAGAACGCAGCAGGCAAAGAACTCAACAGTTTTCTGCGGGTTCGCAAGAGTGCAGACCCTCGGCACACGGTGTACCTGGCCGGAGAGTTGTGGTCTGGAACGGCCTCCTTTTGGAAGGCGGGTTCAGGACTCTTCTCGAAGCACCAGAAATGGACCGAGGATGAGCGCATCGAGTTGGCTTTCCTTCCAGGCCGAGATGGCGTCATGAGGCGAGCAGACGATGGGCTCTTCGTGCCGATTGAAGCTGGTATTGATCAAGGCGGGTAGCCCGGTTCGTTGAGCGAACGCATCGAGTAGTGCGTAGTAGTCGGCATTATCGCTGGCGGAGAGCACCTGGGGCCGTGCTGTACCATCTACATGCACGGCGCCGGGGGCCAGGGATTGGAACTCCTCGGTACACGGAAAGCAGACCGTCATGAATCGAGCGGATTCACGCGCCTTTTCGTACCCATGGAAGAACCTTCCTGCATCTTCTTGTCGCACCACGGGTGCGAAAGGCATGAACTCGGACCGGTCGAGTTGTTCGTTGAGCCATGTATTGACGTTGGGAGAGTCGGGTCGCACCAAGAGAGATCGATTGCCCAGGGCGCGGGGGCCGAATTCCATCCTCCCTGCGAAACGGCCTACCACTTTCCCGGCCTCCAACAAGGTTGCAGCCTCCAAAGCCAGGTCATCGGGCCGGGTCTTGTTGAGGCCGGCGATTCGGAGCTCGCGAATGATCTCGTTTTCGCTGTATTGCGGGCCTTGGTACATTGTTTCGCTGGGCATGGGGGGCCGATTGCTGGCCGCGAGTGCGGCACCTACAGCCAGGCCGCCGTCTCCCATATTGGGATAGACCCACAGCGTGGCGACGTTGTCGAGTTCGGCGATTCGCTGGTTCAGCTTCACGTTGGCGAAGATGCCCCCACACAGGGCGATGTTGTGTATACCGGTCTTCTCAATCCAATGGCTCACCCACTGCGTGACCGCTTCTTCCAGGTTGGCCTGTAGAGCGCTGGCCACTTCTTCACGGGTCCGTGTGGAGAGTTGTTTGTGAAACGAGTCTTCGGGGTGCTGTCGTTGCAGGTAGTTGGTGCGAGAGAACCCAGGACCAACGAAGTGGAGTTGCTCGCGAAAGTGAGCCAGGAGGTCTTCTGGAGGTTCTGTCATGGCCGCCAGACCGGTGATTTTTCCCTCGTGACGATTGGGGCGAAAGCCCAGCAATTGAGTGATCCGTGAATAGTACGTATTGAGTGCAGCAAACCCGGACTGATCCCACAGCTTGTCGAGATTGCCTTGTTGGCCACGCCAGGTGCTGCAGGTCACCCCATCGCCCATGGCATCCGCGGTCAGTACCAGGCACTCGGAGTGTTGTTGGCTGCGGTAGGCGGCGTGGGCGTGAGCCGCATGGTGGTCCATGAGGTTGAGTTGAGCATTGTGCAGGCCGGCCTCAAGACATCGGCCTTGGAGTACTTTCTGGCAGGCTCGGATTTCGAGACCTTGTAGACCCAGCCGACGAAGGCCCACCTGATAGGTGATGTAGAGGTTTAGGAGGGGATCAAACTGATTCTCACTACCCTTTCTCGAGTGGTGCAGGGAAGGCCACCGCCTGAGGAGCCAGGAAGGCGTATAGGCGGTGCCGACGACCACCCGGTCGACCTCGCTGGCTTTGCGCTCGGCGATGTTCAGCACGGCGTCAATGGCCGAAAATGGGAATGTGCCGCTGTTTTTCACGCGGTCGAAACGCTCCTGACCACAAGCCGCCAGCAAGCGCCCGTCTTCTAAGAGGGCTGCACCACTGTCGTGATTGTCGGCGAGGCCGAGAACAAGCATGGGATGAGCCTATCCGATCAGCCCACAACCTCCATGCCGGTTGAGTCTTCTCCGAGTTGTGAGTGTCGCAGCATCTGCACGGCGGTTTGTACAGATCGTTGGACTTCGCCCAGCGACTTCATGCGTCGGAGTTGTCGGAACATCATGCTGGGGCGGTAGTAGAAGCGCAGGTAGCCGAGGCGCGCCCAGCGCTGGATCTCGGCATCCGTGAGGTCACAGCGGGGGCGGGGTACCAGCCTGTCGTGAGGCTCCAGCACGAATTCCCGCCAGTAGTCCACCCCGGTTTCCTCCATCATCATGGTGTACATCTCGGTAGCCGGCATGGGGGTGACCTTGGAGAACTGGGCGTAGTCGAGGTCCAGCTCGATAGCGAGGCGAATCGTTTGGCGAATCGTCTTCTCGGTTTCATAGGGGTTGCCCACCATGAAGTAGCCAAAGGTGTCGATGCCGGTTTCTCGGGTCTCACGAATGATTCTCTTGACCTGCTCAAGCGAGGTGGACTTCTTCAGAACCTTGAGAATCTCTCGATTTCCGGACTCGATTCCATAGTAGATCCGACTGCACCCTGCGCTGGCCATGGCTTCGAGGACATCTTTGTTGATGCAATCGACTCGCGTTCGCGCGGCCCATACCAGGGGAAGCTTGCGTCTCTTGATCTCATCGCAGATTGCGATCACCCGATCTTTTCGAATCGTGAAGGAGCTGTCGAAGAAGTCCAGTTCTCGAATTCCATGGTCGTAGTAGCAAATCTCAAGCTCGTCGACGACGTTCTTGGGATCACGGGCGCGAAACGCCTTGGACCCCTGTTCACAGAAGATGCATTTGTAGGGACAGCCACGGCTGGTAATGAAGCAACTGAAGTTCTTGTACTTGCTGATAAACGAGTGGTAGATGGTGTTGTCGAGCAGGTGCCTGGCCGGAAAGGGGGCTTCGTTTACATCCACATCCCGGTGGTGCTCGGTAACGATGACTTCACCGCCCTCGTGGACCGGCCCTCCTTGTCGGTAGGCGATGCCTCGGACGTCTCGCAGGTCCCCGTTGGTTTCCAGGCAGTGCAGGAGGTCTGGCAGGCTGAACTCGGCTTCACCGGTCACCGCATAGTCGATGGAGGCGTGAGTCAGAGTTTCCTTCGGGTAGATCGAGAGGTGAACCCCTCCGACCATGGTGGGTACGTCGACACACTTCTTGATGGCTCGAATCCAGTCGAGAGTCTGGAAGAACAGGTAGGTGGTGATGGTGTAGCCGATGTACGAAGGCCCAAAGGCCTGCAAACGCGCCACGGTCTCGTCGAGGTCGAGGTCCTCGGCGTGGGCGTCGAGCAAGAGCACTTCACAGCCGGCCTGCTCCAGGATTCCGGCCACATACAACAAGGACAGACTGGGAAAGATTCCGTAGTTCTCTTTCACGGCCTTGATGCCGGGTTCGTTTTTCACGGGTCCATACGGGGGGTAGACCAATGCGACCCGAAGGCCTTCTAGTGCTGAATAAGCCATAGTGGATTCCAAGGAATAGTATAGCCGACCCTTGTATACCTCTGGAGGTATGTCGTTTCGCTTTATCGCCTGCTGCAGCGTCATGGTGCCTTTTTATGGGGCTGTGTGCTGCTGATTGCCAGCTCCATCCTGGTTCTGGATTGGCATGAACTCAACGGCCGAATGGACGGTTTGCAGAACGAGTTTCTCCATGTGGGAAATGCATTGGATTTCTGGCTGGCGTGGGAGAACCGGGATGCCTACCACCTCAAACACTTCCTTGAAACCTACCCTTGGCCCCCTGGCTTTTATGTTTGGCCCTGGCCTCTATTTGCGCTGATAGGTGGTTCCCACAAGGCCATGGTTCTGGCGAACTTGGCTCACCTCGCACTTCTGCTATGGGCGACCTATCAACTCAGCCGGGCTGTTCTGGACCGTCGAGCTGGGATGTTGGCGATGGTGTTGGTGGCGCTCTATCCATCGGTCACTGGAAACCTGGTTCGATACGAGCCCAATCTTGCAGCGGTGGCTTGGGTCACTCTCTCGGCGCTCTGCCTGGTTCGTTCTCGTAAGTTTGGTGACAGGCGCTGGTCGATCGGACTGGGAGTAGCGCTGGGGTTGGGGTTGTTGATGGACAGGCTTACGGTGGGCTTGTTTCTTCTGCTACCGGTTCTCGTGGAGTGGGGGTTGGGTCTACGGAGCGCTCAAAGACAGCAGCGCATGAAAAACAGTTTGTTCGCTCTGGGGGTCGTATTGCTCATCGCGGGCCCCTGGTATCAGGGGTTTTTCGTTCATCACCTGCCCGAGTTGATGGAGCAGGTTGCCTTGGGAGAGGTGGACTCTACCGGGGCACTCACTGAGCGCAGAGAGCCGTTTGCGATCCGAACATTGCTGTTCTATTTCTCCACACTCCTTGATGCTCAGGCGGGGCTGGTGCCAGGGGTGGCTGGATTGCTGGCTGTGGGGGCATGGTTGCTGAGAAAGTCATCAAAGGACCGAGTGCCAGGTGTCTTGGTGCTAGCGGCTTGGCTTGTGTTTACGGTGGTTCAAAAGAAGCAGGTGTACTACACGATTCCGCTCCTGGGATGTCTGTCCGTTCTGACTGTGGTCTGGCTCAGGCGATTACCGAAAGCGGGTTGGGGCGTGACACTGCTGGTGTTGGTGTGTGGGGTACACCAGGTGAGTTTGCGAATGTGGGGGCAAGGGCTGCCTTTACCTGATCGGGTTTCTCAGTGGATAGGGGGGGAGGTCTTGAACGAGTCTTGGGTGTCACCGCGCTACGCTCAGGCCTCCCAGCCTGGGGGACATCGGTGGCCGGTGGAGGCGCTCTCTGAGGTGCTTCCGCCAGGGGATGTTCTCGTGTTCAGTGAGGATGGCGATTGGTATGAGGGATACCTGGTTCTCCAGGTGCGTGAACAGCTTCCGGGGCGTCGGGTGCGTGGGCTTATCGGCGATCCGAATGGAACGTATGAGTGGTACCGCACTGCGGCCTCACTGGTATACGTGGGAGCAGACCCGGATCAGGCTTGGCCAAGTGAGTCGCAGATTCTGGCGACGCTCGAACAGCAGCACTATGTGCTGGAAGACCTTCCACCGGTCGCGGAGGTCATTGCCTCATTGGAGCCCCAGTTTGTGGAGCTTGGGGCCTGGCCACTCAACGGCGGACGCCATGCTCGGGTGTTCTCCCGGCTTACGCCTCGGGTTGGGGAGCCGGCGTCTGGATGGCCGTCTCCAGAAGCTCTAGGAGCACCTTGATGTTGAGTGGTTTCTCCAGCACGGCATAGGCGCCGAGTTCTTTTCCGCGGGTGACGTCGATGGCGCTGCTTTGATTGGTGATCAACACCACCGGAATGTTCTTTAGAATCGGGTCGTTTCGGAGGTCTAAGACCAGTGATAGCCCGTCTTTTCGAGGCATTCGAAAGTTGGCGATCACGGCTTCTGGGCGGAGTTCTCGGGTTCGAGTCAGTGCGGCCTCGCCGTCTTGAACCAATACAGTCGCAAACCCTTTCTGTGAGAGTCGCAACTCCAGCGCTGTCAGCAAGGCGGGGTCCCGCTCTGCAATGAGCACTGTTTTCAAGGGGGCATCCGAGGTGCGTCTGGCGTTGAGTTGAACCGGATCGGTGATGAGGCGCAGGGCTTCAACCACATTCGCTGCGTGATGTTCGAGCTCCGCCCCGATGGCGTCTATGAGATTGGAGGCATTCGGGTTTTTTCTCAGGGCGGTGCGGACGGTGTAGAGGATTTCGGCTCCAGGATGCTCGGATACCTCCGTGTTCTTGAGCAGCCTGTCTTCCAGTACTTCGAGTAGTTCCAGGACGGGGTAGGGACAGCTCAGGGGGGAGAGCAGAGCGTGTGCCGCCTCGAACCTGCCTCCGGCCGAACGTTCGGTTGTGCTGTCGGCCAACAGGCCTTTGAGCAGGGTCATTTCCTGCAGCTCAAGCATTAGGGCTGCGAGACTGATTGTGTCTTGCTCTATTCGGGCTAGCCCGAGCTCTTGTGCCATCCTTTTTGCGATAGCCGTGGTGCGCCGAATACGAATCCGCACCTCAAGGTTTTCGCTCTCCGAAGCTGCCATCAGGAATTCCATGGTGCTCAACAGGAAGTCTGTGGCGGCTGCGTAATCGACTCCGACATGGCTTCCAGGCCCGAAACCGCGAACTACGCAGTGGTGTAGTCCCGGCTCAAGGGCTTTCCACTCTTCGAGATGTTCCTCGACGCGGGCCCGGTCTTCTTGTCGATACAGGACCCGGTCTGCCCGGCCGGTGGCGAGGTGTTCGGAAACCTGGTCGGTACTGGTGGCGTACAGTGCGCTTGTGCCTTCTTCGAGGTCAGCCTGTTTCAGGCTGGAGAGTCTCTGAGCGTTGGTATCCAAGACAATGGCCAGACGAGCCTCCGGGATATCGACCTGCGGGCCGGGTTCGGGGGGCTCGTGAGGCGCAACGGGTTCTTGGGGGACGGACACATTGGTCAGAGAGCGCTCCAACAGCTCAATCAATGGAGTGCGGGGTACCACATAGAGCTTCAGGCTTGGCGCATTTGTTCGGGTTTGAATTTCTTGGAGCAAGGGCTCGTTGCCGGGGTCGGCCACGAGCAACGAGATCGCACCGGACTCGGGGTCCTTGAAGGTGGGGAGTACTGGGCCGTCCAGCATGAGTGAACGTGGAAGTATGGACAGTGAGGCTGCGGTGGGTTCCAGTCCAAGAAGCCTCTCGGCTGCTACGAAGCCCAGATTGAATTGAAATGCCAGTGCTTTGGCCAGCCCTTCTTCGTCCACTAGCCCCAGTTGGACAATGATTTCCCCGAGCTTTTGTTGCTTGTCCTCTGCTGCTCGTACCAGGACGCTTTGTAGCTCTGAGGATGTGATCAACCCCAACTTCAGGAGGGTTTCGCCTAGTGGCAGACGGCTCATCTGTTCTCCGGAGACGGATACAGCATACGTCATCAGCGGTACACTCTTGTCTTGGAGGGCTGCGTGTCGGATCTGGACCAGTACTTAGACAAGGTCTCGGCACCTGACGAGGACGTTCGAAAGCTCCGGAGGATTGTCAAAAAGGCCTCCTTGGCTATCCAGAACCTCATCAAGTATGGGCGCATGTCGCGCTTGTACGGTTCGACACACCATCAGACCAGTCGATTTCTTGAGAGCTACGTAGACACGATGCGCGAGGTTCTCGACGAAGAAGAGGTGTTGATGTTTGAGATCAATGCCACGGAAATCCGCC